>PABI01000126.1 GCA_002699125.1 Anaerolineaceae bacterium
GCGCGCCTCAAAGGCAGCGATGTCCGGCCAGAATGAGCGCACCCACCCTGCTGCACTCGGCAGATTTTCCAGGGCTTGCCGGGCGAAAAAAGCGGCATCCATCGACTGAAGCGTCATGGGCGCAGGCAGCAAGGCGCGCCAATCAGGTGGTGGCTGCACCAGGTGAAAGGCCAGCCGGGGGAGCGCCACCAGCGACTGTTCCGGCAGCAACACCGGCAGTTTCTCAACCCAGGCCAGCCGGTCTACCGTAATGGTGAAGTGCGGAATGTAACGGCTGCGGGCGTCCGGCATCATCTCATCCAAAATCAAGTGGCGCAGCGCCGGGAAAAGTTGCTCATTCGGTTCACCGGCCAGCAGCACAGCATCCATCTCCGTCCACAGCAAACCGAGCTGCGGATTTTCAGGATCGTCGACGTACACGCGCCCTCGGGTCATGTTGCTCAACACAGACTCCACCACCAAGTTTTGCTGCAAGTTGGTAAACAACGGCCGTACAGCCCCAAACTGTTCCGGATTTAACGCTTTCATGCGACCTCTCTTGAAAATATGTCTTTATCAAACGAAAAAAAACCCTATGCTCAACCCCACCGCGATTATACAGAAATCTGTTATACTTTTTTGAAAATTGCTGCCAACCTAAGAAAGTTATTCTAGGAAAGATGAATGCCTGATCCCTCCATTTACCAACGGCCGTCCGAGCTGTTACAACACCTCATTCGCTTCAACACCACCAACCCGCCTGGCAATGAGCTGGCCTGTGTACAGTACATCAACAATCTGCTGCAAACCGCCGGCATCGAAACGACAATTCTGGCCAAAGAGGAAAAACGGCCGAATCTCATCGCCCGCCTGCCGGGAAACGGCACGGCTCCACCCCTGCTCCTGCAAGGCCACGTGGATGTTGTCACTACCGCTGACCAAGATTGGCAGCACGACCCGTTCGGCGGCGAGCTGATCGATGGCATGATTTGGGGACGCGGCGCGCTGGACATGAAGGGCGGCGTGGCCATGATGGTCGCCGCCTTCCTCAAGGTGCAGATGGAAGGCATCACCCCGCCCGGCGACCTCATCCTGACCATTTTGAGCGATGAAGAGGCCAGCGGCGTGATGGGCGCAAGGTTTTTAGTAGAAGAGCATCCCGAGCAGTTTGAAGGCGTCCAGTTTGCCATCGGTGAATTTGGCGGCTTTACGATGCAGCTAGCCGGGCAAACGTTTTACCCCATCATGGTGGCCGAGAAGCAGCTTTGCTCCCTGGAGCTCACCGTGCGCGGCCCCGGCGGGCACGGCTCCAGCCCCATTCAAGGGGGGGCGATGGCCAAATTGGGGCAGATTCTCACCAAGCTGGATCAAACTCGCCTGCCGGTCCACATCACCCCAGAGGTACGGGCGATGTACAGCGCCATTGCCGCCCACGTGCCCTTCCCCACCGGCCTGCTGCTGCGCCAGGTGCTGAATCCTCGCCTGACTAACTCCGTGCTCAAGCTGATGGGCAGCCAGCGGCAGCAGTTTGACGCGCTGCTGCGCCACACCGTCAGCCCGACGATTGTGCAAGGCGGCCACAAGTTCAACGTGATTCCCAGTGAAATTAGCTTAAAGCTGGACGGCCGTCTCCTGCCCGGCTACCAACCGCAAGACCTCATCAACGAACTGCGCTCATTGCTGGGAGATGAGGTAGAAATCGAAATGTTTCACCACGATCCCGGCCCGCCGGCGGCCAACATGGCCCTGTTTGAGACGCTGGCCGACATTTTGCGCCAGGCTGACCCCAACGGCGTGGCCATCCCGCTGGTGCTGCCCGCCGTCACCGACGCCCGCCACTTTGCCCGGTTGGGCATCCAGACCTACGGCTTTTTGCCGATGCAGCTGCCGCCGGCGTTCAACTTTAGCGCCACCATCCACGCCGCTGACGAGCGCATTCCGGCAGCGGCCCTCGAATTTGGCACGGCGGCAATTTTTCAGTTGCTTTCTCGTTCCACGCTCCGCGTGGAATGATCTTCGCGGCGCTCCAGCGCCCCATATTCACCAGGAGGGAAACTGTGGCCCGCAGTCGGTACAAAATATTTGAAGATGACGAATACGCTCCGTACTTCTTAACGGCAACCACTGTCAACTGGCTACCACTTTTTAATGCGCCTTGGGTCGTCGATATTTTGCTTGCTTCCCTGCGATTCCTGCAGATGAACGGCCGTATCACCCTTTACGCCTTTGTCATCATGGAAAATCATTTGCACCTTATCGCCGCTGCACGTGATTTATCTAAAGAGATAGCCAGCTTCAAATCATATACCGCCCGGCAAATCATTGACCAATATCGCGATCAAGGTGCGACTAGCATCTTGCAGCAGTTGGCCTGGCACAAACGCCAGCACAAACAGGACAGAGAGCACCAGTTTTGGCAAGAAGGCTCCCACCCGCAGCGGATTCAAGGAGTGCCGATGATGCAGCAAAAAATTGCTTACATTCATAATAATCCGGTCAAACGGGGCTGGGTTGACGATCCACTTCATTGGCGCTATTCAAGTGCACGCAATTATGCCGATTTGCCTGGCTTACTGGGTGTGGAAACCGAGTGGTGAACTTATGGCGCAGAGCGCCGCAGACTGCATTCCCACGCAAAGCGTGGGAACGAGGTGTAGACAGCTAAAATGAATTTGAATTTTGAGGCATTACGCGCTGAGATGGTAGAAGATTTACGAAAACGGGGTATTCAGGATACGGCCGTTCTCCAGGCCATGAACACCGTGCCCCGCGAGCATTTTGTGCCGGAATCTCACCTGGAACACGCTTACTACAACGGCGCGCTGCCGCTGCCGGCCAAACAAACCATTTCCCAGCCGTATGTGGTCGCCCTCATGCTGTCTGCCTTGAAGTTACAACCCCATTTCAACGTGCTGGAAATTGGCACCGGTTCCGGTTATGCGGCGGCCGTTTTGGGCCAGATTGTGCAGCAGGTACACACCATCGAGCGACAAGAAGAGCTGGTGGCGTACGCCAAAATACGGCTCAACGAGCTGGGCTACAAAAATATTGCCGTGCATCAGGGGGATGGCACGCTGGGCTGGCCGGAGGCGGCACCTTATGATGCGATTGCGGTGGCCGCCGCCGGACCCACCGTGCCACTTTCGCTGCGGGACCAGTTGGGGGCCAACGGCCGTCTCATCATGCCCGTCGGTTCGCAAAAAAACCAACGGTTGCAGCTCGTCTGGCGCAAGCCCAACGGCCAATTTGGCCACAAAACGCTCACCCCTGTCCGCTTCGTCCCCCTCATCGGCAGCGAAGGCTGGCAAAGCAAGAAAAGTAATCAGTAAATCAGTACTCGGTCATCAGTGTCTTACTTTTCACTTTTTACTGATCACTTTTCACTCTCTTGAATAACGGCCGTTAAATCCCCCCGCAGCGTTTCGGCCGTTTGTGGGCCAAAATAGCGTGCTGCTACTTCGCCGTTATCATCCAAAATTGCGACTGATGGATGTCCCCGCAGGCCATAGGTTTGCTGCAACAGAACATTTTCCGGCTCAGCCGCATTCAACCGCAAAAATTCAATTTCCTCGCCGAATTCGTCTTCCAACCCATTCACGATGGGCGCAAACTCCGCTCAGGGCGGTCAGTTATCAGTGTAGAAATAAAGGAAGGCCGGCGCAGGTAAATCTGGGGCCTTAGGCGCAGGATCAGATTCAGCACAGCCGACAGCAACAAACAAAATACCAAAGAGGGCAACGGCCGTTACCAAAACCCATCGCTTCATCATAAACCTCCTAACGTGCCGATTGAGCTTCCAAAATTTCCTGAGGCCAACTGCTCTTGATGTAGGCCAAAACGGCCGCAATTTGTTGATCGGTCAGCGTGTCCTCATAAGCCGGCATGGCGCTGACGCCAATGTTTGGCTCCAGCCGCGCCCCGCCCAGCTTAATAGATTCCACCAGATAGGCATCGCTGTGATGCCAGGTGTGGCCGGTTTCATCATGCGGTGGTGCTTTGAGTGAGCCATCGGCGTAAGGCTGCTGCCATTCCGGCTGGCCTTCCAGCTCAAAGCCATGACAGGCAGCACAGTACGTTTCATACACTTCTTGACCCGTGGCAACCAATTGCTGATCGCTTACATCGATCTGTTCCGGAATATTTGCATCACCGGGCCGCAACAAAACACCAATCAAAATAAGCAAGCCACCTAAAACCACCAGCCCAATCATGGTGTATTGGCGACGCTTTTTCTTTTGGGCCATCTCATGTTTCTGCTTTTGGACTCGTTTCATACAGCAGGCTCCTTCAAACAAATAGTTTTATCGCTGCACAATTCCTTCCCAATGGAGAGTTGTGTTTAATAATGCGGTTTTTGTTATGGGTGGAACTGCCTCAACAATAACTAGTGTATAATACCCCCATGGAACAGGCGAACCTTAAAACTGAAGTTGAATCTCCCAAACGGCCGCTTCTGCAAACCAAGCTCACCCTGCCCCGACTGCGCACCAATCCGGTTACCCGCCCGCGTTTGCTGGACCGATTGAACACGGCCGTTTCCCCCGAAGGCAGCATCCAACCCAAACTCACCCTCATCACCGGCCCGGCAGGTTACGGCAAAACCACCCTGGCCAGCCAATGGATTGCCCAGATGGAACGCCCCGTGGCCTGGCTGTCGCTGGACGCCAGTGACAACGACGAAGCCCGCTTTTTGGCCTACCTCTTTGCCGCCATCGGCACCGTCCGTGAAGAAATTGGCGAGGCGGCCCTGGCCCGGCTCACGACCACCTACGTTTACAACGACACAGAAGCGATGCTGACCGCCCTGCTCAACGATTTGGCGCTGGGGGAAGAAACGGCCGTTATCGTCCTCGACGACTACCATTTGATCACCGCCCCTGCCGTGCATGAAGCCGTCACCTTCATTTTGCAAAACATGCCGGTGCAGCTGCACCTCATCATCACCAGCCGCAGCGAACCGCCCTTGCCGCTGGCCCTGCTGCGCGCCCAGGATGCGCTCAACTGGATCGGCAGCCGCGACCTGCGCTTTACCCCCGATGAAGCCGCCCAATTTTTGCAGCAAACAATGGGCTTGCAGCTTAACAGCCAGCAAATTGAACAGCTTGATGAACAGGTGGAAGGCTGGGTGACGGGCTTGCAGCTCATCGCCCTGGCTCTACAGGAATCGGTTTCTCTGCCGGAAGCATTTTCCGGCAGCCAGCGCTATCTGGTGGATTATTTAGCCGATCAGGTACTCAGTCGCCAGCCGGCCGAGATTCAGGAATTTTTGCTGCAAACGGCCGTTCTCACCCAGTTCAACGCCGCTTTGTGTGAGGCCCTGACCGGCCAACCTTGCCAGCAGCTTTTGGAGCAAATTGAAGCGGCCAATCTGTTTCTGGTGCCGCTGGATGCTGAGCGGCGCTGGTACCGCTACCACCATTTGTTTGGCGACTTTTTGAACGGCCGTCTCCAGCAGCAAAAATCTTCGGCCCAGATTCGCCACCTGCATCAGCAAGCCGCCTGCTGGTACCACAAAAATGGCCAGGCGCTCATTGCCGTCGACCATGCTCTGACCGCCGCCGACTACAACCTGGCCGTCGTCCTCATGGAAGAAGTGGCCCGTGACGTGCTGATGTTTGGCGAAGGCATCACGCTGCGCCAATGGGTCGAGGCGCTGCCCGAAGAGCGGCAATCCGCCCGCCCCCGCCTGACGCTGTTTTACATCTGGTCGCTCATTCGCACCGGCGAGTTTAGCCAGGCCAAACGGCTGCTGGAAGCGGTCAGCGAACACCTGGACACGCCGCTGCTCTGGGGCGAATGGTCGGCGCTGCGGGCGCGATTGGCGATGATCACCGGCGACACAGAGATCAACATTCGCTTCTCCGAAAAGGCACTGGCCAAGCTGCCGGAAGACCAGCACATGCTGCGCAGCGAAGTGGCCATCAACCTGGGATTTTCCCACTTACAGCGTGCCGAGCTGGACGCCGCCCGCGACGCCTTTGCCGAAGCAGCGCAAAACACCACCCACGATCCCGGCCTGTGGGCGGTGATGTTTGCCAGGTTTTACTGGGGTCAAACCCATGAGCGGCAGGCGCAGCTCAGGGAAGCGTTTGCCATTTATGAACGTGGGCTGGCCACCGCTACCACCAATCATGGGTCCACGCCATCCGCTGCCGTTGGCTTTATGCATCTGGGGCTGGGCAAGCTGCTCTACGAATGGAACCGGCTGGGCGAGGCCGAAACGCACCTGCGCCGTGCCCTGGCCTGCGCCGAGCGCAGCGGCGACCATAAGATGCTCATTTACAGCCGGGAGTCATTGGCCCAACTGCTGCTCACCCTGGACGATTGGCCCGCCGCCGAATCGTTGGTGGTGGCCCTGGAGCAGCAGCTTCAATCCCCCACCATCTCCAGCTTCCGCGCCGAGCTGGCCTTACAGCGGGGCGACATGCGCCTGGTGCGCCAATGGGCCGACGGTCTGGGCATCGCCATCGGCGACGAGGCGGAAAAGATTCGCGATCTGCCCGGCGCTTATCTGCTGCTGGCCCGGTTCCACATCGCCAACCGGGATTATGAGCCGGTGCTGCCAGTGCTGGAGGTGCTCTGCGAATTTGCCGAGGCACGACAGAGTAAAAGCTTCTGGCTGCGTGTTTCGCTCTTGCAAGCATTGGTGCAGGCCAAGATGGGAGCGATGGAAACGGCCGTCCCCACCTTCCAACAAACCCTCACCCAGGCCGAACCGGGCGGCTACGTACATCTCTTCCTCGATATCCCCGATCCGGCCCTGCATCGCCTGCTGCACCTGGCGGCCAATAATCCGGTCACGGCCGAATATGCTCGTATGGTATTGACCCACTGCGACCCGGACACAGCCACGCCCGACCCCGAAATCCAACCCCTCAGCCCGCGGGAGCTGGAAGTGCTGCACCATCTGGCCGCCGGCCGCACCAACCGCGACATCGCCAATGAGATGGTCCTCTCCCTCAACACGATCAAGGCCCACACCCGGCGGCTTTATGCCAAGCTGGACGTCAACAACCGCACCCAGGCCGTCGCCCGCGCCCGCGATCTTCATTTATTAGATTAGCCACAGAGCACACAGAGATACAAGAGATTTATCCGCAGATTTCGCAGATTCACGCAGATTTTTAGCTTTTACGAAAGCAAATCTGCGCAATCTGTGTAATCTGTGGATATTTTTTCACCCGTAGATGTACCCGTTTGGGTGACATGGTTTACCTGGGGTAAACCATATACTAAAGCGTCACGGGACAACTCCGTTCATTTCACCAATTGAATCACCAAACTTCATAGAATGATACGGCCGTATCACCACAATCCACAATGGAACGCTGATTTACCTGATTCCCATGATCAAGATCAGGTAAATCAGGCAAATCAGCGTCCCATTTATTTAAGGAGCAGAGAGATGCAAAGCAAGAAGCTGAAAGTGTTAGTTTTAGGCTATGGTGCACGCGAACATGCCCTGGCCTGGAAGATTGCCCAATCGCCGCGCGTGGGCCGCATTTTTGTCGCCCCGGGGAATGCGGGCACGGCCGAAATCGGCAGCAACGTGCCCATCAGCGATGAAGACGTGCCCGGACTGGTTGCCTTCGCCCAGCAGAACAAAATCGACCTGACCGTGGTGGGCACCAACGACCCCCTGGCGTTTGGCGTGGTTGATGCCTTTCAGGCGGCAGGGCTGGCCATCTTTGGCCCACGGCAGGCGGCGGCCCGGCTGGAATATTCCAAAGCGTTTGCCAAAGGGTTCATGCAGCGGCACAACATTGCCACGCCGGCCTTTGCTACTTTCCACAACTACAATGAGGCGTTGGCTTATCTGGATGCTTTGCCCCACGGCCGTGTTGTCGTCAAGGTCAGCGGACTAGGCAAGATGGGGCTGGGGGTGACCGTCTGCGATACAAAAGCGCAGGCGCAGGCGGCGCTGCACACCTACATGGTGGACAAATTATTGGGCGAAACGGCCGCCCAGACGGTCATCATCGAAGAGCGACTGAGCGGGCCGGAAATTTCCATGTTTGCCTTGAGCGATGGGAAGACGGCCGTGCCCTTCTTCCCCGTACGCGATCACAAGCGTATTTTTGATGGTGACAACGGCCCCAACACCGGGGGTATGGGCGCCTTCGCCCCGGCACCGGATCTCCCGCCCAATTTTGTGGCGCAGGTGATGGCAAACATCATCCAGCCCACGATTGACGGCATGGCCGCCGAGGGCAATCCGTACGTCGGCGTGCTGTTTGCCGGGCTGATGCTCACCGAGCGCGGCACGCAGGTGCTGGAATTCAACTGCCGCTTTGGCAACCCGGAAACCCTGGTGCTGATGGCCCTGCTGGAAAGTGACCTGGTGGAAGCGATGCAGGCCTGCATCGAGGGGCGTCTCACACCTGACCACGTGGCGATCAGCGATGGCGCAGCCGCGGCGGTGATGCTGGCCTCTCCCAGCTACCCGGCCGAGACGTTTCCCATTGGCCTGCCCATCAGCGGCACCCAACTAGCCCGCGCCTTACCCAGCGTAAACCTGTTTCATCACGGCACGGCTTGTGAAAACGGCCGTCTCATCACCTCACGCGGCCGGGTCATTGCCGTGACGGCCACGGCCCACAACCTGCCCTGCGCCCTCAAACGCGCCTATCATGGCGTGGAGCAAATCCACTTTGCCGGGGCACAGTACCGGCGCGACATTGGTGGCGGCGTAAGGCTGCTGCAAAAATCACCGATCTTAGGTTGGTACGAGCCAGGTGTGAGAGTGGGAACGGCCGTTTAATCCAATTTGAAGTTCAATTCCCGCGGCACATACGTCGTTTTCTGCAAAAAACGGCGTGTGTGCTTTTTTGTTATGTCAAATCCTCCCTTCAACTATTTAGTTTTTAGCCGGGAACAGCCGTCTCAAACAAATCCGTATCACTAGCCAACGGTGGCCCAAGATATATCCAGATACAGACAAACGACCGACCTGTACAAACGGCCGTGTATCTTTTTGCCCTAAAATTTAGCCTGCGTTCAGTCTCAGCTTACCACCCACTTATCCCCGATTTAATCCCAGCTCATTTTGGCTCATAAGGGTGCCAAATCCCATGATTTTCCTCCTGTAACCGGCTCGGATACCCCAATGATGTATCCCAAAGCTGTATCCAGATACATCAGAAGCATCCCCTTTTTCTGCTATGGTGTCGGGCACAACAAAAGCGGGCGCAGTTGCTCAGCGCACAATCGCCCCAATGGAGGTCAGTGATGAACCAAATAACAGTGAATAACGAAAATGAGTTGGATTTGAATGACAGATTGCTCAAAGCATTGGCAGCAAGCCCCCAAACCCAGGATGCTGTGATTGAAATCATTAATGAAAATGGGCTTATCACCCTGACGGGTGAGGTCGATACGCCAGAAACAAGACAGGCAATCCGGCAAATTGTGTCCAATCAGCCCGGCGTCATTTCTGTTGTTAACAATCTCAAGATCACGGCTCACAGTTAGCAAGTCTGTGGAGGTGGATTATGCATCATTTACCATTCAAGCTTGGCGCGAATGTATACGGCCGTACCAAACATTGCGGCCAACTCACCAAAATAGTCATCGATCCCCACAACTGGCAGCTCACTGATCTGATCATCGAAGAAGGTCTGCTCTTTAAGCGAGCCCTCGTTCTGCCAGTTTCCCGGGTAAAAGAATCGGTTGGGCAAACAATCACCCTGACAATCGCCAATGAACAACTGCGGCAATTTCAGGTGTTTGACGAAACCATTGTAGAAAAAGGCGCCTCAGATTGGCCAGCCACCAAATCCGTTGGTGAGATCGAATATGCCAGCCTGCCGGCAGCCAACATTCCAAATCTGGCCATGACGCGAGAAAAAACACGGCTGGGTGTGCGCAGCGATGCCATGATTTTGGACGGTAATACCAATATCACCTGCCTGGACGGCAATATCGGCCATTTAAGCCACGTCATTGCCGCTGCCAAAAATTACCTGATCAGCGATCTGGTATTTAAGCAAGGCACGCTTTTTCCCAAATATTATATCGTTTCGACCCACTATGTTGATTCCCTGAGTGAAACGCAGGCGCAAATCGGCATCACCAGCGCAAAAGCGGAACAGCTGCCCGAATACACGTTTCTCCACAACAGATAACCTCGAAGCCTCAGCCAACATTTACATCTACCAAAATTGAAAGCTTGTGTAGATGAGACGAAGGAATTTGTTCGTCTCTAAGCAAACGCATCATTGAAGGAGTAAACCAATGACATTAACAGGATTCATCATACTGGTAATTATTGCTGCCATTTGCGGCAGCCTGGGCCAGGCCATTGCCGGATATTCCCGGGGTGGCTGCCTGGTTGCGGCCGTTGTTGGCTTTATCGGTGCTCTGTTGGGCATGTGGCTGGGCCAGCAGTTGGGCCTGCCGGAAGTTTTCCCTATCACCATTGATGGCGAAACGTTCCCCGTGCTGTGGTCCATCATCGGCTCGGCGCTCTTTAGCGCCATCTTGGGCCTATTGTCTGGCCGCCGCAGACGGTCTGTTTAACAAGAATCAGGCCACCGAGGACACCGAGGAAAATCAGAAAAGGGCATCACCCTTTCTAACCTCACCCTCTGTAGCAAATCAACTAAATGCAACTAACAAATCCCCCTTTAAGGAGGTGGTGCGATGCTGTAAACATGTAGAAAAATGGAGCAAAATAGCAAAAAGTAATGTAACGAAGGAGTAAAGTAAAAATGAAGAGTAAACAATCAATTCTTAAAAAGATCGTGCCGTTCCTGATTCTGGTAATGGCCCTGATTTTCGCCTCAAGCGCGAGCGTAGCTGAAGCCCGCTCCCGCAATCCGTACCGGGATGGTGATCATGACCGCCCCGCTGCCCAAAACCGTGACCACAATCACGACCGTGATCAGGAACACGACCGTGATCAGGAAAGCCGTGATGGTGACCATGAAGACAAAGATCGTGACCATGATGATGCCGGTGACACCAACCACGATGGCGATATGGACGATTCCGATGATGACAAGACGCCATTGCCAACGGCCGTAATCTTCTCCGCAGACCTAAGCCCCGAGAACGAAACAACACCCCCGGTGCTTGATGATGCAAACGAAGATGATGACGACGAAAACGACGGTGACGAAGCCGAAGACGAGCTGCCGGAAGGCGTCGCGACGTTCAAACTGGTCACCCGTGAGGAATATGACGCAGAAACGGACAGCCGGGTTGAGGTACAGGAACTGTATTACCGGCTGCACGTACGCGATATTGATGACGTAACGGCCGCACACATCCACGTTGGCCAGTCCGGCGAAGATGGCGACGTTGTTGCCTTCCTCTTCTCTGGCGACCCAACGAGCGAGTTCAACGGCCTGCTGGCCGAAGGTGTCATAACCGAAGCTGACCTGGTAGGTCCGCTGGCCGGTGATATGGACGGCCTGGTTACCCTGCTAGAAAGCGGTGGCCTGTATGTAAACGTACACACCGTCGTGAATCCCGCTGGTGAAATCCGCGGTCAGATCACCCAATAAAAAAATTGGTTCACTTCGGCTCACCAAGTGGACCAGAAAAGCTGAAACCACCTCATAACTGCGAAAGCAATGGGGGGACAAGAGGCCAGGGATTCACCCCCCTGGCCTCTTTGTTTTGTACCAAATTCCGTTTGTAAACCATCCATCACCACGTTACCATTGGCTGGCCAACACAACAAACAAAAGGAATAGCATGCCTCAAGAGTTAAGAAATTTGGATGCGTTTGCCGAAACTAAACGGCTTATTGTAGTAGCGGCCCACCCGGATGATTTGGAAACGATGTGCGGCGGTACCATTTACCAGTTAGCCCAGCGCGGCATTGAAATCTTCTCCGTCAACTGCACCCTGGGCGACATCGGCACCAGCGATGCTGGCGTGAGCCGCCCGGCCTTGGCCGCCAGACGCCTGGAAGAAACCGAAGCGGCAGCTGAGCTACTGGGCATTCGCCAAACGTTCAACCTGGGTCGCCCCGATGGCGAACTGCTGCCCGATCTGGCGCTGCGGGCCGAAATCGCCCGCCTCTACCGCCTGACCCAGGCCGACACGCTGTTCACCTTTGACCCATTCTGGACCGGGCAGATTCACCCGGACCACCGGGCAGCAGGCCAGGCGGCGCTGGACGCCTACATGCCGTCGAAGATGCCTTTGTACCAGCCGGCGCAGCTTAATGAGCAGGGCACCGGCTTAGGCTGCCTGGAGCGTATCTTTGTGTTTAGCACGGATCGGAACCCGGATGTTGTGGTGGATGTAACGGCCGTTTACACCCAAAAAATCGCCGCCAGCCTGGCCCACAAAAGCCAGTTCCCGGAAGGCGAAGCCAATCTCGACTGGCTCAAAGAAATTGACGGCAGCATCGGCGAAAAAATTAGTGTAACTTTTGCCGAACAGTTCAAGCAGATCGATGTCTGGTAACGGCCTTAAAGTAATTGGCTCCGGCTTTGGCCGCACCGGCACGATGTCGCTCAAAGCGGCGTTGGAAATTTTAAGGTTTGATCCGTGCTATCACATGGAGGAGGTGATTAAACGGCCGTCTCACATCAAACTGTGGCAGCAAATTGGGCATCACCAACCCGTACCCTGGGAGAAAATCTTTAGCCGCTTTCAGGCCGCCGTTGACTTCCCAGCCAGCATTTTTTACCGTGAACTGCTGGACCGCTATCCGGATGCCAAAGTGATCCACACCGTGCGCGACCCCGAACGCTGGCACGACAGTACGGCTGAAACTATCTACCAGGCTGCCGACCAATTTCCTGCCTGGGTGCCCAAACTACTGCCACCGTTGGGCTGGTTTATCGACATGCAAGAACGGCTCATCTGGCAGCGTGTGTTTAACGGCCGTTTCCCCGACCGCACCTACGCCATCCAACGCTTCCACGACTACACGGAAGAAGTGAAGCAGCACGTCCCGCCAGGAAAGCTGCTCATTTTCCAGGTGAAAGAAGGCTGGGAACCACTCTGCACTTTCCTGGATGTGCCGGTGCCCGACGTTCCCTTCCCCCACGTCAACGACCGGGAAACAATGCTGCGCCGCTTCAGGCTGCTGCAAATTGCCACTATCTGGCTGCCGCTAGGCGTGGCGCTGCTTGGCCTCCTCCTGCTGCGCCAAAGATTGGTTCAATTTGCGAAACTTAATCAATCTAACAACGCTCAAGAAAGCACGGCATAAACGTCACCGCTGCCGTCTTGAGGAGTGAGCTGCTGTAGAAAGTGACGCATTTCATCCGCGGTAAGCCACCGGTCGGTTTGCAAATTGTGCGATTCGCCCGGCGCGTGATTGAAGCGATAATCGCCCAATGCCTGCAAGCGGTCAATGCAGCCCAGCGCCACGTCCAGCACGGCGGGAATATATTCAAAAGAAATTGCCGGAATCGGCGTAGAGAGGCCGCGCAGCACCTCCAGTTCAAACCCCTCCACGTCAATTTTGCAAAAGGCAGGACGGCCGTATCGCGCAATCAATTCATCCAGCGTAACCACCGGCACGGTAACGGCCGTATCCCAATCCACCGCCGCAAAGCCGGCATCCTGCTGCACCGCCTGCATCCAGGCGCGTGACAGCGTAGACACCGTGGGCGTGCGCTGGCTGATGTGCAGCGTCGCTTCGCCCGACTCTGCGCCAATGGCCTGATCGAGCAATGTGATTTGCGGGGAACGGCCGTACACTCGTTGCAGCCAATTAAACAGTACCGGTTGCGGCTCGACGGCCACCACCCGCGCCCCCAGCTGCCGCCACACCCGCAGCCGGTTACCCACATGCGCCCCCACGTCAAAACACAAATCACCCGGTTGGATGAAACGGCCGTACAGCCGCCGCATCTGCCAGGGTCGCCAGGGAATCGCATAATAAATCAACAGGGACCGCGTCAATCCCACCATTTGCGCAAAATTCATGATGGTTCCGATGCTACAACCTCCCGCAGGTTCCGTCCAGCAGCTTCCCCCGGGATGAAACCTGCGGGAGGTTTTGTCTCAACCCCAAAACTAAACAATCAGTGAGTTTTTGCCGGGCGGACTAACGTCCGGTTGCAGAACAGTTAAAATTTGGCGATGGAGGTTTACCGGATAAGGCAGTTGGCAATCAGGCAGGGCATCGTTGGTTTAACCATCGCCGTTTTTTTGCTGCTGGCCGCCTGCACCAATTCAGCAAGTGAAGCCACCCCCATCGCAGCCAACACCCCAGCTCCCACTGCCACACCCTCCGTTACGCCAACACTCACGCCCATTCCCACCGCCACAAACACCCCGACCCCCACCAACACGCCGACACCCACACCGACGCCGACGGCAACGGCCGTTCCCCTCAACATTTTCGGCGACATTCGCAGCTTGCAGGTAAGCGCTCCCGTTCCCAGCGGCGGTGCGGCCTGTGGTTTTGTCGATTTGTTCGACTTTCCCATCGACCCGCCTGATGCGGCAACGGTTGGCCGGGGCGGCGGCGACTTTGGCGTTTTCCGCGACCGGTTTGATAAATACCACGCCGGGGAAGATTGGGGGGGGCCATCTGGCAGATCCAACCTGGGCACGCCTGTCTACAGCATCGGGCACGGATTAGTAACGTATGCCCAACCGCTGGGCTGGGGGCGCGATCAAGGGGTGGTCATCATACAGCACACCTTTGCCGACGGCCGTACCATCCTCTCCTTCTACGGCCACCTGGACCCGGACAGCGTGCTGCTGGAACCGGGCAGCTGCGTGCAGCGCGGCGATTTAGTGGGGCTGATTGGCCAGCCGCGCGGCTTCCCCCACCTTCATTTTGAGGTGCGCACCCAGGCACCG
Organism: Anaerolineaceae bacterium; assembly: GCA_002699125.1. Taxonomy (GTDB): domain Bacteria; phylum Chloroflexota; class Anaerolineae; order Promineifilales; family Promineifilaceae; genus Leptofilum. The sequence continues at coordinate 14,761 of PABI01000126.1, forward strand.
TACCAGACGCTCACTGGCTACTGGCCGGAAGACCCTACCACGCAGGGCTGGCTCTGGCCCTCGCAGCAAATCTGGGCCGCGCGGGTGGGTGCAATCCCCGGTGTTGGCTGGGCACGGCCGTTTGCCAACAGCGGCAGCCAGCCCATCGGCAATCTGGGTGAGAACGACTATCTCCTGTTGGAAGGCCAGCAGTTGATACGGCTCGATATGGCAAACGGCCGTTCCAACCCCATCGACTTTGGCCGGGAAAGGATCGATGCCGCCCTGCTGCACGAGGCCAGCCGCCTGCTCTACCTGGCCGACAGCGTCAGCGACACGCTGGCCGCCTACAGCCTGCCTGACCTGATTCAACAATGGGAAATCAATCTGTCACTCAACAGCGCCGTCAACCTGCTGCCCCTCCCTGATGGCGGCGTTTTGGCCATGACCCGCGCCAACATGACGGCCGTTTCCGCCGCTGGCACTGAACGCTGGACCGAACTCATAGAAAGTCAACTGCTCGACTGGCACCTTACCGACGCGGCGCTTTACCTGACGACCGACGGCAATAACGGCCGTCTCTGGCGCATCCGGCCAGACCAGGCGGAACCAATCGTGGACCTCAGCGGCAAGCTGGCGCTGCATGAGAATGGGCTGTGGCTTTACCATCGAGAAGGACTGTATCGGATCGATCTCAGCAGCGGCGAACCCATCGCCAATCTCATCTACCAACTGCCCACCGGCACCATCGGCCGGGGTGATTTGCTGGCGCTGCCCGACGGCAGCCTGCTGCTGGCCCACGCCGACATTGCCGACCGCCGCCTGCTTCAGTTTGATGTGAAC
>PABI01000127.1 GCA_002699125.1 Anaerolineaceae bacterium
CAAATTGGCTGGATTGGCTGAACGATTTGAGCACTTTCTCAGAACAAACAAGTTCAACTATTCATTTTTGGAAAAGTTCAATGTTGAAACTATTCGCGCTATGTCTAAATAGTTTCTCTATTAGATGCGTATCCCGTTTTAAATTGGAATTAATCGAAAAAACAACATATTTAATTTAGGAGGAGAAATTGTTTAAAAAGCACCTACAAAAATCTTATCTTATTATTATTTTTATTAGCTTATTTTTGATACTTCCTACAGGATGGGCCAGAACTACTAGCTTAAATCCTGTTTTAGTCAAAGATATTAACCCTTCTTTTCAAGATTCCTCTCCTAAATTTTTGGTAAATGTAAACGGGACGCTTTTCTTTCGAGCCGATGATGGTATTCATGGACATGAGCTATGGAAAAGTGATGGCACAGAAGCTGGCACAGTTATGCTCAAAGAAATCGGAACTAATTCATCATATGTTTCAAATTTAGTCAACTTTAATGGCACTTTACTCTTCACTTCCAATGAAGGCCCTGAGGATGTTGAGTTATGGAAAAGCGACGGTACGATTGATGGTACGGTTTATGTTACGGATCTCCCTGGTTATATGCGACAGCCTATGGTTGTGAATGATTTGCTTTTTTTCATAACCTATGACATCCATGGAGGGGAGTTATGGAGAACTGATGGAACTGCGTCAGGAACCTTTATGGTGAAAGATATTTACCCAGGAGCTTTTAGCATTAGTGAAACTCCTGAAACAAATGTCGACTTAACGAATTTCAATGGAAATGTATTTTTTAGAGCCAGAAATTCTGGATTTAATTACGAATTATGGAAAAGTGATGGCACTGAAGCCGGTACCGTTATGGTAACAGACATTCCCTATGGTGGCCTGTATCCTGATTTGCTGACCGTTGTAGGCGATACTCTTTATTTTGCAGGGGGTGGTTATGCTAGTAGTTTCTATCGAGATGAATTGTGGAAAAGTGATGGCACGACGGCTGGTACAGTCAGAGTGAAAGATTTTGAAATAGAAAATGATAGTGAAATTCGCGGAATGATTAATATGAATGGGAAACTGTTGCTGTCAATTTACGAAGGTGGTGCTGCTGAAGAAGGAGGTAGCCTATGGGAAAGTGACGGCACAGAAGCCGGTACTATTTTGCTAAAAGACAATCTTTATACAACATTTTCACACTACCACAATCTTCCAAGATTCAAGGAAACAGCAATGATGAACGGGATTTTATTTTTTCTCGGCATTTCTAATGATGGCACTGGATTATGGAAAAGCGACGGTACGGAAGCGGAGACTGTATTTGTAAAGGAGGGCGGCGGAGGTGAAATGACCGTCGTAGACAACTTACTCTTTTTCAGAGGGTCTGACGATGCTCATGGATCTGAGCTGTGGAGAAGCGACGGGACAACTGCCGGAACTGTTATGGTAAAAGACCTAAAAACTGGGGTTGGTGCGGGATCATGGCCAAGTTATTTAACTGAGGTCAATGGCACGCTATTTTTTGAAGCAGATGATTACCACCATGGAGATGAGCTATGGAAAGTATCAGTGAGTGATACTCCCGCTGAATTGGATCATCATGTTTACCTACCAACTATCTTGAAGTAAACTTTTCATGCAACGTTGGAAACAAAAAATCCTACATCTCAGCCATTTCACCATTTGTTTCTGGATCCATTATCAGACATCTAAAAGCAACGGGAAGATATAAAGATTCTTTTCGACACATCTTGTTTCTTCTCCCCCGTTCTGGCCGGTCTTCGGACCGTGCCAGTTCCCTTCTTTGGACTAACCCCGAAAAAGTGGACACAAGATTAAGAGAAAGTAGCCAACTGTTCAAACTCAATGGGGCTACGATAGCCCAATGAGGAATGAAGTCGTTGGCGATTATAGAACACCTCAATGTAATCAAACAAAGCCAACTTAGCATGGTATCGTGATTTGTAAACCATTTCCTGAACGCACTCCTTTTTCAAAGAGGCAAAGAAACTTTCAACAGGAGCATTATCGTAACAATTTCCCCGCCGACTCATACTGGGCTCAATCGCATATTGAGCCAGTAAACTTTGGTAATCATGGCTGGCATATTGACTGCCTTGGTCAGAGTGATGCAAGAGACCTGGCCTCAGTTGTCGCCGTTGTAGTGCCATCTTTAAGGCATCTAAGACCAACGGCCGTTTGAGCGATAACTGCATAGACCAGCCGATAATTTGGCGCGAGAAAAGATCCATCACGACAGCCAGATAGAGCCACCCTTCAGCAGTGGCGATATAAGTAATATCACTGCTCCAAACCTTATTGGGCTGACTGACCTGAAACCGCTGACCCAGCTTGTTGGCCGCAACAGGATAGGCATGATTGGATTGAGTCGTCTTCTTGTAACTTCGTTTTTGCCATGCCCGAATGTTATGGTGACGCATGAGCCGCGCCACTCGGTTGCGACTACATCGGTAGCCTAACTTGCGTAAAGCAAAGTAAATCCGCAGGATGCCATAGGTTTGCCTACTTTGCTTGTGTAGCTTTCTAATTTCTGCAACTAAGACTTGATTGGCCATCTGTCGCCCACTGGGCAGTCTTCGCTGCCAAGCGTAATAACCGCTGCGTGAAACTTCCAGAACGCGACACATGAGACGTATAGGGTATTTATCCACATGGTCATTTATGAATTGGAATCTCATTTGTTTGCTTTGGCGAAGATGGCCGTCGCTTTTTTTAGAATTTCTGCTTCCATCTGTGCCTCTTTCAAAGCCCGTTTTAGGCGACTTATTTCCGCATCCTTGTCCCTCATATTCCCTTTACCTGGGAAAGCGGCTTCTGGGTTGTTGCCATATTCTGCTCGCCAACGGTAGAGCGCACTTTTGCTAATGCTTAGCTCCCGAGCTGTTTGGCTGATGCCTTGCCCTTCTTCGTAAGAAAGGCGTACGGCTTCAACCTTGAATTCTTTACTATATTGTTGTGTCATGATTTCCTCCAATTTAGCGGATTGTATCTTATCTCACTGTCCACTAAATCGGGGATACTCCACTTTGATTTCTAACCATTTCTTTTTACTTGAGTTTATCCACTGTGTTGGGAGTGGAGAAGGTTTGGGGAGAACGGCAGTTTACTGCATCCACCACCGCCTCCCGTGCTACGGGCTGGTTGACGAAGCGTTCTGTTTGACCCGCACCGTTTATCCGCCTAGTCGCCGTGTACGGGTAAGTCAAACTCCCGCTTCGGCCAAGTTGGAGGAATCGCGCCCTAACAATGCTTGCAGCCGACCTGCGAGATCGGTTTCTTTTGAAGGTTTTGGTGAATTGCCCAGGCTTTAGCTGCCCCCTCGCAGGCGGCTGAAGCTGGCGTTAGGTGGCGTCGCTTCGTTCAGAATATGGGTGTCAAAAACTACTTAATCGAAGGTGTTTCCTGCGCCGGTAAAACTACGGTCTGCGATGAGCTGCTACGGCGCGGCTACCACACCATTCACGGCGACAGGGAACTGGCCTATTTTGGTGATCTAGAAACCGGCGAACCCTTGGATGATTGCGCCAGCCAGAATCGTAGCTGGATTTGGGACGTTGAGAAGGTTAAAGCTTTGCTGGCCGATCAAAGTCATGCGGCATCGTTCTTTTGCGGCGGTTCCAGGAATTCCGACCGTTTCCTCGATTTGTTCGATGAGGTTTTTGTTCTTGAGATCGATCTGGATACGCTGAACCGGCGTCTTGCCGCCCGACCTGAAGACGAGTGGGGCGGAACGGCCAGTGAAGGGGAATCCTTTGCGCGCTTACAACATGAGACAAAAGAAGGTCTTCCCCAAAACGCAGTCATCATCGATGCCACGGCACCCCTCTCAAGCGTCGTGGACACAATTCTTGAAAATGTTAACCAGGTGTCGCCTTAAGTGGAGAACGGAAAGTAACTTTAAAACAAATGCCAAGATGTGCTTCCGTTCTCCTTTTAAGTAAATGCCTTTTGGCCTTTGGTTTTTAAACAACTTTCCGGCATTTACTTAAGAACCGCGAGATTCGTATGGCATATGAAGCTCTGCAAATACCCCGTAGTGGTCACTGGCACTAAATCCCGTTTTTTCGTTAACCGCTTTTCCAAAATAGCTAAATCCTTTTAATGTGGGATACGGTTGTGGAAAACAATCATGTATAAAAATACAATCGACTCTGGAACTGTTATCTGTAAGTGGCTTGCCTTTCCAACGAGGATTATTGCTTAAATCCAAAGTCATTTCTTTCCTTATTCCCAAGAACTCTTCGGCAACTAAGGCAAGGTCAGTCCAATAGTGATGGACTTCTGTTTTGTTCAAACTTCTGTAACCCTTTATATACTGCTGCACACTGGATGTTTCCGAACAATTGAAGTCTCCCAAAATAAACCGGTAATCTGACGAAATAGTCGAGATTTCCTCAATAATCCTTACGATGCATTCTTCCTGAGCAAGGACGCTATCCCAGGGCAAATGCACGTTGACAAGAAGAATTGAACTGCCCATATGTTCGACAACGACAATCAGTGCATATTCCATGTATTGAGTGTGCCTGATGGGATGTTTACTATAAACAGCTAAACCTTCAGTTTGCCGCTCTGGCTCCATTGTAACAACTCTGCCTGCGTGGGGTGCAAAACAAGCGTTTTTGTAATCAATCCCTCGTAGGAGTCGTTCGTTGAATGCTTCACTCCTGACTTCTTGTAACACAACTGTATCTGCGTCCAGGGCGTTTATTTCATCAATTATCTGATGTTCCCTTTCCGGCATTCCCCTGTCTGAATTCCAAACATTGTAGGTGGCGATCTTCACAAAACCTCTCCTCCAGCTTTAAGATTTTGCGGGCGTTGTCCAGCAAAATTTTCTGGCGAACTTCGTCTTTTAAGTCCAGCGTTTCAAAATCTTTTAGCCAGCGTTCTGGCATCAAAACGGGGCAATCGGAGCCAAACAGCACCTTGTCTTTGAGCAGCGATTTCATATACTGCTGCAAAATCGGCCGGAAATATTTGGGCGACCAGCCGGACAGATCAATGTAGACGTTTTGCTTGTGCAGGGCTACCGAAAGCTGTTCTTCCTGCCAGGGCACGGCCGGATGGGCCATGATGATGGTGAGCGAAGGAAAATCGGCGGCGATGTCGTCGATGTAAGGAATCGGCTGGCAATATTTTAGCTTAAAGCCACCGCCGCCCGGCTCGCGCGCGCCCACACCGGTCTGCCCGGAATGAAACAGCACCGGAATCTCTAAATCAGCGCACGCCTCCCACAGGGGGTAGAATTGGGGATCATTGGGGAAAAATGCCTGGGTGGTGGGGTGGAGCTTGAGGCCACGTAAGCCCAACTCTTTTACCGAGCGGTGAATTTCTTGTACGGCCGTTTTCCCCTTCCACGGATCCACCGACGCAAAACCGATGAACTGGTCGGCATACTTGTTAGCCACCTCGGCCACGTAATCGTTGCCAATGTAGGGCACGCCCGTGTTTGACTCGGCATCAATGGAGAAGATCACGCCAAAAATGTCTAGCGCTTTGTATTTTTGATACAGCTCTTCCGGCGTTTTGGGCAAATCTTTCATGCCAAAATATTCGGCCATATCTTCTTTTTCTTTGGCGGCGGGATGGCCCGGTGGGTCCGGCACGTGAACGTGAACATCAATTGCTTTCATTCTTTTTCCTTATTTTGGCCACAGAGGACACAGAGATTTTTGAGATGCCTCTTAAAACTCTGTGTCCTCTGTGGCTAATTCTTAGCTGATTTGTCGATCTTGTTCGGCCCAGTAGGGGGCGCGTAACACTTTTTTGAGGATTTTGCCCGCGCCGCTCATGGGCATGGGATCGTGGCGGATTTCGACGCTGCGCGGGCATTTGTACCCGGCAATGTGCCGGCGGCAGTGGTTCATGATTTCTTCTTCGGTCAGCACCGCGTCCCGTTTGGGCAGCACGATGGCGTGAACCGTTTCGCCCCATTTTTCATGGGGGATGCCAATGACGGCGCATTCGGCAACGGCCGTATGCTGGTAAATCACGTGCTCCACTTCGGTTGAATATACATTTTCGCCGCCGCTGATGATCATATCTTTGAGCCGGTCCACAATGAAGATGAAGCCGTCCTCATCCACGTAGCCCACGTCTCCGGTGTGCATCCAACCGCCGCGTAAGGCAACGGCCGTTTCCTCCGGCTGGTTCCAATAGCCGCGCATCACGTGCGGTCCGCGGGTGGTAATCTCACCGACGGAACCGGGGGGTAACTCCTGGTCATCAAAATCTACAATGCGCACTTCCATAGCAAAAACCGGCTGCCCCGCCGACTCAATCTTGCCCGCATATGGCCCTTCATCCGTGTTGTATTTGTCCAGCAGCATACTCACATTTGGTGACGTTTCCGTCTGCCCGTATCCCTGAATAAATTGGCAGTTGGGGAACACCTCTCGCGCCCGACGAATCACCGTCGGGGCAATCGAAGAGCCACCAAAGTTGATCTTGCGCAAGCTGGAGACATCGTAGTTTTCCACGCCGGGCACCTGGCACAGCATGTTGATCATCGTGGGCACCAAAGCGGTGTGGGTAATTTGGTGCCGGCTAATCAGCTGGAGCATCTCGGCCGGCACAAATCTCTGGGTGAACACGTGCGTGCCCGCCTGTATCGTGATGCCTGTGTTCCACTGATTGTCAGCAATGTGAAACATCGGCGCGGTGTGCAAATAGGTCCACGGCTCGCCGTCGTACATAATGGCCAACGACGACAGCGCATTGCTCACCGCGTTGTTGTGCGTCAGCATGACGCCTTTGGGCAAACCGGTTGTGCCGCCAGTGTAAATGATAATCGCCACGTCATCACCACCGCGATTGGCGTCCGGCGCGGGTTCGGCAGATGCTAAAAAAGTATCATGGGGGATGAGATCAACCGGTGGATCGCCATCTCCGGCAAAAATAATGTGCTGGGGAGTGGAGATGTGTTTGAGAATTTCGGCCAGCTGCGGCTGGAGGGCATCATCAACTACCAAAATAGCGGCTCCGGCATTGGTGAGGATCTTGCCTAATTCCGGCGGTGCCAATCGAGTGTTGAGCGGCACAAAGATGCCGCCCGCCCAGATAGTGGCAAAGTAGTAAGCCAGGTGCCGGTCGCTGTTCAGCGCCAGCATCGCCACCCGGTCTTCCGGTTTTAGGCCCAACGAAATGAGTGCGCCGGCCAGCCGCGCTACCTGGTCGCCAAATTCCTGCCAGGTAGTGCGGCGCTCACCATCAATGGTAGCGATACCCTGGCCATTGACCCTTACTGCTCGCCTCAGCCCCTGCGTGATGTGCATCATTTCATTCACCTATATGTGCCTGGAAGCATTGTTGATACAAGACGAGGCCTGAGCCTGTCGCAGGCCGGCCTGCGACAGGCTCAGGCCTCGTTTCGGGTTTATGGGTGATGAGCAAAAAATCTGACCATCATTCACTTATTTAGCAGTTGACGTTTGCTTCCGTTCATGTTACCATCGAAAAACATACCGGCTGACCGGTTTTTGTGTATAGTATACAGTGTATCCCTGATTGATCAACTCACCCAACCAAAAATGGGACAAAAAAGACAAATGCAAGACAGGTCCGTTGCCACGATTAACAACATCCTGGATGCCGCCCGAGGGCTTTTTATAGACAAGCAGTATGCCGACGTTTCCCTGCGCGAAATCACGGAGATTGCCGGCGTCACCAAGGGTGCTTTGTACCACCATTTTGCCACAAAAGAAGAGCTGTACCTGGAGATGATTTACCGCTGTTTGGCCGAGGTCAAAGAGACGGCCCGAAACTCTCTGGAGCAGAGCCGGGGCGAAAGCTGCCGTAATCGTTTGTATCTGTCCCTGGCCAGCTTTTTACAGCTGCCGCCCGAAACGTTGGCCATCATGCGCTCCATCCGCCGCAACATCAACATTTTTGCCGAGCCGGCCCGCACGCAGTTGGTTCGCGCTTATCAGGCTGCCCTGCCCGAACAAATCGAAATGCTTTTGGCCGACGGCATGGCCGCTGGCGAGATTATCCCTATGGATGCCCGGCTGTTATCCTGGCAGCACGTAGCGGTGGTTGAGGTTTCTTTGCATGAATACGGCCGTCAACAACTCGGCGGCCCCGAAGAGATGGCCGACTCCATCGTCAGCCTCTTCTTCAATGGCATCCAAGCACCACAAGGCATTACTTAAGGCCAGGAAAGATAGTACGCTGATTCCCCTGATCTGCCTGATCAGGGGAATCAGGCAAATCAGCGTACCATTTACTTACCAGAGGAGAGAAAATGGGAACCGGATTAACCTACGAAGAATTCGAGCTGGGTGCCGTGTACGACACTCAGGCGCGCACCATTACCGAGGCCGACGTGGTCACCTTTGCCGGGCTGTCCGGCGACTATAACCCGCTGCACACCGACGCCGAAGCTGCCAAAAACACCCCCTTTGGCGAACGCATCGCCCACGGGACGCTCACCGTGGCCATCTCCACCGGCATGGCCAACATGACCGGGCTCATGGCCGGTACCACCATTGCCCTGATGGAGCAAAACATCCAGTACAAGGGGGCCGTCAAGTTTGGCGATACAGTCCGGCTGCAAATGGAAGTGATTGAAAAGCGGGAAACGTCTAAGCCGGACCGGGGCATTGTGAAGCTGGCAGCCAGGGTACTAAACCAGCGGGACGAGCTGGTCGTTGATATGGTCTGGACCCAACTCATGCAACGGCAAAAGACGACATGAGCACAAGCTCAACACCATGAATGATGATCTCACGCCAAGCCGCCAAGTGCGCCAAACGGTCTTTGCGACTTTGCGTGAGGCTATTTTCGAAGGAGACGACACCAACTGTCGTTGACCACCATGAATCAAAACTTTTATCCGCAGATTTCGCAG
>PABI01000128.1 GCA_002699125.1 Anaerolineaceae bacterium
CCGCTGGAGCAGCTGCAAATTGGCATCATTCACCAGGGCCGCTACTATTTAATCCCTGCCTGTTCCGATAAAAACGGCCGTCCGCAAAACGTGGCCACCATGCGCGGTTACATTGCCAACCTGATGAACAATCCGGCCAAGACGCCTCCGGCTCGGCTGGCCGAACTGGCGCAAATGAAGCGGGCTGCCATGCCGGAGTTTCTCGCCAGCACTGCTGAGGGTTTACGCCAGGAAATCAGTAGCCTGCGCCTGGCACCCATCTGGATTAATACCGATCAGCAGTCGCGTCATCAGCCGCTGGCCAGCTTGCGTCAGGCTGAACGGGCCATTGGCGACCAGCCGCTCACAATTTTCGACACGGGCGAAACGTTTGTCTTTGATTTGTCCCACATCTTTTTTGATGGTATCTGGGGAGCAGCTGTGGCTGAAATCTTGACCAACGAAGCATTAGCCTGGGCGGTGCACCTGGACAGCTTGCCGGCGGTGACGGGGCCGCAAAATCGGCCGTATGCGCCTGAACTGACGCTGCGCCCTGGCGACCGACAGCGGATTCAGGCTGCGCCCCATGTGGCACCAGAGGTCAGTGCGGAAACCACCGCCATCGATTTACCGGCTATTTTGGAGCTGCGCGAGCTGTTTAAGCAGCGCAACGATTTGCTGCGCATGACGGTCAATGATTTGCTGGTGCTGTACCGCACCATTCACAGCCTGGTGTACCGACCCGCGCCGGAGCTGGTGGAACGGTTGGAGGCGTTATTGGCAGACGGCCGTACCCAGCTTGCGGCCAAAGCCGCCCTGGCTGCCCTGCAAAGCCAATCCAATAACCCGGTTATTCTCATTCCGGTAGATGCCAGCCGCCGCAGTCCGCGCGACCGCGTTTACCCAATGACGTTTGAGGTGCCATTGGCCAACCTGGATTTGATTGGTGAACATCAACGCACCCTGGCGGCGCTGCGCAACTACGACCGGGCCAAGCGCAACCGGCAGCATATCTTTACCCAGTTTGAGAGGCTGCAAAAATCGTACCTGACGATGCTGGCCGGGTTTGGTGAGATTTTAAATCAGGCCAAGGTACGGGCCAGCACCGGGGAAAGCATCAGCGTAGACACGATTCGGCTGCTGGCCCATTTGCCTGTGCCTTTGCAGCGGCTGCTGGATAAAATTCCGGGCCAGTTCGACGTGCTGAATGATTTGATCAAGGGGCGGGAAGTGTTCTCCAACGTAGGGCGTGTCTCTCCCAGCAGCAGTCTTACCCGTTTCATGACGGCCAAAGATGACAACGAAAAGAAGGAGCTGGCCTGGGGTGTTCTAACCGATGCCGATGATTTGATGCATGTAACGGTGCGTGATTTTCGGCCGCATGTGGAATTGCTAACGGCCGTTGGCCGCCAGGATTTAGCCGTGCGCATCATTGCCGATCAGCTAGACTCCTTTGCCACTGGCTTGAACCAATATGTGCACGACTTAAATCGCATCGTCAGCACGTCCTACGAAAAACGAGGCTTGCTCATCCGGCGATGATTCGATTATTTATTATCCGCAGATTACACAGATTTTCGGTAACCGTTCAGATGTGATCTGAACGGTGTCAATTGTAAAAAAGAGTCATAGCCTGAAAGCAGAAAAGAGGCATACTAGACAGGATGAATAAGAAGCAACCACCTGCTGGCATATCGGTCGCCGATTGGCAAGCCACACCGGAATCGGTGCGGCAGTTGGTGGTCGGCTTGCTGGCAAGCGTAGACCAACTGCAACAAGCCGTGGCGCAACTGCGCGAGCAGGTGAATAAGAACTCACAAAATTCATCCAAGCCACCGTCCAGCGACCCACCCTCCGTAAAACGAAAGCCGCCCGTGCCCAAAGGACAACGTAAACGAGGCGGTCAGCCGGGTCATCCAGGCAAGGGAAGGCGTTTGAAGCCACCAGATCAGGTGAGTCGGTTTGTGGTCAGTCAACCCAGCGCGTGTGGAGCCTGTGGCACGCTGCTTATGGGTGAGGACCCCGAGCCCAGTCGCCACCAGGTGACAGAGTTGCCGCGCATCGAGCCGGAAGTGGTCGAATATCAAGTTCATTGCCTGCGCTGCCTGGCTTGCGGTCAGGAGACGCGCGGTGAATGGCCTTCTACGATGCCGACCGGCTGTTTTGGGCCACGTTTGCAGGCGGTCACCGGTTACTTGAGCGGTCGCTTTGGTGTCAGTCGACGAGACACTCAGGAACTGTTGGCCACCTTGTTTCGAGTTGAGATGGGCTTGGGCTCTATTCCAGCGCAAGAACAACGACTCAGCCAGGCGCTGGTGCAACCGGTGCAGGCAGCGCAGACCTTTGTGTGCCAGCAGCCAGCGGTTAATGTCGATGAAACGGGTTGGACAGAGACCAATCAATCTTGCTGGCTGTGGGTCGGCAGCACCCCGGCAGTGGCCGTCTTTCTCTTGCGCGCCAGCCGCGGTCGCCAAGGTCTCACCGACCTGCTTGGTTCGGACTATGCAGGTATCGTTGGCTCCGACCGCTTGAGTGCTTACAACGGGCTGCCTGATGAGCAGCGCCAACTCTGCTGGTCTCATTTGCGCCGCGATTTCCAGGCTTTGGTTGACCGGGGTGGCAACTCGGCCCTCATCGGTCGCCTGTTGCTCGACCAGGTCAAGTTGTTCTTTCCTCTGTGGCATCGTGTCCGCGATGGTACCTTGACCCGGCAGGCTTTCCAAGAAGCCATGCGTCCCGTTCGGCGCGAAGTTGAGAGTCTGTTGCAGTTGGGCTCGCTCCTGGTCCAGCATCGGCAGACCCAGGCCACCTGCCGTAACATTCTCAAACGCAAGAACGCCTTGTGGACCTTTGTGGACCAGGAAGGGGTTGAACCGACCAACAATGCTGCTGAGCAAGCCTTGCGCCGCGGTGTCCTCTGGCGCAAGCGTAGTTTCGGCAGCCAAAGTCAGGCTGGCAGCCGTTTTGTCGAGCGTATCCTGACCGTGGTTATTTCTTTGCGTCGGCAGCAGCGTGGTCTCCTGGATTTCTTGACAGATGCCTGCCAGGCTTTGGTTTCGGGGATGGCCCCGCCATCTTTGTTGCCTGCTGCTTAGCTCTGTTTTTATCAACATGCTTACCCTATAACTGAACGGTTACGATTTTCGCAGATTTTGAACCAAAAATCTGTGTAATCTGCGAAAATCTGTGGATAAAAACTTTGATGACAAACCTTAATCAGGACCCATTGATTGGGCAGCAGCTAGATGAATATGAACTTGTTTCCCTGTTGGGTTACGGGGGGATGGCGCGCGTCTATCGCGGGCGTGATATTCGCCTGAAGCGTGAGGTGGCCATTAAGGTGATTGATGCTGTTTATCGGGCCGATGAGGCGTACCGGGCCCGATTTGAGCGTGAAGCCCAGGCAATTGCCCAGCTAGAGCATCCCCACATTGTGCGGCTGTACCGCTATGGCGAGGTGTCTGGCCTTTTTTACATGGCCATGCAGTACATTCCTGGTCGGGATTTGTTCAGCTATCTGGCGGAGCTGAAGGCGCAGGAAGAGTGGATGCCGGCTCTGGAAGCAGCCCGTTTTGTGCGGGAGCTGTGTGGGGCGCTCGACTACGCCCACAGCAAGGGCATCATCCATCGGGATGTGAAGCCATCGAACATTTTGCTGGGGGAAGACGGTCGTTCCTACCTTACCGACTTTGGGCTGGCCTTGCTGGCTGACAGTGAAACCAAGGGGGATATTTTTGGCTCGCCCCATTACGTTGCGCCGGAGCAGGCCATCTCTTCGGCCAACGTGGTGCCGCAAAGTGATTTGTATGCGGTGGGCGTGGTTTTGTACGAGATGTTTACCGGGCAACGGCCGTTTGAAGGAGCCGCGCCGTTAGAAATCGCCATGAAGCAGATGGGCGAACTGCCGCCCTCGCCGCAAGAAATTCGCCCTGATTTAAGTCCGGCTCTCACGGCCGTAATTCTCAAAGCGCTGGCCAAAGAGCCGGGCGACCGCTACGGTAACGGCAATTTGTTGGCGACGGCCGTTGAGCAAGCCATCGAGCAGCCTGAAGAGGTAGCCATTGCCGAATTGGATACGGTCAACGATGATCTGGACTCCGTGGCTGTGCCGCTCGTTAAGCCGCCGCCTCCCCCGGCGGCTGCTGGTCCGCCGCTTTCCACCGCGCCGCGTGACTTGCCGCCGCCGCCGGCGGCCGTAGCCATGGGGCAGGCGCAGCATGTCGTGGTGCCCACGCCCAAACAGGAGAAGGTCAAAACGAACAACGGCCGTTCCTGCCTCTATTTCTTGCTGTTTTTGCTTGTTATCGGGGGTGTGGCTGGTGCGGCAGGCTGGTTTTTTGTTTGGGAAGGTCATTCACCCAACGATCTAATTTATCTGGCGCAGAACGGCAGCTTGCCACCAACGGCAACTGCGACCGCCACGCTGGCCCCAACAGAAACGCCAACCATCGAACCGACCTTGACGGCAACGGCCGTTCCCACAGAAGTCATTGTAGCGACGGCTACGGCGACGGCCGTTCCCAACACGCCCTTACCCAGCCCCACGCCCTCACCAACCAATACGCCAACGCCGCTGCCTACGGCCACTGCAACCAGCACGCCCTCTCCAACACCCACCATTGTGTTGACGCGTGAACAGGATGCCATGCCGCAGGTTGTTATCCCGGCCACCACCTTCATGATGGGGGCGCGCGACGAGGATGAACTGGCCGAAGCGGATGAACGCTCCCGGCATGAGGTGACGGTTGATGCCTTTGCCATCGACCTGTTTGAAGTGAGCGTGGCGCAGTATGCCGCCTTTCTCAACACGCTGGGCGATTACGTTAGCGTCTGCAACGGATTTACCTGCCTTTCCACCAATTTTGAGACCAGGCTCAGCTACTTGACGGACAATACAGTTGAGTACGTTGCTGTGGAAGGTCGTGGCGATTATCCGATCAACAACGTGAGCTGGCATGGGGCCAACGCCTACTGCCAATGGGTGGGTGGACGGCTGCCCACAGAAGCTGAATGGGAATTGGCGGCGACGGGGGGAAACGGCCGTTTCTACCCCTGGGGTGACGAATTAGTAATTGATAACGATGGTACCATTCCGGCCGTTTTTGCCGGAACGTTCGATAATTTGCAGCCGGTTGACAGCCTGCCCGAAGGGGCCAGCCCGTTTGGCCTGCACCACATGGCGGGCAACGTCTGGGAATGGGTTGCCGACGGTTACGACCCCATTTACTACGATCGCAGCCCTGATGAAAACCCCACCGGCCCGGAAGTTGGCGTGACAGACGATTATGTGATGCGCGGCGGCGGCTATGACAGCCCCGCCGAAGCGCTGCGCACCACCAACCGCGCCAGCGAGCGCGCCCCGGAATTCCGCGAGATTCCCAGCACAGGTTTCCGCTGCGTAACAATTCCCTAAAAAACACGGAGACGCAAAAATCGCAGAAAATTACTGATATAGCTCTGCGTTCTCTGCGCCTCTGCGGTAAAAATCACCCAAATTGAATCTGGTAGATGGCGATGCCAAAGGCCACGGCCACGTTGAGCGAGTTTTTGACGCCGCTCATGGGCAGGGCAAAAGTGCAGTCGGCCATCTGCTGAATTGCTGGATCGACGCCGACTTTTTCATTGCCGATGACGAGGAGGATGGGTTGGTTGGCATTGTCTGGTAACGTGACGGTGAAGAGGTTTATGGCCACTTCGGCGTCGCTCAGTGCAGGCGTTTCCCCCTCTTCCAATACCCAAATTTCATATCCAGCCGCTTTCAATTCTTGGGCGGCGTGAACGCTGTTGCGATGCTGCGTCCAGGGTAGCGCACCCTCCGCCCCCAGCGCCGTTTTGGCCAGCTTGGGGTGGGTTGGCGGGGCGGTGATGCCGCCCAGATGCAGATGCTTCACCCCTGCGCCATCGGCCGTGCGCATGATTGCCCCCACATTGTACAAACTGCGAATGTTGTCCAGCAGCAGTTCCAGCTGAGTGAAGCGCGGCGCAAATTGAGGAAAGGGCGTCTCGGTGATTTGCGGCGTGGCGGCCAGGGCCGTTGGTTCACCGCAGTGTGGGCAGCGTACCCCTGCCGGATCGCCCACTGCCACCGGAAAGCGAAAGTGACACGCCACTGCCTCACATTGTCGGATTTCGTACAGTTGCATGATCGCGTTTCCTGCTAGACTCTCTTCGAAAATAATAGGACACAGATGAACACAGATAGAGAAATAAAAATCTGTGTTCATCTGTGTCCCAAAATATCAGGTTCCTACCTTTTGGCTGCGTCGCTCCAGGAAGAGGACATCGCGCCAACGGCCGTTTTGCTGCCCCAATCGCTCCCGACGCCCCACCACGCGAAAGCCGTACCGTTCATGCAGCTTCACGCTGGCTTCATTCTCAGGGAAGATGCCCGCTTGCAGCGTCCAGATGCCTTCCGCTTCGGCACTGTCCACCAGCGTTTGCAGCAGCCGCTTGCCCACACCCTGGCCCCAGGCCGATGGCGCGACGTAGACGCTCACTTCGGCCACGCCGGCATACACGCAGCGGCTGGAAACAGGCGACAATGCCGCCCAGCCGACGACCTCACCAGCTTCAGATCGGGCCACAAAGCGGCAGTTGGGCAAATGGCCATTGGTCCATGTTTCCCAGGCGGGTACGGCCGTTTCAAACGTCGCCTCTCCCGTGGCAATCCCATCGGCATAAATTTGGGAAACAGCCGTCCAGTCTGCCGCTTCCATTGGATGAATTGTGATTGGCATGAGTGAACAACCTCCTTTCATTACTCAAAATCACACGACCGGCTGCTGTCGCCGGAACAGCAGCCGAGGGGCAATAATCCCACCGGCCAATGCCGCCAAAATGAGGCCCGTTTTCACCGCGTTAAGCCCCGCCTCAACCAGCACCGGTGTGCTGCCAAATACGCCCATGTTGGTAATTTCTAAAATGCCCAGCATGGCACGAAAGGCAAACGTGCCCGGCACCATCGGAATCACTGCCGGAACGGTAAAAATGGCCGTGGGCGATTGCAATCGACGGGCAAAATAGAGGCCTAAGAAACCAATTGTGGTGGCTGCCAGCAGCGTGGCCGGCTCAATGGGCAATCCCAACTGCATGACCCAACTGCGTAGCGCATGGCCTAAAGCAGCGGCCAGAGCACAGCCGGGCAGGGCGCGCGGCGGCACGTTGAACAAAATGGCAAAGCCGGTGGCCGCCACGGCCGACCAAAACGCATCTTCCAGCAAAACTTGCAGCAGCGGGTTCACAGCGAGACCCCCGTCAGGCTGATGGCCAGCAGCAGCCCCAAGGCAATCGCCAGGGAGATAAGCAAACCGGTGAAACCGCGCGTAATGCCGGTTACCAGATGGCCGCGAATTAAATCTTGTGCAGCGTTAATCAGCGGCACCCCGGGAACCAACAGCAAAACGGCCGCTGCCAAGGCCGTCTCCGGCTGATCGCTCAAATTGAACAAACCGGCCGTGCTGGCCAGTCCACCGGCCACAAATGCACAGACCACCACCACCAGCAGCGGATTAAGATAATGGCGGTGAAGCACCTGGCGCAAAAACATGGCCACCGCCGATGCGCCAAACGTGATGCCAAAGATGATCCAGTCGCCACCGAACAAGCGGCTGAAAGCGGCACAGGCCAGCCCCACCATGAGAACAACCAGCCAGCGGTTGTAGCTGCGCGGCATCTTGTCGATATGTTCTAATTCGGTGCGGACCTGGAAGCGATCCAGTTCGCCGTTGTTGATGCGGCGGCTCAAATCATTAATGGCCGTCACTTTGCCCAAATCAACCCCTAGCGAGGTCACCCGGCGCAGCTTGGTGCGGAATTCGGAACCGCTGGAGGCGGTGATGGCGATGACGTTGGGGGAGACGAGAATGTCGAGCCAGTCGCAGCCCAGCCCGGTGCCAATGCGATGCACTGATTCCTCGACGCGCTGGCTGGTAGCCCCGTATTGCAGCAGCATTTGCCCAGCCCACAAGCTCAGGTCGATAATGTCGCGCAGTTCATGGTAGGCAAGCGGCCGTTTCCGGCCAACATCGTGTTCAGGAAAAATGCCAGGAGGATGTGTTTGTTCCATGCCCGTACTATACAGCGATCAAATCTGGCTGGCGACCAGCGTTTCGGTAATCGGTAATCCGTTATCCGTTATCCGTTATCGGTAAATTGACCGATTACCGACCACCGATTACTGGTTATAGTAGAACGCTCCCGGAAAATCTTCCGCTACTTCCTTCTTCTTGCCGCTCCATTCTTGGATGTTGATGCGGTAAACGGCCGTTCGCTTTAATTCTTCCGGCGTAATGCCACGATAGTGCACGTCGGGGCGCAGGTGGGGGGCGTATTTGTCCAGCAGCATTTGTAGGCCGTGTTTGGCTTCAACGGGGTCGGTGATGGTTACGGCCGTACCAAACACCGTTACCCCGCTGTACTCCACGCTGAATTCCAGCGCCTCATCGGCGGGTAGCAGGCGGCCCATCTCAAACATGGTGAAACAAATTTTGGCTTCGCCGGCCAGGTTGGCCGCTGTTCGGCCGACGCGGGCCGTGTGCATGTAAATGGCGTGGGCCGCTTCATCGTAAACAAACAGGTTGCTGTTGAGAAATGGCTGGTCGCCCTGCGCCGTGGCCAAAACGCCCACGGCGGCGCGATGCAGCTGATCGCGTATCCACGCTTCATCCTCCACCGCGCGGTCGCTGCGGCGAACTTGGGTTTTGGGAAGGGTTGTGTATTCTTTCATGATTGCTCCAATTGGAGGTGCGACGCACTTACAGCAGTGCGTCGCACCTGTTTTTAGATCGTTAATTCACCGCGCATAACGGTAACGGCCGTTCCGCCCACTTTCACTGTTTCAATATCGTCTGGCGGACCCACAATTTCCACCTGCGCCTGGCCGGGACGATTGAGCCAGTGCCCCTGTTCGGCGGTGAATGTGGGCTTGCTTATCAGGCCGTGATGCCACAGATAGGCGGCCATGCCGCCGGTGGCCGAGCCGGTGAACGGATCTTCGGGCACATCGGGCGAGACCCCAAAATGGCGGGCAAACGTGTCGCCTTTTTCGGTGACGCCTTCCAGGCAAAAGAGGTGCGGGCTGAAAAATCCGGCACGTTGGCGGAAAGCGAGATAGGTGGCATTGTTTAGTCGGGCGCGGCGCAGCACGTCTAAATTGCGCACGGGAATCATGAGCTGGGGCGTGCCGGTGCTTACATTTTGCGGGGAGAAGTCTGGCAGGCAATTGGCCGTTTCCAGTCCAAAGTGGGGCATCACTTCTTCCGGCGGAAAAGTTGCCAGGAATTTCGGTTTCTTCTGGTTCATCACCACCCGCACGCCGGCTGCGGTGGCGTACAGTTCAATGGGAATAGGGCCGACCTGTAATTCCAACGAAATTTTCGTGTAATCACCCAACAGCTGTACCTGACCTGTTTCCACCAGGGCGTGTATCGTGGCAATGGTGGGGTGCCCCGCCAGTGGAATTTCCTCAGCAGGCGTGAAGTAGCGCGCCCGCACATCGGCCACCGACGATTGCAGCACAAATGAAGTTTCGGAAAGATTCATCTCTTTGGCGATGGCCAGCATTTGCGCGTCATTCAGGGTATCAGCCTCGAAAATGATGGCGCAAGGATTGCCGGCTAACGGCCGTTCCGTAAAAGCATCCACTTGCATAAAAGGGTAGGTGGGCATGGTTGTTTCCTGTTTAGCTGGTTTCTGCCGGAGCAAAGAAGACCAAAACTTTGAGATCTTCTGTAATGTCATGGAATTTGTGAGGCACGTGAGCCGCCACAAAAACGATGCTGCCCGGCTGCACCGGCTCGGTTTCTTCGCCCACCGTGATTTGCCCCTGGCCGCTGACGATGTAATACACTTCGTCCTCATGATGCGGCTGCTGCGGATCATGACCACCGGCCGGCAGCGCGTACAGCCCCAGACTCATGGAGTCGCGCCGCAGAAATTCCAGATACGGCCGTTCCCCCGCTTCCTGTTCTGCAATGAGTTGTTGCATCATAAATGCTTCCATTGCTAACTCCTTTTTACACCCGCACCAGTTTCACCACGTCCCCCACGCGAATCATGCCGGGGCGCTCTGTGCTGCCATAAACGCCGGCGCAGCTTTGCCGCGTTTGGGCCACGGTCTTGAGCACCGCCGGCTCTTTTTCAGACGTTTCGGGATCAATATTGATCATCACGCAGCGCTGGATACGCCGGTTGAGCCGCAGCCGTAAACCATCGGGTTGGCTGCTGAATACAAGGCTGCTGTCCAGCCAGCGTTCCTCCACAAATGGCTGATCGTCAAATGGCTCGATGATGATGTTTTGCCGGAAACGTAGAGGGGAAATTTTTCCCCCAACGGCCGTACCAATTGTTTCCCCCAACGCCGCCACCGTGGCCGTGCTCATGACGGAAATGGTCTGGCTGTCGAAGGCACCGCGCCCAATTTTGATCAGGTTGACGGGCTTGCCGTATGCTGCTGCCAGTTCCTGGTTGAGTTCGGGCGCGTCGATGGGGAGGATACGGCCGTCTGGCAATTTCACTTCCACCGGCGAATTAGCCACATCGTCTGGCTGAGTATAGCGGGGCGTGTATTGCAGCAATTGCGGCAGCTCCCGCCCCGTCAGCCAGGGAAAACCTGAGCGGTTATCCGAACGCACAAACGCATACCGCCGATCCCCATCCAGCCCGTGCCAGTAACCATGTGCTTCCTGCAGCGCTTCTCCACGCATCGACTTCACCGGAAAGCGATATAGTTCTTTGACAACACCAACTTCTACAAATTCCTCAATCATTTTCACCTCAAAGAGTGGGCGAGTGTGCAAGTAACCTCACCTTGTCACACCGTCATCCCAGCACCCACAACAACATCATCCCCACCGCCAACGTCCACAAAATATTTTTCGTGCGCCAGGCAACCAGGATGGCCACCAGGCCGGCCAGCAAGCGGGCGTTGCTCAGCGACAGATCAAACATGCCGCCGGGCATCATCAATTCGGGCAAGATGATAGCGGAAAGTACGGCCGCCGGCACAAAACGCAGCGCCTGCCGCCAGCCAGGGGTAATGGTGACCCGCTCCAGCAGCCAAATCGGCACCAGCCGAATCGCGTAGGTAATGACGCCCATTCCTAAAATTCCAATCCAAAGATTCATGATAGCTTTCCTTCAGAGTCTAAATTTATAGGTGTCATACCCGCGCAAGCGGGTATCCATGTTTCATAACAGTGTGGATTCCCGCCTTCGCGGGAATGACAAGACCAAAAAATCTGTGCACGCAGTCTGCGTCAATCTGCGAAATCTGCGGATATGTGCTTTTTTCGGTTCTCCAGCCAGACACCGACGCCGATGCCGGTGAGCGTGGCGGCCATGAGGCCCAGCTTGTATGGCCAGCCAAAGGTGAGCACGGCCACCAGCCCGGCGGTGAGCGCGGCCATCGTGTTTGGCCGATCCTTCAGCGTGGGTACCACAATGCCAATAAAGGTGAGTGCCAGCGTGAAATCGAGGCCCCATTCTGGCGGTACCTGGGTGCCCAGCAGAATGCCTACGGCCGTACTCACCTGCCACGTGCCCCACAGCGTAAAGCCCGCGCCCAGCCAGAAATAATGTTTGTGCGTCAGGGGGATTTGCTTGTTGCCGTAATGAACGGCCGTTGCCGCATACGCTTCATCGGTGAGCAAATAGGCCAGCAGCCATCGCCATGTGCGTGACAAATGTTGCACGTCTGGACCCAGCGACGTGCTGTACAGCATGTGGCGTAAGTTCACGATAAACGTTGTCAGCCACAAAATAGGCATGGGCGTACCCACGCCGATAAGCTGCGCCCCCAAAAATTGGGCCGACCCGGCAAACACAATCGACGACATCGCCTGCGCTTGCAGCGGCGTCAGCCCGGCTGCCAAGCCCAGCACACCATAAATCATGCCAAAGGGAATGACGCCAATGGTAATGGGCAGCTCGGCTTTGATGCCTTGCCACAGGGCTGTTTTGCTTGGGGAACGGCCGTTTTCTAAATGCATTTCAGTTAACATAACTTTTTTACTTTTCAGCGGGCGAGGCAGGTGGAGAAATGCCTGTTTGTTTGGCGAAGGCTCTATCCACCTGCCTCGCCCCTACTTATCACTTTTCACTAACTAACTCTCGCAGCGCGTCCCAACAAATCTCCAAATCCCGCTGCTCTGTTTGCCAGTTAGAGAAGGCAGCGCGGATGGCTGGTTGGCCTTGATACACCGTTTGTGTCAGGAAGATACGGCCGTCATCCCGCACGCTGGCCAAAAACTCCTGAATCTGGGGCAGGCTGGGATTACTCGCCGGGGTAAAGCAGACGCAGTTAAGCCGCACGGGAGCCAGCAGGCGGAACTGCTCAGAGTGCTCGATTTGCTCGCCCAGCCAGCGCGCCTGGGCGCAGTTGCGCTCCACGATGTCACGGTAACCGGAACGGCCGTAAGCCAGCAGCGTCATCCAGGCGGGCAGGGCACGGAAGCGGCGCGAATTTTGCGGCGTCCAGTGCACCAGGCTGGGATTCTCGTTGACATCTCCCAGGTAAACGGCCGAATTTTGGAATGCCGTCAGTTGCAATTCAGGATGGCGGGTAAAAGTCATGGCCGAGTCGTACGGCACGTTGAGCCATTTGTGAGCGTCGATGGTGATCGAATCGGCCGCTTCTTGCCCGGTGAGCAGATGGGCAAACTGGGGCGAGCAGGCAGCAAAGCCGCCAAACGCGGCATCCAGGTGCAGCCAGAAATTATATTTTTGTTTTAACTCAGCCAGCGCCGCTAGATCATCAAAATCCACGGTGTTGACGGTGCCGCCGCTGGCAATGACCACCGCTGGCTGGTCCAGCGTGGCTAAAATTTCGGCTAGTGCGGCAACGTCCATGGCTTCCCGATTGGGCAGGGTAGGCACGGGCGTAATGGCCTGACGGCCCAGCCCCAGCATGGCCAGCGCTTTTTTGGCGCTGGAATGAGGCGTGGCGGCCAGGATGGGAAACGGCCGTATGGCCCACAATCCATCTTCAGCCACGTTCACCCCCTGCTGCCGACCAATCCATTCGCGCGCCTGGGCCAGTCCGACAAAGTTGCTGACCGTCGCCCCGCTGACAAAAGTGCCCACAAAGCTGTCCGGCAGGCCAAAGAGCTGCCGCAGCCAGTGAATTGCTTCTTGCTCTACCTGCGGTGCGTTGGAATCTTCATCGGCGGCCGGATTTTGGTCGTAGGCTGAGGCCAGCCAGTCGCCCACCAGCGAGGCGGGCGTGCTGCCGCCGGTGACAAAACCAAAGTAGCGCGGCCCGGCGCTGCCAGCCAAACCCGCCTCGTAGCGGGTGCGGAACTGGGCCAAAGCGGCCTCAGCCCCCAAACCAGTCTCTGGCAGATCGGTGTAGTTGTAGGGGCCGTGAGGAAAAACGGCCGCTTTCCGTTCCGCTAAGCTGTCTAAAAACTCATTGGCGGCATGAACGGCCGTTGTCAGGAGTGCTGGCTGGTTTTGTTGATCTTCTTTAAGCTGTTGATTCATCATTACCTCAATTCCCCAGCGCTCGCTCGACGGCGGCCTCGGCGTGAATGGCGGTCGTGTCAAATAAGGGCACGCTGGTGTGTTCTTGCTGCACCAACATGACGATCTCGGTGCAGCCTTCGATAATGCCTTCGGCCCCGGCGGCCTGTAAATCATCAATAATGCGCAGGTATTCATTTCTGGAGCGGTCAACCACTTTGCCCAGGCAAAGTTCGTCATAAATCACCTGGTGCACCAACTGCCTGTCTTGCGCCGGGGGCACAATCACATCCAGACCGTGTTTTTGAACCAAGCGACCTTTGTAAAAATCTTGTTCCATGGTGAAGTTGGTGCCCAACAGCCCCACCTTTTTGAGGCCGCGCTGCTTGATGCGTACGGCCG
This sequence comes from Anaerolineaceae bacterium, assembly GCA_002699125.1. GTDB lineage: Bacteria > Chloroflexota > Anaerolineae > Promineifilales > Promineifilaceae > Leptofilum. The sequence goes on from PABI01000128.1 coordinate 13,840, forward strand.
TGGCGTCGGCCAGGTGCAAAATGGGAATGTGGATGGCCTGTTCAATTTGCGAGGCTACTTTGTGCATGGTGTTGGTGCAAATGAGCAGGAAATCTGCTCCACCTGCTTCCACTTGCTGCGCCGCTTTGGCAAGGAGCTTGCCGGCTTCTTCCCATCTTTTTTGATGCTGCAAAGTTTCAATTTCCTGAAAATCTACGCTGACCAAGACAATTTTGGCCGAATGCAAGCCGCCTAATTTTTGTTTCACCAGTTCGTTAATCGAGCGGTAGTACAGTTCGGTACTTTCCCAACTCATACCGCCCAATAAGCCAATCGTTTGCATCTGAAATTCTCCAACATGGGAGGTGCGACGCACTTGCTCTTGTCTGAGGCTCAGTAAAAGGAAGTGCGTCGCACCTGAAACGTCTAAACATAGGGCAGCCAGTCACCGCGTGTCTGGCCGCTGTCTAACTGCTGCTGAATGAGCGTGCTGAGCAGCTTCACGCCGGCTTCAATACCCTCTGCACTCAGGTTGCCAAAGCAGAGCCGCAAATATTCGTGGCCGGTGTCTTCCATCATGTATGCTTCGCCGGGGGTGAAGGCGAAACCGTTTTCCAGCGCCTGTCGGTAGAGCAATCCGGGCGGCAGGCGGCGCGGCAGGGTGACCCAACAGCTAAATCCACCTTGCGGTTCTGTCCAGCGAACGGCCGTTGGCATCCAGCGTCCCAAGCTGGCCAACAGCGCATCCCGCCGCTCCCGGTAGATGGGCACCACCCGCCGCAGATGCTTTTTCAGGCCGCCATCCTGCAAAAAATGGGCCAACGCTCGCTGCAATAGCCCCGTGCCGCACAAATCGGTGGCCCGGCGTAGGGTGAGCAGTTGGTCGCGCCAGGCGGGCGGCATCAGCAAATAGCCTACCCGCAGCCCCGGCATCAGCATTTTGGAAAAGCTGCTCAGGTAGAGGACCCGGTCGCCCCCATCCTGCTGCTTGAACGAAGGTGGTGGCGGACCGGCAAAACCCAGCTTACCGTAAATATCGTCCTCGATGAGCAGCATGTTGTGCCGCTGGGCCAGCTGCAAAATGGTCTGCCGTTTGGCGGCGCTGATGCTGTAGCCGGTGGGATTGTGGAAGTTGGCCACGGTATAGTAGCAGCGTGGCCGGTGGCGGCTCACGAGTTGCTCCATTTGGTCCAAATCAGGACCATCTGGCTGCATGGGGATGTGCAACGGCCGTAATCCCTGCGCCTTCAAAATATTAAGCACCCCCAAAAACGTGGGCTGCTCTACCAAAACTGTGTCACCCGGCTGGGCAACGGCCGCCGTGGCCAGATAGATCGATTGAATCGCCCCGGAGGTGATGAGGATATCATCTGGCGTGGCCGGGATGCCGTCGTCTTGCAGCATCTGGCTTACCTCCACGCGCAAGCCGGTATCGCCCTGAATCGGGCCGTAGCTGAGCAGCTGATTGGCGTCTGGTTTTAACCGGTCCATCTGCCCCCAAAACGCTTCTATGGGGAAAAGGGCCGGGTCGGCGTGGGCCATGGCCATGGAGCGCACGCCAATCACCTGGTTGATGGCCAGCATGTCGTTGATGGCGCTGTCCGGCGTGAGGTATTGGCCCACTGTTGGTTGCAGGCTCATTTGCTGGACGGCCGTACTGACAAACGTGCCGCGTCCCACGGTGGCCTCTACCCAGCCGTCGGCTTGCAGTTCCGCATAAGCATTTTGCACCGTCAGGCGGGTCACGCCCAGCGAGCGGGCCAATCCGCGCACGGTTGGCAGGCGGCTGTTGGCGGGGAGACGGCCGTTGCTGATTTGTGTCTTGATCTGCTCCGCAATTTGGCGGTACAGGGGCGGTTTGCTGTCGCGGTTTACGGTTAAATCGAGCATGTCTCGTCCCAAAGAATTTATCCACAGATTTACGCAGATTACGCAGATTTTTTTATTATCTGTGTGTATCTGTGAAAATCTGTGTCCTATTTTTTACACAGCGCTTCCGATAATCTGTTTTGAGGTATTATCCTCAAGCATCATCTTTTTAATGGCCTGCGCTAAGCGGGTCATGCCCACTTCGATCTTTTCGCTGGTGGTGTTGGAGAAGTTGAGGCGCAGGGTGTTGCTGCCGCTGCCATCGACGTGGAACGGCGCGCCGGGTACAAAGACTACGTTTTGCTTCGACGCCTCTTCAAACAGCGCCATTGCTGAAAGCTGCGGCGGCAGCGTGACCCACAAAAACATGCCGCCTTCCGGCAGGGTGAAGGTTACTTCTGGCGGGAAGCATTCCTCAATCATGGCAATCATCGTTTCGCGCTGCGCTTTGTAGGCGGCGCGAATGGTGGCGATGTGGGCGTCCAGATCGTTGTCCTGCAAAAATTGATGGATGATGAGCTGCGAGACGTAGTTGGAGTGCAAATCGGTGCCCTGCTTGGCCGTCACCAGCTTGTCCATCAGCGGTGGCGGGGCGCAAATCCAGCCCATGCGGAAGCCGGGGGCCACAATTTTGGAGAACGATCCCAGCAAGAAGGCCCGCTCCCGGTTGAAGCTGGCGACGGGCGGCAAATCATCGCCTAAAAAGCGCAGTTCGCGGTACGGATCATCCTCAATGAGGAAAATTTCGTTCTCCGCCAGGATTTGGCTGACGGTCTGCCGCGTTTGCATGTTATAGGTGATGCCGCTGGGATTTTGGAAGTTGGGTAGGGCATAGAACAATTTACTTTGTGGATGGGCAGCTTTTTGGGCGATTACGGCTGTATCCACCCCATTTTCTCGTAACGGCACCGTCTCAAATTCCGGCTCGTACATCGTAAACGCCTGGATGCCTCCCAGGTAGCTGGGGGATTCCAGCAGCACATGGTCGCCGGGATCGATGAGAATCTTGGCTACCAGGTCCAGCCCCTGCTGCGACCCGTTGGTGATGAGGATTTCATCTGGGTGAACGGCCATGCCGCAGCGGTCGGCGTAGCGTTGGGCGATGAAGGCCCGCAGCGGCTCGTGTCCCAGTGTAGGCGCGTATTGCAGCGCCAATTTGCCCTGCTCGGAAAAAACGCGGTCAGCGGCGGCGCGCAGCGGCTCGATGGGGAAGTAATCGGGGTTGGGCAAACCGCCGGCAAAGGAAATGACGGCCGGATTTTGCGTCACCTTCAAAATTTCGCGGATAAATGATTTTTTGGTCCGCAACATCCGTTGCGCCAATTGGCCTTTCATAGCTGCCTCCAATCGGGTTGAATGGCTCAACTTTACAGAGACAATCTTGTTTTGCAAAGAGACAATGTGGGGAAATTTATGGAGACAATTGGAAATTGTACTGGTTTTCGTGATGCGTGAAACGTGAAACGTGAAACGTGATGGTTTTTGGGTGTGCGGCCGTTAAGCCGTGAGGAGGTTGGCTGCCAGCCACAGCCAGGTGAGCATGACACCAATCAGGCAAATGTTGGCGACACGCATTTTTGTTTGGAGGAGAACGGCCGTGCCGAAAAGATAAAACAAAGAAGCCGCTCGTAAAAAAGCTAGACTTTCAATCCACACATTTTTTGTTAGGGAGACAAGTAAGATGGTGTAAAGTAGCCAGGAAAGCTTGACGTATTTTTGTGCAGCGGAATATCGAATAGCGATGGCAATTATGATCAAGAAGACTGCCAGGAAAATGGCAAAGATTTGCCAGCGAATTGGCTCATAGCCAATTAAGTAGCCTTCGACAATGCCAACAAAGGGACGGCCGATATTTTTGGGCGTGGTTTCTGCCAGACCATAGCCCCACCACCAGTTTAAGAACAACTGCCAAATCCCGTAAACCGCAAGAGGTAGAATGGCGACGACGCGATATTTTTTCTGCGATATGAGAGAAACGGCCGTAAGCAATGCCGTCTCTTTCGCTAAAATGGCCAATGAAAATAAGCCGGAGGCGATAACAGTCCGCTTATGAGCTAAGGTAACCAGGCCCCACAAAATGAGGCAAGCCTCTGAAATTTCCACCAGATCACGGCTGAGCGTATACAAGAATCCCGGAAAGAAACTGAACGCCAGTCCCAAGAGGGCATGCCGCCCGACAAATTTTGCATAACAACCGGCTGCATAGCCAAGCATAATGAGCGCAGTGAAGTTGACCAAAATTAAGGAATAGATGACCAACTGTGGATTCCCAAATGAAAAAAGCCAGGCCAGCAGTGGGTAAAAAATGCGCTGGTGACGGTAGCGAGGGCTGCCAATTTCAATACCAAACTCGGTTTTTTCATGGGTGAAAGGGTTTAGCGCAAGTCGATAATAATATTGCCCATCGTAGCCAAACGAATCAGTTAACACAACCACATTGGCAGGGGTTTTAGTGGGGTCTGCAAAATAATCACCTGCTTGAGGGAAAGTGCCGGGCTCATGCTGGTTGAGCATGAGCACGAGAAAGATGAAATAGAAAACGGCCGTGATCCAGGCCGTCACTCCTGGACGATTCAAGCGACTGAACATTAGCCAGGATTGTAAACCAGGGAGTTGATTCGCCCAAAACAAATCTAGGAACGGGCCTGCTGCGTAAAAGTAGACAGTGCGGCGGGGGCCGATTACAATCCCCAGCTGCATGAATGGACCCGATTTATGATTGCATCCTTGCTGTTTACCCGACAGCTCACAACCAACACCTTGCTTAAGCTGGGCGCGGAACTGAGCGGCCGAGCCGCTACTTTTTTGCTGCTGCTGCTGGCGGCGCAGCGGCTGACCACGGCCGATTTTGGCAGCTACAATTATGCTCTGGCATTGGGATTTGTCCTGGTGCAGCTGGCCGACTTTGGCTTGCAACTGCTCATTACCCGCGAGGTGGCCCGGCTGGGAATGGCAGCACGACCGCAAATTTTGGCTGCGTTTCATCTGAAGCTGTGGTTGAGTCTGCCGGTTCTAGTTGTGCTAGGTGTGTTGTCGCTGAATCAATCAACCCTTGGCCCGGTGATTTTTCTGCTAGGGTTGACCTTATTGCTGCAAACGTTTGTGGAGTTTGTGGCTTACGTTTTTCGCGGGCAGCAGCGGCTGTGGGTCGAGGTGCAGCTTTTGTTGTGGGTAAGAGTGGGCACGGCCGTTTTCGGCGCATTCATCCTGTGGCAAACGGAACAGCTGCTGTGGCTGGCGGTTGTCAGCCTGGTAGTAATGATGAGCACCCTGTTGTTTGCCTTGCAGCAGCTGCGGCAGGCAGGCTGGATTGCTAATTTTGCCCAGCTTTGGCCCACCGGATGGCCGACAACGGCCGTCTCCAAACAGTTAGTCTTGCAAGCCTGGCCGCTGGGACTCTCCATCTTTCTCTCCATTGCCTACACGCGGCTGGCGATTCTGCTGCTGGCGGTGTGGGGCGAAGCTGAAGCGGTGGCCCATTACAGTGCCGCCTGGCGGTTGGTTGAACCAACCCAAATTTTGCCGGCATCGCTGCTGGCGGCCGTTTTCCCCGCTTTTTCCCTGGCGCTCACCCAAAATCGCCGCCGCGCCGGGCAGCTGGGGCGGCAAACAAGCCTCCTGCTGGCGCTGGCCGGGGGCACGGTGGCGCTCACCTTTTGGCTGGCTGCACCCTGGCTCATCGGTTGGCTGTACGGTGCGGATTTTGTCTCCAGCGTGCCTGTTTTGCAGCTGCTGGGGCTGACGGTGCTGCCCGTCTACATCAACTACAGCCTGACCCATTATCTGGTAGCCCGTGGCCAGCAGCAGACGCTGACGGGGTTAACGGCTGTAACTCTTCTGCTCCATGCACTATTCTGCTGGCAATTCATTCCCCGGCTGGGTCTGATTGGCCCGGCGCTCTCAGTGCTGCTGGTGGAAAGCGTACTGCTGCTTGGTTGTTTATGGGCGCTGCGTAAGCCAACTTTGCTGGAGACGGCCGTATGACTCTCACCAGAACGCACCAAATTGGCTATGCCCTCCTGCTGCTCCTGGCGCTTACCCTGCCGTTTGAGCTGGACCAGCCGCTGTTGGCCGTGGGTCCATTGGCGGTGACCAACCTGGAAATGCTGTTGGGGCTGATTTTGCTGGTGGCTGTGGTGACGTGGTTTGGAGATAAGGGCAGCCACGGGGGGTTACCCCTACCGCATCGCGGGATGGTTTTGCTATTGGTGGCGGGGGGATTGTTTGTGGGAACGGCCGTCCTTGCCCCCGAACAAAACAGTAATGCCCTCAAAGCTTCTTTTCGTCTGCTCAGCGGGATGGTGTTGGCCCTGGCTGTTCCTGTGTTGGTGCACACTAAGCGCCAGCGCATCGCTGTGCTGCTGGCAATACTGGTTGGCGGATTGCTGGTGGCGGCCATTGGTCTGCCCGAAGTGTGGCTGGGGCGTGAGTTTGGCTGGCTGGCCCCATTTCGCGGCGGTATCACTGTAACCGGCCAATACTTGCGCCTGACCGGTCCGCTCGATTACGCCAATCACGCTGCCGTGTTTATCGAAGTGACCGTGCCGCTGCTGCTGATGGCCGGTTGGCTGTGGTGGAAGAAGGCAGGGAAAACGGCCGTTCTCCTGCTTGTTGTTCTGGCAATGCTGCTATTGCTCCAGGCCAGCTTTGCCACCCTGAGCCGGGCCAGCTTCGTCACGATTGGTGTGGTAGGCGTGTTAATGGTCTGGTTGTTAAGTCAGGGTCTAGGGTCGATGAATCCACTGAAAAAATTAACCACAGAGGCGCGGAGACCGCAGAGTTTTTCAATTAAAACTCTGCGTTCCTTCGACGGTGCTCAGGACAAGCCTCTACGTCTCCGCGGTTCAATTTTCTTAGAGAATCAGGCTGTACGGCCGTGGCTGGGGCTGGTTGGATTGGTGGGCTTATTGTTCATTGTAAATACAGTGGGCAGCGACGTGTTCCGGCTGCGCTTTGCCAGCGAAGGGGACAATGGCTGGTACCAGGCCAACTGGCAGGTGCCGCCGCAGCTCACCCTGGCTGCCAATGAAATTCAGCAGGTGCCGATCGTCGTGACCAATGCCGGCGCGCTGACCTGGTCCAGCAACCGGGCTCAGCCGATTAACCTGGGCGGGCGCTGGATTCAGGCAGAGAGTGGCTTACAGCTAGCCGAGCCGCGCTGGCCGTTTGCCCAATCTATTCCGCCCGGCGAAACGGCCGAAATGCAAATTCCCCTGCGCGCGCCGTCTAATCCAGGGGAGTACACGCTCATTTGGGACGTGGTGCATGAGCAAATCACCTGGTTTGGCGAGAAGAGCGGTGTCTTTGCCACCAGTGTGGTGCGGGTGCTGCCATCCAACAATCGCTCTCCGTTTCCTGAGCCAGACTCGGTGGCACCCGCCTGGGATTACGCGCTGCCGATTCCTGAGCGAAGTACGCTGTGGCGGCTGGCATTGCAGTTTATTGGCGAACGGCCGTTCCTGGGCATCGGTCTGGATAATTTTCGTTTGCAGTACGGCCGTTTGCTCAACGCCGACAGCTGGAACGAAACCATTCACACGAATAACTGGTACCTGGAGTTTTTGGTTGGCGGTGGGCTGCTGGCCGCGCTGCCATTTTTTGTCTGGCTGGCCTGGGAAGGGCTGCTGGCCTGGCGCGTGTTGCGCCGTCCGCCGGTTGATCCCTGGCTGCTGGCCATTTTAGCCGGGCTGCTGGCCTTTCTAATTCACGGCCTGCTCGATTTCTTTTTGCTGTTTAACAGCACCGGACTGCTTTTTTGGTTACTCGTTGGCCTATGGTGGCAGTGGCTAAAGGAAAATAAAAGTCCGCAGATTGGCGATTATGGATCGCGGCAGATTACGTTTTTTCTTTCTCTGCGTCTTTGCGCCTCTGCGTTAAGTTTCTCAAGGAAGGTTTGATGCGTATTGGGTTTGATGGTACACCGCTGCTGGGACAGCGCTCCGGCGTGGGACATTACACAGGTCGCCTGCTGGCCCATTTAGTGCAGCAGCGCCCGGAGTGGGAATACATGCTGTTCAGCAACCGCCCTTTCGAGCCGCTGGAGGCGGAACTGGCGCGCGCTTTGCCTTTAGCCGACAATTTTGGCTTCAGCCGCTTTGTCTGGATGCAGCTCATACTGCCGCGTATTATTCGCCAACGCCAGCCGGACTTATGCCATTTCCCCAACAATACCGCGCCATTGTGCCTCAGCCGCCCGTCGGTGATTACCATTCATGATGCGTCGCTCTTTTTGCACAGCCGCCATCATCCGCGCAGCCGGCTGCTGGCGCTGCGCTTGCTGCTGCCCCATGTGGCCCGGCGAGCTACGGCCGTTATCACCGTTTCGCACCATGCCCGCCAGGATTTAATGCGCATTTTGCAGCTGCCCGCGGAAAAGATTCATGTCATCCACGAAGCAGCGCCTGCTGGCTTCCAGCCCCTTGACGATCCAATTGAGCGCCGCCAGCTGCGCGCCCGGTATAATCTCCCCGAGCAGTTTGTATTGTTTGTCGGCACGATGGAACCGCGCAAAAATTTGAAGCGGCTGATTCGGGCCATTGCCCAACTGCGCTGGCGTGGCTGTGACACGCGATTAGTGCTGGTGGGACCAAACGGCTGGCTGATCAACGGCTCGCTGGACAAGGAGATTGAAGCGCTGAATTTGCAGGATGCGGTGCAGAACCTGGGCTATGTGCCTCAGGAAGATTTGCCCGGTATTTATTCGCTGGCGACGATATTTGCCTTCCCCTCGCTGTACGAGGGGTTTGGCCTGCCGCCGCTGGAGGCGATGGCCTGCGGCACGCCGGTGCTCACCAGCCGCGATTCAGCCATGGCCGAAATTTGCGGCGAGGCAGCCTGGCTGGTCGATCCGCAGCAGGAGGCGGCGATTGCTGATGGGTTAGCCTGCCTATTGGCTGACCCGGAGCGGCGCGAGCATTTGCGGCAGTTGGGTCTGGCCCGGGCGCAGCATTATTCCTGGGAACGGACGGCGCGGGAAACGGCCGTTGTCTATGAAAAAGTGCTCAACGGGAATCACACATGAGCCGAATTTTGTTTGCATTGTTTCTCTTTTTGCTTCTGATTAGCCACGCTTCGGCCAATGGCGGACCGTTTGCCTGGCTGCCGCTGCCGACGGCCGCTGCCGGGCAAGGTTGGCAAATCGGCGTGTTGTCGCTGCTGCCGCTTTTGGTGATTATCGGCTGGCTCATTAGAAGAATTCATCCGCAGATTTCGCAGATTACGCAGATTAAAGAGCAAAAATCTGTGCAATCTGCGAAATCTGTGGATTTTTATTTTGGGGAAACGGCCGTAACGATTCCTCTGGCTGCCTTTTCGTTGCTGATATTGGTCAGGCTCACGGCTGAAACTGCTTACCTGGCAGCAATGATTGGACTGAGCTGGTTTGTGTATCTTTTCCTGGTGAATCATCCGGGCTGGCAGCGAGATTGGCTATGGCGGGTATTGGCAGCAGTGCTTCTGGTACAAGGTGCCGTGGCCGTCGCTCAGTTTTTTCTACAACGTGAACTCGGGTTGGCTTGGTTGGGCGAGCCAACGTTGGACTTGCTGGTGGAAGGCACCAGCGTCGCCCAGCGGGACGGCCAGAACTGGCTGCGGGCGTATGGATTGAACAGCCATCCTAACCAGCTGGGGCTACTTGCGATGGCGCTTTGTTTGTTGCTGTGGCCCAATAGGCATAGAGCAAAAGTAGGGTGGCGCTGGCTCTTTTGGCTGGGCTTGGCCGCCGGCGTGGCGGGGCTGCTGGTGAGTTTGTCCCGTTCGGCAGTGGTGGGATTGCTGCTGGGTGGGTTGGTCTATGGCCTGCATCGTCGGACGGTATCAACCCCGCTCCGGCGAGAATTTGCTCTGCCGCTGGCGCTGTTGGTTGCCGGTGTGCTGCTTTTTGCCCTGGCTTACGGCGACGTGATGGCTGGACGATTACTGACGCTGGATTCGCCGTTGGAGAGCCGGTCGCTGTGGGAGCGACAGCGAGATTTAGGTGTGGCGTGGCAGCTTTTGGGGGAACGGCCGTTCCTCGGCGTGGGGCTGGGTCAATATATGGCGACCGCCGCTGAAGTTACGCCAGAGGCGTCGCTGGTGCATAACGTCCCACTGCTCATCGGTGCGGAGCTAGGCCTGCTGGGATTGGCGCTGTGGCTGCTGTTTTGGCTGTGGCCGCTGTGGCGATTTGCTCTTTCCGCCGAGCATGCGTCGGCAACGGCCGTCTGGCTGGCCATGATTGTGATGGCCCTGCTGCATCCCGAACCCACGCTCTACCTGCCTAAGGGAGCGGTGCTGTGGGCGTTGGCCGCAGCACAATGGCACAGTGGCAAAGATTTGTCATCCGGTCACCAGCGTTCGCAGAACGCCTTCACCTTGTCACCCAGTCATCCCGCCAGGAGCCACCTATGAAATTAGCCGCGCCAACCACACTCACTAAATTAGAGCAAGCCATCTGGCGCACCGTGGCCTATGTGGATCTGTTTGATTATCCGCTAACGGCCGTTGAGATTCATCGTTATCTGGACAGTGTTCCCGCCACGGCCAGCGAGGTTGCCCGCATGCTCGTGGGCAGTGCCGCCCTCACCGATCATTTAAGCCACCACGCAGGTTTTTTCTGCCTGCCGCAGCGGGAAGAGATTGTGGAAATTCGGCATGAGCGCCGGCGGCGTGCCCAGCAGCTGTGGCCGGAGGCCGTGCGTTATGGCCGGCTCATTGCCCGGCTACCTTTTGTGCGTATGGTGGCCGTCACCGGCTCCCTGGCGATGAACAACGTGGCTGAAGATGCCGATATTGATTATTTTTTGGTGACGGAAAACGGCCGCCTTTGGTTAACGCGCGCCCTGGTCATTGCTATTGTCCGGCTGGCAGCGCGGCGCGGCGTCATTTTGTGTCCCAACTACTTCGTCGCTGAATCGGCCCTTACCTTGCCCGAGCGTAACATTTACACAGCGCGGGAAATTGTGCAGATGGTGCCCTTGTTTGGCCATGACATTTACAAGCAGCTGCGGCAGCACAACTGCTGGGCCAGCCAATTTATGCCCAACGCTGACGGTCCACCTTTGGTCCAGATTCCTGAGCCGGAGCCGGCCAGCTGGCCGCAAACTGTGGCTGAACTGCCGCTGCGCACGCCGTTGGGCGCGTGGTTGGAGCAGTGGGAGCAAGCTCGTAAAATAGAAAAGTTGCGTTCGCAGCAAAATGGATCGGGTGAGAGTTTGTTTACGGCCGTTATCTGCAAAGGCCACTTCCAGGCCCACCAACAACGCACCCTCACCGCCTACCAACACCGCCTCAACACATCCACAGATTTCGCAGATTACACAGATAAGAACCAAAATAATCTGCGAAAATCTGCGTAATCTGCAGATAGATCAAATTTTTATGTCTGAGATTCTTTTTGGCCAATCGTATTACCTGAAGTTTGACCCCAAGCTGTGGCAAGCGATGCAGCCATATCCGCCGCTGGGCACGCTGTACGCCGCCAGTGTCGCCCGGCAAGATGGGTACAGCGTCGCCTTGTTTGACGCGATGCTGGCCGGCTCCGAAGATGAATGGGCAGCGGCACTTGCAGAGCATCAGCCACGCTACGCCATCATCTATGAAGACAGCTTCAATTACCTTTCCAAAATGTGCCTGCTGGCGATGCGCGAGGCAGCTTTTAAGATGATAAAAATGGCCAAGACACAGGACTGCACCGTTATTTTGTGCGGCTCCGATGCAACGGACCATGCAGAGGCCTATCTGCAAGCCGGGGCCGATTTTGTGTTGCTGGGCGAGGGGGAAGAGACAATGATTGAGCTGTTGGCGGTGTTAGACGGCCGTTCCGCCACATCCCTCTCCCAAATCCTCGGCCTGGCCTACAAAAGTGGCGGCCAGGTTTGCCAAAACGCGCGCCGTCCCGTTCTTACCGGCATTGATGAGTTGCCGCTGCCTGCCTGGGATTTGGTAGATGTGGAAAAATACCGCCGCATCTGGTTGGAGCGGCACGGTTATTACTCCATGAACATGGTCACCACCCGTGGCTGTCCCTATCACTGCAACTGGTGCGCCAAGCCAATTTGGGGCCAGCGCTACAATGCCCGCAGCCCCCGCAGCGTCGCCGCTGAGATGCGTTGGCTGCAAGAAACGTACCAACCCAACCACATCTGGTTCGCCGACGACATCATGGGCTTGAAGCCGGGCTGGTGGGCCGCATTTGCCGACGAAGTGGCGGCTCACGATGTGCAGTTGCCCTTCAAATGCCTCAGCCGGGCCGATTTAATTGTGCGCCAGGCGGAAAACGTGGCTGCGCTCAAGCGAGCGGGCTGCGACATCATCTGGTTGGGGGCCGAATCCGGTTCGCAAAGGATTTTGGACGCGATGGAGAAGGGAACCACGGTGGCGCAAATTCGTCAGGCGGCAGCTCAATTGCAGGCGGCGGGGATCAAAGTTGGCTTTTTCCTCCAGTTTGGCTATCCAGGTGAAACGCGGGCAGACATCGAAAAAACGCTCCAACTGGTGCGCGACTGCCTGCCGAATGATATTGGCATTTCGGTCTCTTATCCGCTGCCAGGGACGCGTTTTCATGGGCGCGTGGCGGCGCAGCTGGGATCGCAGCAAAATTGGGTTGATTCGGCCGACCTGGCGATGATGTACCAGGGACCGTTCCCCACCGAGTTTTACCGCCAGCTGCACACGGTTGTACACAAAGAGTTCCGCGCCCGGCGTGGCTGGCGTGCGCTGCAACAAGTAGCCACCAAGCCGGGCCAATGGCGTCTGGCCCACCTGCGTGAATTAGCGGCAATTGGCTACCGTTGGGGCACACTGCCGCTGGCCCGATGGCGGCTGAACCGGCTGGCTGGGTCAGAACATACGCAGACGGTCTTGCCGCACATGCCTTTTGTGGAGTCGGCTCGGCCAACGCCGCAGCCGGAGGGGGAGTGAGAAGTAAAAAGTGAAAAGTGAAAAGTGGTGAGTAAAAGGCATGAATCTCCAACTTCCGGTCTCCAACTGTCGCAGGTGGCAGATGCTTTTTCGCGCAAGGCGGCTGTGTATGATGCGTTTGGGCAGGATCATGCCAATTTGCAGCGTATGCGGCAGAAGGTGTACTCGCAGGTGGCAAGATGGACACCGGCTGGTAGCCACATTTTGGAGATGAACGCCGGAACGGGGCTGGATGCGGTGGCGCTGGTTGAGCGGGGCTACCGCGTCCATGCGACGGACATCGCGCCAGGCATGGTGACGGAGATGGAACGGAAGCATGAGGAATTAAAGTTGCACGGCCGTTTCACTCCCCAACTTTGCTCCTTCACCGAACTGGACAGAGTTGAAGCCGGTCCCTTTGATGCCGTTTTTTCTAATTTTGGCGGCTTGAACTGTGTGGCGGATTTAACGGCCGTCACCCGCCATCTGCCCCGATTGCTCAAGCCGGGCGGCGTGCTCACCTGGGTGATTATGCCGCCGATTTGCCCCTGGGAGCTGGCGCTGCTGCCCAGGGATTGGCGCGTGGCTACGCGGCGCTTGCGGCGCGGCGGCGTGGTGGCCAACGTGGAGGGGGTACAGTTCCAGACGTTTTATTTTACGCCGGGACAGGTGCAAAAAGCGCTTGGGCCAGCCTTTCAGACACTGGAGTTATGCGGGTTATCTGTCGTCACGCCCACGGCGGACAATGACCGGTTTGCCCGGCGGCATCCCCGGCTGTTTGGCTGGCTGGTGCGGCTGGATGATTGGTTGTGTAGACGGCTGTTGTTCAACCGCATCGGTGACTTTTTCATTTTGTCGGCGAGATATGAACCAAAAGGCAGATAATTTTAGCTTTGCCTGCCCGGTTTGCCGGGGAGAGGTGGAATGGATTTCGGCGGAGGCGGTGCACTGCCCGGTCGATGGCTTGACGTTTGGCTGCGAGGCGGGCATCTGGCGCTTTTTGCCGCCGGAGCGGGCGGTGGCACTGGCGCAGTTCCGGCAGGAGTATGAAACCGTGCGCCGTCGTGAAGGGCGCGGCAGTGATGACGCTGCATTTTACCGGGCGCTGCCGTTTGTGGCGGAAAATGGGACGCAGATAAACGCAGATGACGCAGATTTTTCTTCGCGTTCCTGCGGCGTTACTCAGGATAAGCCTTTGCGAGTTAGCGCTGCTTGGGTGGAGCGGGCGCGGAGTTTTATGGTACTTGTTGAACGGGTGTTTGAACCGTTAGAAACCAGTTTGAAACGGCCGTTAAAAATCCTCGATCTGGGTGCGGGCAATGGCTGGCTGTCTAACCGGCTGGCGGCGCGGGGGCATCTGCTGGCAGCCGTCGATTTGGGCGTGAATGATTGGGACGGCCTGGGGGCGCATCACCATTACAAGACGGATTTTATCTGCTTGCAGGCCGAATTTGACCATTTGCCGTTGGCGGAAAGCCAGGTTGATTTGGTAATTTTCAACGCTTCATTTCACTACTCGGTGAATTTTACAGTGACGCTAAGTGAAGTGCTGCGCGTGCTGCGGCCAAAGGCGCAGGTGGTGGTGATGGATACGGCCGTTTACCAACACCCAGCCAGCGGCCAGCACATGGTAGCCGAGCGGGAAGCTGCTTTTTTGCAGCAATACGGCTTTGCCTCTAACAGTTTGTCCAGCGAGAATTTTTTGACATACGGCCGTATCCAGGCATTAGGCGCAGCAGCCAACATCGATTGGCAGCTCATTTGGACGATTCCGGCATGGCGGCGGCTGGCACGATGGCTTAAGGTGAGGCTGCGCCGCCAGCGGGAGCCGGCCAAATTTCCCTTGCTGGTTGGCCGACGTGCCTAACTTCAGCGCATTGCCCCAGGTTAAGAACCGGATTCAACAAAATTCGACCATTTTGTTTTTAATGCGCGTGGGGCAGCAGGGCGTGCTGCTGTTGTTTACGGCGCTGGTGGCCCGTCAGTTGGGAGATGCGGGCTTGGGACAGCTGGCTTGGGTAACGGCCGTTCTCTACCTCGGCAATATTTTTAGTTCCTGGGGCTTGGACACGGTGCTTCTGCGCCAAATCGGTGCTGAGCGGCGGACCGACACTGTGCCGCTGGCTTCAGCGCTGCTGCTGGAGCTAATTCTGGTGGCAGTTTTTATGGTGGCCTTGTTCTTGCTGCCATTTTCAGGCCAATCCAGCCAAACGATTTTTGGGCTGCGACTTTATGCCTGGGTGCTGCTGCCGCTGGCTGTGCTCACGCTCACCAGCGCTGCGCTGCGTGGTTATGAACGGATGGGGTGGCTGGCCGGGTTGACGTTGGGCACGGCCGTTTTGCAGGTGGCAGGTACGGCCGTTTTGTTTGCCGCTGGTGGCGAATTCATCAGCTTGATGGGCTGGCTGCTGGCGGTGCAGATTATCGCGGCAGGGGCCAGCTGGTGGCTGTGCCGCCGGGTGCTGCCCAATTTTGGTCTCAACTGGCGACTGCTGAGCTGGCAAATAGTGCGCCAATTGGCTAACGTTGGCTTTTGGCTGGCGCTGCTGATGGTAACGGCCGTTCTGCTTCAGCGGTTGGGCATCTTGCTGCTGGGCTGGCTGGGCACCACCGCCCAAACAGGCCAGCTCGCCGCCGCTCTGCGCCTGGTGGAGGCGGCTCGCCTGCTGCCGGGGGCAGTGATGGGGGCGATGTTTCCGTTGTTGGCCAGGAGGGGATTGGAGATTAGAGATTGGCGACTAGAGAATGAAGATCGCCCATCGCCAATTTCCAGTTATCGTTGGGGCTTGTTAGCTTATGGTTTTTTAGCGGCTGTGGGGCTGATGCTGCTGGCGCGACCTTTGGTGATGTTTTTGTTTGGCGAGGGATATGAAACGGCCGTTTCCCTATTGCGAATTTTGGCCTGGGGCATTGTACCTTTTACAATTTCCCTGCCGCTTTCGGTGGAATTGGTGGTGGCGGGGCAGGAAAAGCCGGTGTTGCTGGCGACATTTGTGGTGTTGCTGGGAACGGCCGTGCTCACGACAGCTGCTTTTTGGGGGTATGGGTTGATCGGGGTTGCCGTTGGTTTATTGATTGGTGAGTGGCTGTTGGTTATTGGATTATATGGTGCCAGGCACAGTTTGGGACGGTAATTTGGATGTCATTTCCTAATTTTCCTCAAAAAAGCAAGTCTCCAGGGCTGCTAACGGCCGTTGCCCGATTGCAACACCTTCGCCTGCCTGAACCACCCAAAATGGTCATTTTTTGCCCGCAAACGGCCGTGCTGCGCCATGCGGTGAAGCGGTGGCGAGGCAAGCGGGTCGATGACTTTTTTGGCGAGGTGTATTTGTTGGGGAAAACAAAAAATCGCGTGGCAGTTGCCGGGCAGTTTGGCGTGGGCGCGCCGGTGGTTGGTGTGCTGGTCGAGGAGTTTGCCGCCTGGGGTGTGGCTGAATTTGTCTGGTTGGGGATTGCCGGTGGCTTGCAGCCATCGCTGAACTGTGGTGATTTGGTGTTGGTGGAAACGGCCGTTCGTGACGAGGGGACCTCGTACCATTATTTGCCACCTGAAGCAGTCGCCTCGGCTTCGCCAGAATTGATGGCATGGGTGGAAACGGCCGTTCGCCCCACCAATTTGCCCCTGCACAAAGGCCCCACCTGGACGACCGATGCACCTTACCGCGAAACGGCCGCAGCCGTTTCTCATTACCAGCAGCAAGGCGTACAAACCGTAGAAATGGAGGTGGCTGCCTTTTTTGCCGTCGCCCAACATTGCCAAAAACAAGCCGCTGCCCTGCTCGCCGTCAGCGATTCGTTGGCGGGCGGCGTTTGGCAACCAGCCGTTAAGCCCGAGCAGCCAGTACGCCATCTCACGCAAGCGGTGGATGCTGTTGTGGAGAAATTTAGATGAAGTTAGAAGAATGGAACACAGATTTACCTGATTTTTTTGATCAGCCTGATCAGGTAAATCAGGCAAATCAGGCGAATCTGCGTCCTATAAAAATGAGCACAATCCAATGAAACCGGCGATTGTGGTGGTGGCTTACAATCGGCCAGAGTCGCTGCGGCGTTTGCTAGGGTCGCTGGCGGGCTTGCAGGGCGTGGCCGACGTGCTGTTGGTGATTTCGATTGATGCCGGCGGGGAGCAGTTTGCC
Organism: Anaerolineaceae bacterium; assembly: GCA_002699125.1. Lineage (GTDB taxonomy): Bacteria > Chloroflexota > Anaerolineae > Promineifilales > Promineifilaceae > Leptofilum. The sequence continues at coordinate 30,702 of PABI01000128.1, forward strand.
CAGGTTGTGACGGTGGCCGAGCAGTTTGAATGGGCGTTGGGGGAGAAGCGGGTGTTGGTAAGGGAACGGCCGTTCGGCCTCATCAACCACGTTTTTACCTGTGGCGATTTGGTGGATGAGTTTGGTTCCATCATCTTACTGGAGGACGATTTGGTTGTGTCGCCAATGGCCTACCGGTATGCAGCCGATGCGCTTGACTTTTACGCGGATGATCCGCAGATTGCCGGAATTTCCCTTAATGCACTCTGGTTTCATGGCATTATTCATGAGCCATTTACGCCTTATCTGGACGATGGAGACGTTTTTTTTATGCAGATTGCCTGGTTTCAGGGGCAGGCGTACACGCAAAAGCAGTGGGCTGCGTTTCGTGAATGGCGGGAAACGGCCAATCCCACGATTTTGCCCAGTGACCACATGCACGAACTGTTCCAAACCTTTCCCGCCACCGACTGGTTTCCGCTGAAAACGAAATATCTGGTGCAAACTGACCGCTCTTACGTTTTCCCCCGCGAATCGCTGAGCACAAATTTTGGCGACAGCGGCACGCACGTGCACGGCACCTCGTTTTTCCAGGTGCCGCTGCAAACGCGCCGGGTCAACTTTCGCTTCCAGCCGCTGGCTGATGCGGTGGCGGTGTACGATTCATTCCAGGAGATGCTGCCGGAACGCCTGAACCGGCTGACCGACCAGTTTGCCGACTATAAGTTCACGGTAGACCTGCACGGCACGCGTTCGCCGGCCAACATCCCCACGGAGTTTGTGCTGACGACGCAAGAAATGCGCCATCCGTTGGCGACGTTTGGCATGGAACAACGGCCGTTCATTGCCAACGTCATTCACCAGCAGCCAGGCAGCGGCATCAGCTTTGGCCGCACCGCCGATTTAGACCAAAGCTGGCACACCCGCCTCCGCAGCGAAAGCCGTCGCCATGCCTACTTCGCTCGTCGCCAGGTAAGGTTGAGGCAGTGGTTAAAGTGGTGGCTGGGGAAGTGGCTCTAATACTCGTTCCGTGCTCTGCGTGCGAAATCTGTTGATTTTTATCGTTTGGCAACCGGAACCCATTCCCGATCCATCTCGCCGATGTAGCGGGATTGGGGGCGAATGAGACGGCCGTATTTCATTTGCTCAAAACAGTGGGCCAGCCAGCCGGTGGTACGCCCGATGGCAAAGGTGGGAGTGAAAATGTCGGTTTCCAGACCCAGGCCGTGCAGCAGCAGAGCAGTGTAAAATTCCACGTTGGTTTGTAAATTGCGTCCCGGTTTGTGGATGGCTAAAAGGCGAACGGCCGTTTCCTCCACCGTCTTGGCCAATTCATACAGCGCCATGTCCCCGTCTGCTTTGAACATCTTTTCCGCTGCCGCAGACAGCACCTCGGCGCGCGGGTCGCGCACCTTGTAGACGCGGTGGCCGAAGCCCATCAGCCGCTCGCCGGCGTCCAGCTTGGCTTGCAGCACCTCTTCGGCGCGTTCGGCCGTGCCAATCTCGAACACCGTGTCCAGTGCCGGACCGGGTGCGCCACCGTGCAGCGGTCCTTTCAGCGCGCCAATCGCCCCGGTGATGGCCGAAACCAGATCCGATTGTGTGGCGATGATGACCCGCGCAGCAAAGGTTGAGGCATTAAGCCCATGATCGACGACGGTGTTGAGGTAGGTTTCCAGACCGCGCACCCGGGCGTCGCTGGGGGTTGCGCCGGTGAGCATGTACAAAAAGTTAGCGGCATGGCTCAATGTTGGCTCAGGTGCAACCGGTTCTTCGCCTTGCCGCAGCCGGTGATAGCTGGCCACGATCGTGGCGATGCGGGCCACAATTGTTTTGGCAGTCTTGAGATGGTTGGCGTCACTGCTGCCCAAATCCAGCGTGGCCGAGGCCATGCGCAGGGCGTCCATGGGGGTAGTGTGGTCATTGGCGGCTTCGCGTAGTAATTTTATGGTGGCGTCAGGCAACGGCCGTAACCCGGCCAGCTCCTCTTTCAGTTCATTAAGTTCGTTTTGGGTGGGCAGACGGCCGTTCCATAGCAAGTAAACCGTCTCTTCAAAGGTGGCATTGGCGGCCAACTCCGCCAGGGGAAAACCACCGATGATCAGCTCTCCTTTCAGTCCGTCCACATGGCTTAAATATGTTTCTGCAGCCAAAACCCCGGCCAGGCCGGGATCATATCCGTTGTTAGTTGACATTTTTTCTCCTAAAGTGTGCAAGTGGGTGAGTTTGCCAGTAGCAAGCAAACGTTTCACGATTCATTTCCCAATTGACTCATTCTAGTAAATTTAGTAAGCTTCATTTTAATGGTTGATTTCTGTCTGTCAATATTGATTAATTAATCAATGTAAGGCGGTGGCGATGATTGAATTGTCGGAATTTTTACAGGCGAAACGGCGGATACGGCCGTATGCACGCTACACACCCCTCATCCACAGCGACTATCTCAGCGAGCTAACCGGCGGCGACATTTGGTTCAAGCTGGAAAACCAACAGCCGACCGGCTCGTTCAAGGTGCGCGGGGCGCTGAATAAAATCAGTCAGCTGAGCGATGCGGAAAAGGCGCGGGGCATTGTTACTGCATCAGCGGGTAACCACGCGTTGGGGGTGGCTCACGCCGCAACTTCGTTTGGTCTGGAGCAGGTAGACATTTTTGTGCCGGAGACGGCACCAGAGGCCAAGCTGAAGAAGCTGCGTCGCTTTCCGGTTAACCTGCATTTGGCTGGCCAAACATACGAAGCTGCCCATCAAGCAGCTGATGAATTTAAGGCGCGCACTGGCGCAACCGAAGTTGCCGCCTACGATGACCGGGACGTGATTACCGGGCAGGGCACGATTGGTGTGGAGATTATGACCAATTTGCCGGCAGCCGATCTGGTCCTGGTGCCCGTGGGTGGTGGCGGGTTGATTAGCGGTGTGGAAACGGCCGTGCGCCACATCAAACCGTCTTGCCGTATCATTGGCGTGCAGCCGGAGGCCAGTCCGGCGGCCCAGCTCAGCTTTGCCCAAAACCGGGCAATTGATCCATACGATCACGCACCGACTATTGCCGATGGTTTAGCCGGGGGCTTTGGTGCGCTGCCTTTTAAGCTGCTGCAGGCCAAGCCGCCGGAAATTGTGCTGGTAAGCGAGGCCCAAATTCGCCAGGCGATTTTGGCGCTGCTGGCTGAGCATCAGTTGGTTATCGAACCGTCTGGCGCAACGGTGATAGCCCCTTTGCTGGCGGGTTCAGTGGCTGTGGCGGGGAAAACGGCCGTTTGCATTCTCACCGGCGGCAATCTGGCGCTGGATTTGCTGCGCGAAGTTGTGAGTCGTTAACGGTGGGAAATGGGATCCCATTTCCCTACCAAATCTCCAAAGGTCTAGGCATGACAGAAAGCAACTTTCTAACCGCTAAAGAAGCCGCCGCCGCATTAGAAATCACGCTGCCGACGCTGTACGCTTACGTCAGTCGCGGGCTGATACGCTCGGAGCCGGGGACAGGCAAAAGTCGGGCGCGTCGCTACCGGCGGGCGGATGTGGCAGCATTGCAAGCGCGCAAAGCGCTGCGGCAAAACCCGGCCCAAGCGGCCGAATCGGCACTGCATTGGGGTACGCCGGTGCTGGCTTCAGCGGTCACATTGATTGAAGACGGCCGTTTCTACTACAGAGGTCGTGATGCCACAGAGCTGGCCCAAACGACGTCGTTTGAAGCGGTTGCCTCGCTGCTGTGGCGCGATTCTTTGGATGCGGCCGATTTATTTCCGCCTGAACTGCCTGCCAGCTTGCAGCAGCGTATGAATGAACTGCAAGCTGCGTTGCAGCCATTGCCTTTGTTTACACGGTTTCAGGTGCTGCTGCCAATGTTGGTTGAGCACGATTTGGCAGCGTATGATTTGGCAGAAACGGCCGTATGCCAGACCGGGGCCCGTTTGCTTCATTTGCTTACCTGGACCGTGACAGATGCGCAACCACAAGCCAACATAGCCGCCGCGCTGCAGCAGGCGTGGGCACCGGATCAGCCAGCAGTGGAAACATTGCTCAACACCGCGCTTGTTCTGTGTGCTGACCATGAATTGAATGTGTCAGCGTTTACGGCCCGGGTAGTGGCTTCGGCGCAGGCGAATCCATATGCGGTGGTGCAGGCGGGACTGGCAGCGCTGCGAGGGGCGCTGCATGGCGGCCACACAGAGCGGGTGGCGGCGCTGCTGCGCGAGGCAGGTTCAGCAGATGGCGTGCGTCCAATGGTAGCTGCCCGGCTGCGACGAGGTGAGATTATTCCTGGCTTTGGCCACCCCTTGTATCCGTCTGGGGACCCTCGTGGTCGGCTTCTGCTGGATTTGGTGGCGGAGGTGTTTGGCAACAAAACGGCCGTAACCATCGCAAAGACCCTCGTACAGGTCATGGCCGAAGCTACCGGTCAGCAGCCGACGATTGATCTGGGTCTGGTTGCCCTGACCCACGCCGCGCAACTCCCTATCGATGCCCCCCTCACATTGTTTGCCCTGGGCCGGACGGCTGGCTGGTTAGGGCAGGCTATTGAGCAGTACCAGGAAGGACAGCTCATCCGCCCCCGAGCGCGCTACGTTGGGGTACGACCCGGAGATGAATCGTAGACAAACGGTGACAGATAGGCCATTGACGAATAACCTACCCTCTGTCCATAATGACGCCCATGTTTCTATCTTTGCGCAAAGTGATTTTGCCGGTAACGGCCGTACTCTGTTTGATCATTGGCCTGTTTTGGATCTGGTTCTGGTATGAATTTAGCCTGAAATGGGCGCTAACGGACACCATGCCGGGACCCACTGAGTCGGCCGTGGTATTTTATGGCAGCGGTGTGGCCGAGCTAGGTTTTTTAGCCTTTGGTTGGCTGCTGTTGGCCCTGTTTTTGTACGGGCTGCATCGTCGCTGGCAGCGTGCGTAGACGGCCGTTTTTTACCCCCACACAATTCCGCATTACAATACCCGTGAGAAAATTCAAAAAGAAAACGATTCTCGTTGAGACGAGCGGTTGGCGAGTGGCGAGAAGCAGCCTCTAATCTCCACTCTCTGAGCTCCTGAGAAATTGCAATGGAAAAGATCAATATTTTTCACCGGTCACCCTTGGCCCAGGATCAGACGGTTCAGTTGAATATGGACGATCTGCGCGGACGGTTGGTGCAGCGTTTAGCCTTGCTGGTCCTCGCTGTGGCCCAGCTGTTCATTCTGTTTTACGAATCGGCAACACCGTTCCCGCTGCCGGCCATGACCCTGTGGCTGATGCTTACTGGCCTGGGCATTGGCTCCCTCACGCTCTCCGGGCGTGCACCTCGGCTGGCGCGACATTTGATGGTTTGGGGCTTAACGGCCGTTCTCCTTTACGCCATGGTTTACTTACCGGCTGCCTGGCTGCCCTTTGTCGGTGTGCTGCTCATTTTTTGCCAGGCGATACTGGTGCAAGGAAGTGAATTTATTACCGGGGCGATGCTGGCGGGAACGGCCGTTTATCTGGTCACCATGCGCAGCTATCCCTACCCGCTGGCGGGCATTCTTACCAATCTGGTCCTGGCCGTGATTATCGCCTGGCTGACGATTCGCGCCCTGTACACTGCGCTGGATTGGCTGAGCAAAACGCAGCGCCGTGCCGAGCAGCTCCTGGACGTGACGCGCAGCCAGCAGGCCGAACTGCGCAGCACCGTGAAATCGTTGCAAATTACCAACGAGCTGCGCCTTCAGGCCGAACGCGAACTGCTTATTGCCAACAAACAAGCGCGGGAATCCCAACGGATGAAGGAGCAATTTGCCGCCAACATCAGCCATGAATTCCGCACGCCGCTCAGCATTATTTTGGGTTTTAGCGAAGTGATGTACCTCTCGCCGGAGGTGTATGGCGGTCTGGCCTGGCCACCTAAACTGTACCGGGACGTCAGCCAGATTTACCGCAACAGTCGTCACCTCATGAGCATGATCGACGACATTTTGGATTTGTCCCATTTTGAGATGACCGGCTTTACGCTGAACAAACAGTCTACGGAGTTGGAACCGCTGCTGCAAGAATCCCTGGGCATGGTGGCCGACCTGTTTCGCAACGATGCCATCACCTTAAAAGCTGAGATCGAACCGGATCTGCCACCGCTGGAACTGGATCGCACCCGGATGCGGCAGGTTTTCTTGAATTTGCTCAACAACGCCTGCCGCTTCACCGAGGCAGGCACGGTTTGCCTGCGGGCGTTTCAGCACGATGGCGAGGTGCGAATTCAGGTGGTAGACACGGGGCCAGGCATTCCTGAAGAGCAGCTGGCCCGCATTTTTACCGAGTTTTACCAGGTAGATTATTCGCTGAGCCGCAAGCATGGCGGTACGGGGCTGGGGCTGGCGATTTGCCAACGATTTGTGCAGGCGCACGACGGCCGTATTTGGGTAGACAGCATTTTGGGCGAAGGCTCAACATTTACCATTGCCCTGGCCGTGGAAGAGCCAGTTCCCGGCGGCCAACTATACCGCACGCGAGATTTAAATGCGCGGCCGTCGGGAAAATTGGACCCGGTTCTGGTGGTTGATCCCGATCCCTCCGTCACCAGCCTGGTGCAGCGCCATTTGCCCGATTATGAAGTGATTCCCCTACCAAATGGAGCTGAGCTAGATGTGCAGGTGGCGGCTCATCATCCCGTAGCGGTGGTGTGGAACGTAACGCCGGGTGAAACGCCGCCCGCGCCCGCTTTGGCGATGCCGGTGCCGGTTATCACCTGCTCCCTGCCCAGCCGCACCTGGATGGCCGACGCGTTTGGCGCGCTGGCTTGCTTAAACAAGCCGATTAATTTTGAACAGCTTAACCAATACATTGACAGCATCGGCGGGGTGGCGAATTTGCTGGTGGTGGATGACAATAGCGGCATTTGCCAACTGGTAGAGCGTGGCCTGGCGGCTCGTTCTGACCAGTTGACGGTTCGCGTGGCTTACGATGGTGAGAGCGGCCTGAGCGCTATGCGGCAGCAGCCGCCCGATTTGCTGCTGCTCGATTTAATTATGCCGGGGTTAAACGGCCGTGAAGTATTCGACATCATGCAGCAGAACGAGGCGCTGGCCCAGATTCCCGTTATTTTGCTTACCGCTACCGATTTCATTAGTGAACAATTTGCCGGGCAAAATAGCCAGCTCACCATCCACCGCTCGCACATGTTGCAGCCATTGGAGCTGCTGCATTGTATCCAGCCCATTTTGAAGGTGTTGCAGCCGCCATACGGCAATCTGCTGGCCGATGCGGCGCTGGGCGAACCCGAACCCATCATCAAGGAAGTGGCATGAGCGAAACGGTCATCCCTGAACCCGCACCCGAATTTGTAGACAGCGTAAAGCTGGCGTTGGAGCATCTGTACGATTTTGCTTTTTTGCAGAAATTGCCGCTGGCCCAGCGGCTGAGCGCGGCTCAGCAAGGCAATAGCAAAAAACGACCCAGCCAGACGTTAGGCCATCATCTGCGGCGGGAACTGATTGAAGCCATTGAGGCGCTCAGCCCCGAGCCGGGCGCAGCGGCCCACACGCCGGACATGCGCCAATACAATTTGCTCCAGCTGCATTACGTTGAGGGCTTGACGGTGCAGGAAGTGGGCCAGCGTCTGGGGCTTTCCACGCGCCAGACGCACCGCTCGCTGCGCAAGGCGGAAGAGAGCGTGGCCACCATTTTATGGGCACAGGTGCAGTCGGCGACGGCGGCCCAGGATGATTTGTCGGCGGCGCAGCTGTCTTCGGTGCAGGCCGAGTTTGCCCAGCTAGAAACGACGCTTCAGCCAACGGACCTGGTGCAGCTTTTGCGCGAGGCGCAGAAGGCAGTGGCTCCGCTGGCGCAGTCGCGTGAAGTCACATTTGAACTGGTTGAGCCTGTGCCGCGCATGGTGGTTTCGGTGGATACGGCCGTTTCCCGGCAGCTTCTCGTCAGTATCCTCAGCCGGCTCATCCAGGCAACGCAGCAGCAAACCATCACTATTTATGGCTTGCTGGGGGAGGAGATGGCTTTGCTGTCACTTTCTTTCCCTGCAACGGAACCATTGGCCCATGATTTTGCCAGTGACCAGGTGATTGCCCCGCTGGCCGAGCGGTTGGGTTGGCAAATGGAAACAAAGGATGAGGGAAACGGCCGTTACCAGCTCCAGGTCAAAATTCCGCTGCATGGTCCGGTGGTGCTGGTAGTGGATGACAACCAGGGGTTGGTGGAGCTGCTGGAACGCTACCTGACGGGGCATAACTGCCGCGTCATTGCCGCCAACAGTGGTGAGGAAGGGTTAGAAGTGCTGAGCCGCACCACGCCCGACGCCATCATTCTAGATGCAATGATGCCCGACGTGAGCGGTTGGGATGTGCTGCAAGCGATACGAACGAGGCCAGAAACGGCCGAAACGCCCGTCATCATTTGCTCCGTCTTCAACGATCCAGAACTAGCCTACGCTCTGGGGGCTTCCCACTTCATCTCCAAGCCTGTGAGCCGCGACCAAATTCTGACGGCCCTGCGTCAGTTGAATGTGGTGGTGTAGGCTTTGCTGAAGGACCGTCGGTGCAGTGCTCATGGGCCATGATTGATTTGATCGTTTAGAGCAGCCAGGCTAAACGACCCCAAAAATTCCCCGGTGCGAGCGTTTTTAATGGTCACATCGGCCCAACTGTTGGCGATGTGGTAGCCGTTCCAGAAAATACCACCGCCCGAAGCGCCGGGCATCACATAGTTGTCTAAAACCAGGTGTGGCGTGGCATGATCTTGCACAATTTCCGTCACCGTTGTCCAGACCACATATGCCTGCTGCCCATCCCAATCAATTTGGCCAACCTCGCTGCCTACAGTTAGCGTGAGCGCCTCTACCGATTTGAACGGCGCGGACATAATTTCTAAATCATTAAAGTAATTTTCGCCAAAATCCAAAATCAACGTTTCGGCATTGTGGGCCGAAGCCTGGAAAGTGCCAACTGGTGCATTGTGTAGGATGCGTTGACCGGCTGCGTTGTACAGAGAAAATCCGGTAACGCCTTGGGGGTTTGATGCTGAAAGGGCGGTTAAGTCGATGGAAAAATGATTGTGGGTGATGAGGTAACGGCCGTTTACCACCGTCGCGTGACCAAAACTGCCGCGAAAATCTGTGTGCTGCCCTTGTTGAAACTGCCCATGAAATACTATCCGCACCACCGAGGCCAGAATCGCCTGCTCTTGGACTGCACAGCGTTGTTGTTGAGGAGGAAGCGGCCGTGAGCGGGAGATGCTCTCTTTGGCGGCCTCAATCGGTTTGTGGGTCTGAGGGTGTGCCTGTTGCCACCACAAACTTGACGGCACTTTTGGAAAGTGAATAGAAACAAATCCCATGACAATAAAAAACAAGAAAATACGCTTCATGTTGCACCCCGTTTTGCTTTCGGTTCGGTTGATATTTCTTGTTTTCAGTGTCGCTTTGGGGCATCAACAAGCTGTCGCGAAAGGGTCAACAAAAGCGGGGCGTACCGTCACAAAATTGGCGAAGGCGAAAAGGAATGAGGTGGATTGGCCAGAGTTGACGGTTTACCGTCAACAAATTGGGGTAAACCGTCAACAAAAGCACAATTAGTCGAAGTTCGTGCTAGGATAGGGGGAGTTCAATGGAGGTGGCGGTATGGCCCGGCTCACAATTTCGCTCTTGGGGAAGTTTCAGGCTTTGCTTGATGATGAACCGTTGGCGAGTTTCCGCACCAACAAGGTGCAGGCGCTCCTGATTTACCTGGCGGTGGAACAAAGGCCGCAGCGGCGGGAGTGGTTAATTGAGCTGCTTTGGCCGGGCATGCCGGAGCGGTCGGCACGGCACAATTTGCGCCAGGTGCTCTACAATTTGCGTCAGGTCCTGCCAGAGCTTTCTGCGGCAGAAGGAACGGAAGGGGAAACGGCCGTTTCCACCCTGCTCACCAATCGGCAAACCATTCAACTCAATCCCCAAGCGGCACTCACGGTGGACGTGCATGAATTTGAAACACAGCTGCACAGCGTGCAAGACCACGCGCATGTGGATTTGCTAGTTTGCCAGAGATGCCGTCAGACGTTGGCTGCGGCCGTATCCTTGTACCAGAGTGATTTTCTGGCCGATTTTTACCTGAGCGACAGCAATGAATTTGAAGAGTGGGCCGAAGTCACGCGGCAGGCGTACCGCCGCAAAGCGTTGGATGCACTGGAAGCCCTGACAGCTATCCACATCCGCCAGAGCGACTACCGCGAGGCACAGGAATTTGCCCAGCGCCAGCTTGAGGTTGACAACCTGCGCGAGAGCGCTTATCGGCAGCTCATGGAAATCTATGCGTTAAGCGGCCGTCGTGAAGAAGCCCTGGCGCTGTATGAGAGCTGTCGCCGCCTGCTGGGCGAAGAACTGGGGATGGCCCCCACCACGCGCACCAGCGAGATGTATCGCCAAATTGTTGCCGGAGATTTGCGCTTTGATGCTCCCGCAAACCGGGGCGTGCGTGGCCTTGAACTGAAAGAGGAAATTGGCTCCGGAGCGTATGGCGTCATCTACCGCGCCGTCCAGCCAACCATCGGGCGTGAGGTGGCGGTGAAGGTGATTCGACCGCGTTATGCCAATGATCCGGAGTTCATCCGCCGCTTTGAAAGCGAGGCGCAAACGGTTGCCCGCCTGGAACATCCTTACATCGTGCCACTGTATGATTATTGGCGTGACCCGGAGGGCGCGTATCTGGTCATGCGCTTGCTGCGGGGTGGCAGTCTGTTGTCTTCTTTAGAAAATGGACCCTTGCAGCCGGATACGGCCGTCACCCTCCTCAACCAGCTCGCCTCAGCCTTAACGTCCGCACACCAATTAGGCATCGTGCATCGCGACATCAAACCCGCCAATATTTTGTTCGATGAAGCCAACAATGCGTACCTGACCGATTTTGGCATCGCCAAAGATTTGGCCAGTGATTTGCAGCTTACCGGTGCGGGAGAAATTGCCGGTACGCCTGACTATGTTTCACCGGAGCAGCTAACCGGCCAACAGGTAACGCCCCAGGCCGATCAGTACAGTCTGGGAGCCGTGCTATATGAAACGTTGACCGGGGAAAAGCCGTTTTCAGATGCGCCGCTGGCCATTCGGATTCAGAAACATCTGGCCGAACCGCTGCCGTTGGTGTGTGACAGCCGGCCTGATTTGCCCGGTCAGGTTGATGCGGTGATTCAAAGAGCCACTGCCAAAGAGCCAACCGCTCGCTTCACAGACATGTTGGCGATGGCTGAGGCGTTTCGGCAGGCGGTTCATGGTTTGGCGCCAACAACGGTGGTGGATACGGCCGTTCCCTCTACCCGCGAATTGACCAATCCCTACAAAGGGCTGCGCGCCTTCCAGGAAAGCGATGCCTCAGATTTCTTCGGCCGGGAAGTGCTCATTGAACAAATGGTAGCCGGATTGGCCGACAGCAATTTTTTGGCCGTCGTGGGGCCAAGCGGTGCCGGTAAGTCCAGCGTGGTGAAGGCAGGCCTGGTGCCGGCCTTGCGCCAGGGAGCCCTGCCTGGCTCCGAGAACTGGTTTGTGGCGGAGATGGTGCCCGGCAGCCATCCGCTGGAGGAACTGGCGTTGAGGCTGCTGCCGGTGGCAGTTGATCCACCGCCCAGTTTGCTGGACCCCATGCAAAAGGATGAACGGGGTCTCCTGCGGACCTTGCGCCGTATCTTGCCTGGGGATGATGCCCATCTTTTGCTGGTGATTGACCAGTTTGAAGAGTTGTTCACCTTAACCGACAGCGAGGCGCGCCGGCATCGCTTTTTAAACAGCTTGCTGGCGGTATTATCCGCGCCACGATCCCCGTTGCATGTTGTCGTTACCCTGCGGGCAGATTTTTATGATCGGCCGTTGCAAATAAAACCGATTGCCGATTTGTTTAAAGAAAACAGCACCCTGGTTTTACCGATGTCCAACGAGGAAATCGCCTGGGCTGTCCAGGAGCCGGCTCGCCGCCAGGGCGTCACGTTAGAAGAGGGGGTTATGACGGCAATGGTTCACGACGTGGCCGACCAGCCGGGTGCGCTGCCGCTGTTGCAATATGCCTTAACCGAGCTGTTTGAAGAGCGTCAGGGCCTAACGATGACATTGAGCAGCTACCGTGCATTGGGCGGCGTCACCGGGGCATTGGCGCAGCGGGCTGAGGAGCTGTTCAACGGGTTGAGCGCTGCGGAACAGGCCGTAACCCGCCAGCTATTTTTACGGCTCGTCACGTTGGAGGATGGGCGAGAGCATACCCGGCGTCGGGTTTTGCGTTCCGAGTTGGAAGCGGTGGGGGAAAGTGTGGGGGAAGGGAATACGGCCGTTCCCCATATTCTCGATACGTTTGGCCGCCATCGCCTGCTTACCTTTGATCGGGACCCGTTAACCCGGGAAGCAACCGTCGAAGTGGCGCACGAAGCCCTGCTGGGCAACTGGCAGCGGTTACGCGCCTGGCTGGGAATCCACCGTGAGGATATTCGTCAGCAGCGCCTGTTGGCCGCCGCCGCCCAAGAATGGACCGAAGCAGGGCAAGATGAGAGCTTTTTACTGCGGGGTGCTCGTTTGGAGCAATTTGAGAGGTGGGCAGCGGCAACGGCCGTTGCCCTGACACAAGGCGAGCAAACTTTTTTATCCGCCAGCAGCGCCGCCCGCCAACAGTGGCAGGAAGAAGAAGAAACCCGCCAGCAGCGCGAGCTGGAAACGTTGCAGCAGCTCGCCCAAACAGAGAAAAAACGGGCGCAAGAACAAACGCGAGCGGCTCAAAGGCTGCGCCAACGCGCCTACTTTTTGGTTGGTGCATTGGCTGTGGCGCTCGTTTTAGCCGTGTTTGCTTTTGTAAATAGCAACCGGGCAACGCAAAATGCAGCATTGGCGGCCACTGCCGAAGCGGAAGCTATTGCCCAACGAAATGCCGCCCAAACACAAACCAATTTGGCCACCTCCCGCGAACTCTCTCTGGCGGCCCTCAACAATCTGGAAGCCGATCCCCAATTAAGCATCCTGTTGGCCTTGCAAGCCCTGGAAACCAGTCACACCAAAGAAGCAGAAGAAGCCCTTCATTGGGCTGTCCAAGCCACACGGGTCATGAGAATCTTGGCCGATCATACTGATTTGGTTGAGGGTGTGGCCTACAGTGCCGATGGGACCAAACTGGCAACCGTCAGCTTAGATGGCACCGTTAAAGTTTGGGAGGCGGCCACGGGCGAATTGCGGCGCACCTTGCCCTATGATGGGGTTGAGTACGTGGGCAATACCCTCAGGTTTGATGAGGCTGGCGAGCGACTTTCCCTGCTGGTGATTGGGGACAACTTGGCTACGTCAAATCTCCATATTTGGGATGTTGCCTCAGGCACGTTGCTGAGCCAAACGGAACTGCCCGTTCCGGCTGAGTTTTTTCGCTTTGATCTCAGCCCAGACTGGCAGCTTTTGGCTGTTGGCCGTGAGAATGGTATCCCTGAATTGTGGGACATGGCTACGGGCGAACAGTTGCTGACTTTGTCTGGGCATGATGGGGCGATTAGCAGTGCTGTCTTCAGTGCCGATGGCTCCCGTTTGGTCACGACCAGTTTTGACGGTCAGGCGCAGGTTTGGAATATGGCAACGGTCTTGGAAAGTGAAGAACCTCAGCCTGAACTTGCCCTCTCCATTGCCAATGACGAAGGGCTAACACGCGCCTTTTTTAGCAATGATGGCACTCGCCTGGCTCTGGTTTTCTTCGCAACCGTGGAAATTTGGGATTTGGTTGATACCAACCAGCCCCAACTGCCGCTGACGGGGCATAACAATGCGGTTCACTATGCTGCCTTCGCCCCCGATGATGCGCGGTTGGCTACTGCATCGGCTGACAGCACGGTCAAGGTGTGGGATTTGGCGAGTGGAGAGGAGTTATTTGCCTTGTCCGGCCATGAGGCGACGGTTTTTAGATTGGCTTTTAGTCCAGACGGCCGTTTCCTCACCACCGCCAGCCATGACGGCACTGCCCGCATCTGGAACGTCGCCCGCGACGCGGGTGGCGAAGCACAGACCTTTTTTCATGCCGGTGACATCCCTATGGTCAGTTTAGAACTAAGCCCTGATGATCAAAAATATGCCTTCGGCACCATCAATGGCACAACCGTCGTTGGCAATGCGGCTACGGGCGAACAATTGTTAACGCTGCAAAATGAATTCGATGGGCCAGTTCACGGGGTCTCTTTCCACCCCAACGGCTCACGTCTGGCAACGGCCAGCCAGGATGGCCGCGCGCGCATCTGGGACACAGCAACGGGCGAATTGCGGTTGCAATTCACTGCACATGTTGGCGGCAATTCGGGTGGGAATGAGGGGGTGCTGGATGTTGCTTACAGCCCAGATGGCGCACGGTTAGCGACGGCAGGTGCGGACGGATTGGCTAAAGTGTGGGATGCAGAGTCGGGCGAGGACCTGCTGGTGTTAGAGGGCCATACAACGGGGCTGTTTCGGGTGGTTTATAGTGGCGACGGCCGTTATCTAGCCACCACCAGCGATGCAAACAATGCTACAACGAACATTTGGGATGCCAACAGTGGCCAACTTCTTCATTCGCTCGGCCCCAATCCCGGCCGCGCGTGGGGGCTGGCTTTTAGCCCCGACAGTCAGCTTGTGGCAACGGGAGGCGCAGGCGGTTTTTTGCAGGTGTGGAATGTGGCCACAGGAAAAGAAGCCAGTTCGCTCACAGGGCAATCGTCCGAATTTGGCTCAGTTCTCTTCACGCCGGACGGGCAGCAATTGATAACGAGTGGTGTCAATGGCGTTACGCTTTGGGATTTGGCAAGCGGAACAGAAATATTGAACCTCGCCCCAATTAACAGCAAAGGAGCGGCTTTAACCCAGGATGGGCGACAGCTTTATGTCGTTGCTGCCCAATCACCGGTTGTTCGTGTCTACGCCATCGAATTGATAGATGCGATGGCCGTGGCCGAATCATTGCTGACGCGCTGGTGGACCGTTGAAGAATGTCGCCAATATCTCCATGCGGATATCTGTCCGGTGCGGGAGTAGGGTAAGTCTCCGGTGGAAACCGCAACCGTGCAGAGCGAACTTTGGGGTAAGGCAGCGCGCGATTGGGCAGATATTCAGGAACCGATGAACCGGCCCTTATGGGAAGCCATGCTCAACGCGACCCACGTTGGGCCGGGAACGCGCTTGCTTGACGTTGGTTGTGGCGGTGGTGGGGCCAGTTTGTTGGTCGCAGCAAGGGGCGCGCAGGTCACCGGGCTGGACGCGGCCGAGGGCTTGATTGCCTTTGCTCGTGAACGTGCTCCCAACAGTGAGTTCCGCGTGGGCGACATGGTAGACTTGCCATTTGCCGACGGTGCGTTTGATCTGGTTTTTGCGGCCAATTCGATCCAGTTTGCCGGAGATTGGCTGGCTGCCCTGCGTGAACTTGGCCGGGTTTGTGTGTTGAACGGCCGTATCGCCGTCGGGCTGTTTGGTCCGCCAGAGAAGGTGGCGTTTCGCGCTATCTTCGAGACGATAAGCGCGATGCTGCCGGAGCCACTGTCGGGTGGCGGGCCTTTTGCGCTTTCCGGGCCAGGTAAGCTGGAAGGACTGTTTGAACAAGCGGGCCTCAGCGTGCTGGCGAGCGATGAAATTGATTGCCCGTTTGGCTATCCCGATTTTGCCACCTTTTGGCGCGGCACAACGGCCGCCGGGCCTTTCCAGAGCATCTTGCCAGTTGTGGGTGAAGCACAGTTGAAGTTAGCTTTGCGTGATGCGGTTGAACCATTTTGTTGTGGGGACGGCCGTATTCTGATTCGGCCCAATCGTTTCAAATATGTCGTGGCAGCCGGGTAATCTGTTAAAATACATCAGCATGAAAATGATTTGCATGGCCCTTGCTAGACGAAGCATTTTACGGAGATAATTATCAAAACGGAGGCGGAAAATATGAAATTTGGCCTTCTTCCTGGTGTGGTGCGAAAAATTACGGCCGTTCTCACCCATTACCCCCAAGTTGAAAAAGCCACCCTCTACGGCTCGCGCGCTAAAGGCAATTACAAAAACGGCTCCGATATTGACCTGACGCTGCACGGCGGTGAGAACTTAACCTTGAGCGTTGTCTACCGCATCCTCGACGATCTCGACGACCTGCTGCTGCCCTACACCATTGACCTCTCCATCTTCCACGACATTGCTGATCCCGATGTGATTGATCATATTCAGCGTGTTGGTGTCCCCTTTTACGAACGAGATACGGCCGTTGCTAAACAGCTCTAGTTGCACGTGGTTTGGGATGGGGTGGGGAACGGCCGTCCTCCAACAAACCCTCTCGCCGCCAAATGATTAACTCCGACAAAGCTTGAGAAACAAACCGGATTTGTTTATACTGCCTGCATTCGGTTTTTAGCGCCGATATGGAGGAATATGCTGCCAGTAATTCAGCCTATCATACCCATTTTCATGATATGCCGAAATTCATTCGTGTATTTATCTGATTGGAGGACGATATGCCGAAAAACGTTCCGCATATCCCGAAATTTGGGGTATTATGCCGAATGGTGTTCGGCATAATTAATAGCTAGGCCGTCTCAGTTTCCATTTTCCCGTCAAGAAATCGTATTTTGGGTAATTTCTAGGAGTTAACAAGTGGATGAATTACAAATAGAAAACAGACTTGAGCAACTAGACCGAAAATTAAATATTATGAGAAAAGTAGGTCAATTAGAACAGGCGATTGAGCAAGTGAACCAAACTTCAACAAGCTCATCAAAACGGGAAACTCAATCTCCGTCACGAATAAATCGCTGGATGTTATTCATCGTCATAACATTACTGATCGTATTTGTTCTATCTATGATGTTTTTCTACAGAACCTTTGAAAGGCGATTAGGCGATTTGGAAAGTGATGTTCAAGTAGTAAATACTTCATTGAACCAGCCAGAAGAATTAACCCCCATAGATGAAATATCCAGAAGTCTTGATGCTCGCTTAACTTCATTAGAAACACTTCAGGAGGCAATTGTAAGTACTTCAAAAGGTGCTTTAGAACAAATGACTTTTATATTCACAATTGTTGCCGCCTTTTTCGGATTATTTTCACTGTATTTTGCATACCGTCAAATAACAACTGAAAATAATCGTGAAGTACATGATGCTGAAATGCGAAGTTTAGTGGCTTCATTCCATAACAACATTAATACAATCAGTTCTCTCATAAACACTTTGGAGCAAAGCTACGATTATCGTGAAAAAGTTGAAAACCAGCTATCTGAAATGCAAAGACGTGCAGCATCACTTGAAAAATCGAGAGATGAAAGCGATATTACATTTACTAATCGCATAGCCGAGTTAAATGCTGATGCTGTAAGGTTATTCAAAACCGAAATTGATAGAGCAGCCCTTAGCCGTGAGGAAAATAGGAGAAAATTGGATCGTTTTGCCAATAGAATGAATAGCGCAGGAACTATCCGGGAGGTTGAGAATTTACTCAATCCTTTCTGTTACTATCTCCGTGGATTACATAATATCGCCACCTATCAATATGAACTAGCTATTTCTGACTTGGAAGTTGCTCATAAAAAGGGCAGAGTTGATCTAGTTGATCCAAGACTCATAAACTATGCTGAACATGATAGAGAAAACGTAATGGCTATAGTTGAAGATATGGTGGTATCTTGTAGTCATTTTCAAGGTGTCGGTTTCAAAAATCTTGGAAGGTACGAAGAAAGTCGAAAGAAATTTCAGGATGCTCTGGAAAGAGATCCTTCACACTATCAATCAAGGACATATTTATTGCAAGTTATGTATTTTGATTCAAACGTTTCACTAGCAACCATTGAATCTGAATATGATAAAGTTGTTGAAGAATTCGAGCACGCTTTAAATAGTGCTTCAAGCCTTGATGAAAGGAAAAAGATGAGGAAGATTTTCAGCGTACTAAAGGTAAATCAGGGCAACATGTATTTGAGAAAGCTAATTGCTCTTAGTGCCCGTTCTGATCACAAAGAGTTTGAAAATAGAGAAAAGGCTTTACGATACTATCAAGAGGCATATGATTACATAAAACCATATTCGGATGTATCAAATTATGTTGCAGCATTTTCAGTTGCCCAAGCTATAGAGGATGTGGGTTCATCCGTTTGGGATGAAAGATCTCCAACCTACTTTTATCAAGAATCCTTGCGATCTTTAAAGAAAAGGGTTGCAGAAGATCATGACCCCCTTTACTCTGTTCTCCTTTACTATATGATTGCCATTTGTGAGAATAAGATTGACGGGGAGCAGAGTAGTGCTGGTGTGTTTCTGTCTCAGGCTCGCCATAGCCTAAAAGAAGTACCAAGTAACGCGACCTGCTTCTCGCCCATAAGCAAAGTTCGTCTATCACGTAACCATTTATTGGAAGAAATGGATAGGTTCGAAGAAGCCTTTCTGGGAGGTATACGATAACATGTTCGGATTTCGGAGGGTAACACCTGATAACGGTCATTGCCTATTTTTCCCTTCTCGACCTGAAGGTAAGAGATTAGTAATAGGACAAAGTGTTTGGGTTAAACCATCTGAGCAGTGGCGACATATCCAGCTTGGGGTTTTTCCTGTTCAATTGTCCCAAGGGCAAGAAGGCGGCTTGTTCACAACTAGAGAAAACTTAGAGTGTAAGGTTAAAGCAGAGATTATGGTCTGGATCGGGGGCTATAAGTTGGGGAAGCCTCAGGATGATGACTCTGAGCAAAATGAGGTTCTAAATCAAGATCGCAATAAAGAAAGAGAAACAAATTTAGATAAAGCTACCGAGGGTGAAGCACCCAATCGAGATATTGAACGCAAGATTCAATATTCTGACTACTACAACCGTGTAGCTAATTACGCCAAAACATCTATTAAGAGAGTGTTGAAAACAAAAACACAAATTGAATTAATTGAAGATAACAATTACCTAGCTCAAACAGTTCAAGAAATTGAACAAGATTTGGGAAATAGCCTTGGAAATATTGGCCTCATCTTGCTTGACAGCACGTTTGTTTTGGAACCGCTTGAGCCTGATGATCCAAAGCAAGCCTCTAAAGAGATATTGGATGCTTGGCGTAAACGGGAACAAATTGCCGATGAAGCAGCCCTTGAGAAAGAGCGAGATAAAGCTGATTTCATACAAAGAGAAGATGAGTTAAAGCAACGAGCGAACGACCACAGGCTAGAATTAAAGGCAAAAGCAGAGGCGAAAGAACGCGAGCTTGACATTGAAACACAACGAGCTTTGCAGGCAAAAAAAGTTGAGATTGACACAATTAAGCGAGAGAATGATCGGATTGCAAAAGAATATAAACTATATCAGCTTGGCATTGAGCAAGAGCTTAAGTCTGAGGAATTACGCATCCAAAATGAAAATGAACAGACAGAAGAAGAACAAGTGGATGAACGCGAAATGCGTAAGAGGCTTCGGGAGGCTGCTCAACTAAGACATGAAGAAGAAATTGAACAGGCGAGAGAAAAACAAACAGACGAACGTGAAAAGCGCAGGAGACTTAGAGAAGCTGCTCAACTAGAACATGAATTAGAAATTCTCCGGAAGCGCCAAGAAAAGTTAGAGATGGAGCTTGAACAGGGAAGATTGGAATTAGAAGAGAAACATAACCGTAGAAATATAGAGGAAGAGATAAATGAAATGGAAAGTCGCCTTGAGCGTACCAGAGGCGAAACTAGAGTTGAGCTTATTGAGAGAGAGACGTTAGCAAAGTCTGCACATATGTTAAAAATGCAAGAATTACTATTAACAAACTTACCCAATATTTTGCAAGAAGCAAATCGCCCAATTGAGAAAATGGGCGAAATTCGTCTCATCAATCTTTCAGGAGCAAATGAAAATTCTGGTTTAGATAAGACCCTTAGTGGAATTCTAACATCAACATCTATCTTACCAATTCTTAAGGACATGCTACGATTCATAAAAGACTTCGAGGTTGAACCTGAACAGCTAAATCGAAAATCAGAATAATGTGGTTTATTCTTTGCTGTTCCATAATTAACGGCATAACAATGCTTTCACCTAACCGCAAGCACGCGGCTCGGTTGGACTTTTCGTCCGTTGAGAGTAACGTTGTCGGGATTGTTACGTAGTTGGATTTTGCTCGCAGCAGGTGAAATAAACATTAGGCGCATACATCCGTGGAGAGGCAATCATGGAAATACCTGTTGGAAAGTGCTTGTCCTGTGGAAAAATGATTAATATGTGGCGTTGCGGAGATATGGCTGGAGGCGGAACGTATCACATTGTATGTTTCGAGTGCAGCGAAAGAGACCCCCGACAAAGTGTACAGTTGACCGCCTTATGGCGCTGGGTTGGCTGGGTATTTGTGACTGGTTTTATTATTGGACCGTTCTTTGTTTTTCTCGTTTTCGGTATCCTCTAACGCTAGCTGTTGGGCAAACTGCCCAAAGAATGTCACATTCATGTCATATAGTTGGCTCAAATCCCCTTGAATTGCTACCTCTTCATTTGATATAGTCCTCGAACATACTGCACTTGGGCACGCTATTTCCCATGCCCAGCGCCGCAACGATTACTCATTTACCCATGTGACGTAATTTAGAGGAACGTTTTGCGGAACATTCCCCAACATCTTCCCTAAATTACACAAATCGAGGAGAGAAAATGTCACGTAAATTACCCCCCATTATTTTGTTGCTCCTGTTGGCCATGCTGTTGGCCGCCTGCGGTGGCACCGCTGATGAGCCCGAAGCCAGCGACACAGACAGCGCCGATACGGCCGCAGACACCACAGAAGATACCAGCGATGAAGCCATGGACGAAGAAGCGGCCGATGAAGAGATGGCCGATACCGTTGAGGTCTTCTCCTGGTGGACCGGTGGCGGTGAAGCGGCCGGTTTGGAAGCGATGATCGAGGTATTTGCCGAAAAATACCCCGACATCGCGTTTGAGAATGCGGCCGTTGCCGGTGGTGCCGGTACCAATGCCCGCGCTGTGTTGGCCACCCGCCTCCAGGCTGGCGATGCGCCGGACAGCTGGCAAGGTCACGCAGGCCAGGAACTGATCGGCACCTACGTTGCCGCCGACCAGCTGGAACCGGTCAACTTCCTCTTTGAAGAAAATGGCTGGCTGGAAGTCATGCCCGAAACGCTCATCCCCCTGATTTCCCAGGATGGCAACATCTACTCCGTGCCAGTGAACATTCATCGCGCCAACGTGCTCTGGTACAATCCCACCGTTTTAGCCGACAACGGCGTGGACGTGCCTGCCAATCTGGATGAATGGTTTGCCGCTATGGACGCGCTGCAAGCGGCCGGTATAGATGCTCCGCTGGCCATGGGTGAGCAGTGGACCGCCATGCACCTCTTCGAGACCGTTTTGCTGGCTTCTTTAGGCCCGGATGACTACGAAGCGTTGTGGGATGGTTCTGGCGATTGGGGCAGCGTTGAGGTAACGGCCGCTCTCGAAGATTTCGCCAAAGTGCTGACCTACGTGAACAGCGACGCCTCTGCCCTGACGTGGCAAGATGCCGCCCAACTGGTTGTCAACGGCGACGCTGCCTTCAACGTGATGGGTGACTGGGCTGAAGGTTACTTCCGTGAAATCGGCTTCGAGCCGAACAGCGGCTACGGCTGGGCACCTGTGCCTGGCACCGACGGCAACTTCCAGTTCCTGTCGGACAGCTTTGTGCTGCCCAAGGGCGCGCCGCATCGTGACGCTGCCATCGCCTGGCTGACTGTCGCGGGCTCCATCGAGGGTCAGGACGCGTTCAACCCGGTGAAAGGCTCCATCCCCGCCCGCAGTGACGCTGACCGCGGCCTGTACGGCGAGTACCTGCTCTCCGCCATGGACGACTGGGCCAGCGACCGCGTGGTTGGCAGCCTCACCCACGGCGTGGTGGCCAGCGATGCCTTCAAGTCAGAAATTGACACCGCGCTGGGCCTCTTCCTGGCCGATGGCAGCATTGAAAACTTCCAAACTGCCCTGGTGGCAGCTTGCACCAGCTCCGGCCCTTGCCAATAAGTTGAATTGATTTAGGATGGTGGGGCAGGCACGGCCGTGCCTGCCCTTTTTGTTGAAAAATCGTAGCCGCGGTTATGGCAATGAATTTTTAGAAGAGAGAATGCAAGGAGGCGCGATGCGCTACAACAAAGACAGAGTGCTCGCCGTTGCCCTGGTTTCACCCTCAATTTTGGCTGTTTTCATCTTTGTCTATGGCTTTATTGCCTGGTCGGGGCGGGTTTCTTTGAGTCAATGGGTAGGGCTGCTGCCAAATTATGAATGGGCCGGATTTGAAAACTATGCCAAGCTGCTGCAAGATCCCCGTTTTCAGATTGACATTCGCAACACGGTCATTTTTACGGCCCTTTTTGTAGGCGGATCGCTGCTGCTGGGGTTGGGGCTGGCTATTTTGCTGGATCAAGGATTGCGTGGTGAATCATTTTTCCGCAGCCTGTTTCTATTCCCCATGGCGATTTCATTTATTGTGACTGGCGTCGTCTGGCGCTGGCTGATGAACCCGGCACAAGGGTCCCGCATGAGCGGCTTGAATTTGCTGTTTGACCAAATGGGGCTCGATTTTTTGATCAACCAGTGGCACACTACGCCGCGGTGGGGCATTGCCGCCATTGCCATTCCGGCCATCTGGCAGATGTCTGGGTACACGATGGCGCTTTATCTAGGTGGCTTGCGCGCTATTCCCGAATCATTGCGGGAGGCGGCGCGGGTGGATGGGGCCAATGAGTTCCAGATTTACCGCTACCAAATTTTGCCGCTGCTGCGGCCGATTACACTCAGCGCCATGATTATTTTGGGCCACATTTCCCTGAAAGTGTTTGACTTGATTGTGGCCGTGGCCGGCAAGCAGGTGGCGCTGGATGTGCCCGCCATTTATATGTGGACCACCACGTTTGACGGCAATTTTTACAATCGCGGGGCGGCCATTGGCATGATGCTGCTGCTCAGCGTGGCGGTGCTGGTTGTGCCGTACTTATGGTACACCCTGCGCACGGAGGCTGAGGTATGACAACCATAACACCACCCCGTATTGGAAGAAAGATGTCTACCCGCTGGCTGCTTTATGTGCCGCTGTTGCTTGCGGCCGTTTTTTACCTTATCCCGCTGTATTTGATGTTAAGCACCGGCTTCAAAAGCTTTGCTGAAGTGGATTTGCAAAGAATGTGGCGGCTGCCGTCGGGCTTGCATTTTGATAATTTTACGGCCGCATTCGAGCAGCTCGCTCCTGCCCTGTGGAACAGCATCCGGCTGGTCATTCCTGCTGCCTTCATTTCATCCATGCTGGGTTCGATGAACGGGTTTATCCTGGCCCGCTGGAAGTTCCGCGGAGCCGATTTTATCTTCCCGTTTTTGCTGTTTGGCATGTTTATTCCCTACCAAAGTATTTTGATTCCGCTGGTGGAGTTTATGCGGGACATCAATTTGTACGGCGGCGTGCCCGGCCTAGTGCTGACACACGTTATCTACGGTATCCCCATCACAACGCTAACTTTCCGCAACTATTACGCCACGATCCCCAAAGAGCTCATCGAGTCGGCGCGGATTGATGGGGCGGGCTTAATGGAAACGTATTTCCATATTTTGCTGCCGCTGTCGATCCCCAGCTTTGTCGTGGTGCTAATCTGGCAATTTACGGCCGCATGGAACGACTTCCTTTTTGCCGTCGTGCTCAC
This sequence comes from Anaerolineaceae bacterium, assembly GCA_002699125.1. Taxonomy (GTDB): domain Bacteria; phylum Chloroflexota; class Anaerolineae; order Promineifilales; family Promineifilaceae; genus Leptofilum. Next base: position 54,248 of record PABI01000128.1, read on the forward strand.
CAGCCCGGGCAATTGGCCCATCACCGTGGCGCTGAACAACATGGCCGGCAGCCAGATCATCGAGTGGAATGTACAGATGGCCGGTGCGTTTCTAGCCGCCGTGCCCACGCTGCTGGTGTACATTTTCCTCGGTCGCTACTTCCTGCGCGGCTTGATGGCTGGAGCGCTGAAGGGGTAATTGCCAGTACGCGAGTGGCGAGTTTGCAAGTGGCAAGTTACAGGTGAGTGGTTAGCTGGTGCGCAGTTGGGCGATGAGGAGAAGAGGGTAGAGGTGTGCCCAGAGCTGGGGCCAGGCGGTGAGGGTGGTTTGTGGTGTGGTGAGCTGGCTGAATAGGCTTTGCAGCTCGATGATTTTGGGTTTGGGAATGAGCAAAGCGGTTTGAAGCTGCTCGGTGATTGTGTAGTAGCTGCGGAACTCTGGCCAGGGGAGGAGCTGTTCGGCCGTGTTTTGCAGGCTGGTGATGAGGAGGGTGACGGCCGTATGTCGCAAAACCGGATCATCCACAATCTCACGCACGGTTTGGCGCTCTTTGATGCCGTCCAACGTAATTTGGCCGCCGCTCAGCGTGGCCACCAGCAGCGCCAGCGACAGGTTTTCAGCGAATGACTCGGCCGGCATTTTGAAGTTGTTGGCAACGGCCGTTGCACCCGCCTCCGTGACGTAATACAGTCTGCCGTTGCCATAACGGTTCCAACGATAGCGCAGCAAACCAGCGTCACACAAACTATCCAAATCGCTGATTCGCTTGAACTTGAAGCTGTCTTCGCCTTTTAAGTAGATGGCAAACTGCGTGGTTGGCTGGCCCACGGGAAAGGGCACAATGGGTTCTTTCAGCTTACCCATCTCAATAAAGCCAACCAGCGTTTGCAGCAATGTTTTTTGTTCTGTGGTTAACAAAAACAAACCCATAACAACCCAACTTTATGATTTTTTGAGATTAGGAACCGGCATTGTTCTTGTTATATGTCATTCCCGCCCCACACCTTTGCGGGGGCAGGCTGGCGGGAATCCATATACCTGGACCCCCGCCTTCGCGGGGGTGACACGTTAGGTTACGAAGCGACCTCTTCTTCAAAGCCACAAATCTGGCCGCCATCAAATTCAAAAATAACGCTGCGATCAAACTCTGAAGGCGTTTCGTCGCCTAGCTGCTGCACGATGGTGAAGCTGCACGCCACGCCGCTGCCGCGAGCGGCACAGCTCACGGTCTCAAACGAGTAGTCGCCGCGCTCGGCGGCAGTCACATCTACCAGGCCGGACATGATCTCGTCAGAGCGTTCCGGGCAAGCCAAGCTGGTGGCGGAGTCGATGTCGCCTTCTTCTAAAGCGTTGATGTATTGAACGGCCGTTGCCACATTGTCTCCACTGCTGCAAGCAGCCACTCCGGTTAATAAAACAAAGGTGATCAGCAAAATTAACTTCTTCATTTTTGCTCCTTGTAAAACTTAGGGCACGCGGCCCTGTATCTACTGTGTGTGAAACGTGAAACGTGAAACGTGACTTTTTTCACGTTTCACGTTTCACGCATCATTTACTTTTGTTCCCGATCATGTCGTTTTCTCCTCCTTGAAAGAGGCAATCAGATCCTGCTTAAGCTGCCACAGGGCAGAGGTTAATGAAACGTGATAAATGTGCGGATTGAGTAAACGGCGTACACCCACATCCAGTCGGGCCAGGTCTTTTTTGCGCTGCGCCCGGATTTCTTCCAGGTCTGGTGATTCAGAGGCCAGTTCGCCTTCTTGCCAGACAGGGTGCAGTAGCGGTTCAATCTCTGAAATTTGGTCCGCCGTCAGCAGGCGATTGGTGCCAACCTCCAGCGGGTGTTGCAGCTGCAATGGATCCATCTGGCGTGGGTCTTCGTCGCTGCGGCTGAGTAAATCGGCCGTTGCATTGCCCCTACTGTCGTAAACGCGCCATACTTGCTTGTGGCCGGGGTTGGGGGTTTTGGCCGGATTCTCAGAAATTTTGATGGCGGGCTGCCAACGGCCGTCTTTCTGAACGGCTACCAGCTTATACACACCGTCCAGCGCGGCGTCTCCAGCCGAAGTAATGAGGCTGGTACCCACGCCATAAATAAGACGGCCGATCACCTCATCCGCCTCCATACTCTGGTAGACACATTCCTCCCGAATTTGGGAGAGGATTTGCAAAATGGTTATCTCATCTAGCTGGTTAGACAGCACAATGCGCGTATCGGGGAAACCGGCTTTGTTGAGCATTTTGGCCGAGCGGACGGCCAGATGAGCCAGGTCGCCGGAATCAAGCCGAATACCAACCGGGTTGTGTCCTTTGCGCCGCAGCTCCTCAAACACCTTGATGGCGTTGGGAATGCCGCTTTCCAGCGTGTTGATCGTGTCGACCAGCAGCAGACAATCGTCGGGATACAGGTCGGCATATGCGCGGAAGGCGCCCAGCTCGCCATCGCCCAGAGCCATGAAGAGTTGGACCATGCTGTGGGCGTGGGTGCCCTGCGGTGGCAGCCCCAGCACGTGTGAGAGCCCGGTGTTGGAAGTGAAATCGGCCCCGCCGATAAGCGCAGCACGCGCGCCGGCATTTACGGCCCGCTCGGGTCCGCGCCGCATGCCGAATTCCAGCACGGTTTGCCCCTGTCCGGCCTGGTCAATACGGGCGGCTTTGGTAGCAATGAGCGTCGGGTAGTTGAGGTGATTAAGCAGCGGCGTTTCTAGGATTTGGGCCATCGCCAATGGTCCTTGCACGACGGTGAGGGGCACGTTGGGGTGCACAACGCGGCCTTCGGGCATGGCGTTCAGGGTGAGGCTGGCAAAGGAGCCATGTTTTTGCAGCCAGTTCAGGAAATCGTCGTGGAAGAGACGGCCGTTGCGTCCCTTTTGCCCGCGCAAATGAGCAATATCTTCTTCGCGGAAGCGCACTGTTTGCATCCAGCCCAGCAAAGAGGCCAGGCCCGCATTGATGCAGAAGCCGGCCTGATGTGAACCATAGTCGGGATAACTGCGGAAAAAATGGTCAAATTGCACGGTCCGTTCGTGCAGCCCCATGTGGAAATAGAGCTGGGCCATGGTGAGCTGGTATTGATCGGTGAAGAGGATGCCTTCGGCAGTCTGGCGATCGATTGTTGTATTCATTGCGGTTTTATCATTCCTTGTTGTGTGAGATGGTTAAAAATAATGTGCGCACCTTCGGCAGCAGTGTGCGCATCAGTGTCCACGATGATTTCAGGCGAGGTAGGTGCTTCGTACGGAACCTGGAGGCCGGGAACGGCCGTTGCTTTCCCTTCTTGCGCCATTTGGTAAATTCCTTTTGTATCACGGGCCATGGCGGTAGCCAACGAACATTTGACGTAAATTTCGGCAAAATTAGCGATATGCTCTCTGGCAGCATCACGATAATGCTGTTTGTGCCCGGTAGCGGCAATGATGACCGGTACGCCGTTGCCGGTCAACAGCTCAGCAATATAGGCCAGCGTGCGGTAGAACTGTTCGCGTTCAGCCTCACTGTAGGTTGGGTTGGGTGTCAGCCGCTGCCGCATTTCATCCGAATCCAGAAGCTGGCAGTGGATGTTTTTCTGCTTCAAAATCTGCACCAATTCTTTGGCGATGGATGTTTTGCCCGATGCCGGCAGCCCGGTTAACCATAGGACAAAATTTTTGGTTGTCATATCGGCCCTTATGAGATTGGATCAATTTTCTCTGGCAAAAAGCTTGTATCAATGCAACTTGGTCCAATCTTGTTTAGCTGCTTTGCAGATAGGTGTTCACCTTGCCCGGTTCAAACCGGTCCACGGCCAGCACGTTTTCAGCAAAATTTAGCAGCGCGGCGCGAACAGCACGGTCCAGATTGGGGTACCAGATGGGGTTGGCCAACACCAGGGCGCGCCAGGTAAAAAACGGCGGCACAACGGCCGTTACTCCCTTATCCCCACTTTGCTGCATATATTGCTGCCAGAACTGCTCAAAAAGCTGCTGAAAATGGCCGGTGAAACGGCCGTCTTGCTGCAAGGCGAACAAAATATAGTTAATCGTCATCGCGCTCACATCGTCGGCCGGTTCGCCCCACTCGCCGCGGCTGCGGTCCAGTAGAGCAATCTGCTCATCCGCCTGAAACAGCACGTTCCAGGGATGAAAATCGCCGTGAATCTGGCTCAAACGGTCGGATTTCTCTTTGAGCCGCCAGCGCCAGGCAATACATTTTTCCTCAATCGCCTGAAGGCGCGCCGGGGTTGCCAGTTCATCATTTGCTTCGTAGCTGTCGGTGATGCCCATGATGCCTTCACCCAGTCCCAGCAAATCACGGATACAGCGCCGGTAGCCGGTTGGGTCCGGATTTTTTTGTTGGTGAATCTTGACCAGATAGTTGACCAATGTGTTGACGCGGGTTTTATCGCAAGGTTGCAGTTCGCCCGTTTGACCCAGGCGCTGTAAATCTTTGGCGTAAAGCTGGCCGGGCACGAAGCGGGTAAGCAGGAAGAATTCATGGAAATGGCGCAGGGTGGTGAGACGGCCGTCTTCATTCACCGTACCCACATCCAAGGCGGGGACATGGTGGGGCAGCTTGTTAAAATTTGCGTAATCTAACAAGATATTACGTGCCCGGTCAGACGGCCGTTCGTGCCCAAATTTATCCCCAGCCAACGTGTGAAAAACCAGCTTGTCTGTCTGGTCTGCATACGCAATACGCAGCAGCAAGGGATGGCCATAACCGAACCCTTTCAAATCAGCTTCGTCCACCTCACCCAAAGCTTTGATTTCCTGGATGGTAACGGGGGCTTCGTAAAGCTCGGTCAAATAAGCTTCCATCACTTCAGGCACAAAGGGTGTTTCCTTTTGCAGTTTCATAACACATGCCCCTTTATTTAGCGGCTTTCTCCAAAAATTTCACCCCGCGCAGAATGACTAATACAATAACTGAGACGCCGATTGTTAAGACAATCTGTTGCAAAGCAATGCTGATTCCCAGGGCACTGGTGAGGAGAAGCGTCGCGGCGGTTGTTAAGCCTTCAACTTGATTCTCGCCGCGGTTGCGAATGATGGTGCCCGCGCCGAGGAAGCTGACGCCGGTGACGACGGCTTCAATCATGCGAATGGGATCGGTACGGATGAGCGATTCGTCAAGCCCCATCTCGGGAATGAGCACCCGGCCCAAACCGGTGAGTAGGGCGGCGGAACCGGCGACAAGCATGTGAGTGCGCAGCCCGGCCGGTTTGTCAGCCGCCTCTCGCTCAAAACCAATCAGGCCGCCCAAAAACATGGCCAATACCACTTCTCCCAGGACCTGTAGTTGTGTAATTATAATGAATTTGCTCCTTCGAAAATAATCCACAGATTACACAGATTTCGCAGATAAAATAATCTGTATAATCTGCGAAATCTGCGGATTTTCATTTATGGTGATTGCTAAATCCTAGCGAATCTCCCAAATGACCTGGACGCTGGCCTGAATGGTTTGGGTGCCGGTTGCAATGGGGACGTCAGCGGCGAGGCTGGCTTCTTCGGCAACAGGAACCGTTAACGGCCTGGCACCGCCCGTTTCCAGGATGGTGTGCACCGGACCAAGCTCTGCGCCGGCCAGCTCGGTTAGCTGTTCTGCTTTTTGCTGGGCATCTTGCATGGCTGCTTCACGAGCGGCAGCGGCTAATTCAGCCTCATTGCTGACTTCAAATTGAATGCCTTCGATGGTGTTGCTGCCGGCTTCAACCACAGCATCCAGCAGACTGCCCAGCAAAGTCAGGTCGCGCACGGTAATGCGCACGATGTTGCTGGCGCGGTAGCCTTCTAATTCGCGCGTCTGGGTATTCGGTGTGTTGTCGTAAAAGGGATTGAGGCGGAACCCTTCGGTTTGGATGTCGTTTTCTTCAATGCCTGCGTCTAACGTGGCGGAAATAACGGCCGTCATCCGCTCATTGTTTTCTTCCAAAGCAGCTCCGGCTTCATCCGCCTCCGTTTGCACCCCCAGGCGCACGGTGGCCTGGTCTGGTTCTGCTTCAACCTGGCCTTGGCCAGATACTTCAATAGTGCGTGCAGATTCTGCTTCCGTTTGGGCCACGGCCTGGTTGGCCGGTTGCAGTGTCAAGGCAACACCCAAACCCACCAGTAAGGACAAAGCCACGAAAATTGCGCCAAATAGCGGTAAGTTGCGTTTCATGATGTTTACTACTCCTTTTTGGTTTCTTTCCTTTGTTATAGTGTTATAGATCTTATAGAAGAGCCCAGTGGTTCGTTACTACCATAACATGTAATTTGCCATTTTCTTCAGCTTTATATCAAAAACATGACTTGGCCCTGTATCTGGGTATATGCTGGCTTTGCCACTATCCCGTAACCTGTAGACAGGGGCATTAGACCCGTATCAATTTGTAAAGGAGACGACACCAACTGTCGTTGACCACCATGAATCAAAATGGAACGCTGATTTACCTGATTCCCATGATTTGCCTGATAAAAAGGATCATGGGAATCTGCGTCCCATTTTCGAAGGAGTTCAAAAATATGAAAACAGCAGATTTTGTCATCATTGGTAGCGGACAGGGTGGGGTTCCCCTGGCGGCAAAGCTGGCAGAAAGAGGTCATCGAGTGGTCATTTTTGAGCGTGCTGCCTGGGGCGGCACTTGCGTAAATACGGGCTGTATTCCTTCTAAGACGCTGCTGGCCTCGGCCCATGCTGCGGCTGCGGCGCGCAATGCTGCGGTTCTAGGTGTCCATGCCGATGTAAAGGTCTCATTCAGTGAGGTTATGAATCGGGTACGCGATTCCATCCAGCCGGAAGGAATCGTCAAATGGTTGAACAGCGTCGATGCTGAACTTGTAGAGGCGGAAGCTGGATTCATTGGCTCACACACCGTCCAAGGGGGAGATACCACGGTAGAAGCCGAGAATATTATTATCAACACCGGCAAATCGCCTTTTGTCCCCGATATTCTTGGCCTGGCCGATACACCTTATCTGACATACCAAAACTTCTGGCAGCTAGAAACCCTGCCAGAAAAGATGGTGGTGATTGGCGGCGGCTACACTGGTTTGGAACTGGCGCAGGCGATGCAGCGGCTGGGCAGCCAGGTAGAGGTGATTGAAGTTGCTGATCGTCTGGTGGCAGCAGAAGAGGAGGACGTGAGCCAGGCGTTGCAGGCGGCGTTGGCGGCGGATGGAGTTCGCTTTCATCTGGGGGCCAATGTGGAGAAGGTAGCATATAAGGATGGTCTTTTTGAGGTTGGGGTGGATACGGCCGTAACCCCCCTAACCAGCAACGCCCTCCTCGTCGCCACCGGCCGCCGCCCCAATGTAGAAGCGCTGAATCCCGCCAAATGGGGCATCGCCCTGGACGAAAAGGGCCACATTCAAGTTGACGATCAATTCCGCACCACGGCCGACGGCGTGTATGCTATTGGTGATGTTACCGGACAGCCCGCCTTCACCCACGTTTCCTGGGAAGATCACCGCCGCTTGTTAGCTATCCTCGATGGCCAAGATCGGCATCGCGGGGATCGGGTGTTGGGTTATGCCTTCTTCACCGATCCCCAGGTGGGGCGCGTTGGCAAGACACTGGCCCAGGCACAAGATGAGGGAATCGCAGCCAAAGAAGCTACGCTGCCATTGAAAAACGTGTCGCGGGCTGCGGCAACAGGTTATACGGAAGGATTCTTTCGCCTGGTAATTGATGAAGATACGGATCGCATTGTGGGAGCCACCTTGGTGGGGCCGCAAGCGGCCGAACTGGTTCACGTCATTCTGGCCCACATGGAAGCCGGTTCCACCTGGCAGGTGCTGGAACGTTCACAGCACATCCACCCGGCCTATGCCGAAGATTTACCGACGCTGGCCAGGCAGTTTGTTGAGTAGAAGTAGATTGACAATTTCCCCGGAAACTGCGTTTCAAGGCTTTGACGCCTCAGGAAGTTTCCGGGGAAATTTTGTTGCTAGTTGTCTTTTTGTTTCTGATCGATGGCATCGCGCACGGCCTGGGCAATATCTTCGGGCATCAGATGGTATTTTTGCAGCAGCTCTTCCGGCTCGCCGGATTCGGCGTACTGGTTGTTGATGCCCACAAAGCGCATGGGTACAGGGTGATTTTGGGCCACGGCCGTTGCCACCGCCGCACCTAAACCACCATGCAGCAAATGTTCTTCTGCGGTCACAATGGCTCCGGTTTGTTCGGCGGCTAATTTTACGGCCGTTTCGTCCAGCGGCTTAATCGTGTGCATATCCAACACACGCACTTCAAAGCCCTCTTCGCTCAACGTGTGCGCTGCTTCCAGCGCCGCCGCCACCATAAGACCGCAGGCAATGATCGTAGCGTGACGGCCGTCGCGCAGCTGGTTTGCCTTGCCAATCTCAAAATCAACTTCTTCATTGGTATAGACGACCGGGACTTTCGGCCGTCCGGTGCGCAGGTAGGCTGGACCGTCAAATGAGAACAAGGCGCGGGTTGCCGCTTTGGTCGCGGGGGCATCCGCCGGCACGATGACGGTGAAGTTGGGCAGCGAAGTGGCCAGGGCAATATCCTCTATGCCCATCTGGCTGGGGCCATCCTCACCAATGCTGATGCCGCTATGGGAGCCAACCAGCTTGACGTTGGCTTGCGGAAAAGCAACGCCCATGCGAATCTGGTCGTAAGCGTTGCCCAGCAGGAAGGCGGCAAAGCTGGCGGCAACCACGTCCTTGCCGCTCGCCGCCAGGCCGCTGGAAACGCCAATCAGGTTACTTTCAGCAATCCCCATGTTAAAAAAGCGGTCGGGGAATTCCTCTGCGAAATATTGCGTACGGGTAGAGTTCCCTACATCGCCATCAACCACCACAATGTTTTTGTTTTCTTCACCTATAGCAGCCAGCGCGTCGCCAAAGGCGTTGCGTGTGGGTGGTCCATACTCCAGGCCAACAGTTTTACCAATATCCATAATTAAATCTCCCCATGTATATCTTCGGCGGTTAAGACCGGTTCATTTACGTTGTTGGCTACGGCCGTTGCATGTTGTTCATCCAGTTCGGCCAGAGCCTTTTCTAGTTCAGATTCATCCAGCGGTTTACCGTGCATCCGGTTCACGTCATCTTCGGCAAAGGGTGACAGACCCCGTCCTTTTAGCGTGTGGGCCACGATGATTTGCGGCTGCCGGTTCACCCGGCGCACGTCTTGCAGGGCGGTGAGCGTCTGCTCCATGTTGTGGCCGTTAATCTGGCGCACGTCCCAGCCAAATGCTTCCCACTTGTCCACCACGGGCTGCAAGGAAGGCATCACGTCGGTGATTGCGCCAGTTTGCTGGTATTTGTTGTAGTCGAGGATGCACGTTAAATTGTCAACCTCATATTTGGCAGCGCCCATCGCCGCTTCCCAAATCTGGCCTTCATCCGATTCGCCATCGCCAATCATCACGTAGACGCGATACGTTTGCTTGTCTACGCGGGCAGCCAGCGCGTGGCCCAGCCCAATGGACAATCCCTGACCCAACGAGCCGGTAGACGCTTCTACACCGGGCAGGACGCGCATGTTGGGGTGGCCTTCCAGCGCGCTGCCCAAATTACGTAGGTTAGAAAGCCTGTCGGGGTCAAAATAGCCGGCTTCGGCCAGCACAGCGTACAGTGCCGGGGCACCGTGCCCTTTGCTGAGGATGAAGCGATCACGTTCTGACCAATGCGGCCGTTTTGGGTCAAAGCGCAGGATGCCGCCAAAATAGAGCGCCGTTAAAATGTCGATGGCCGACAGTGAACTGGACGGATGTCCCGAGCCGGCTTCCGTGGTCATCTGCAAAATTTGCCGGCTCAAGCGCCAGGCTGTTTCCTGTAATTCTGATACTGATCGGATGTAACTTAGCCGTGTTTCATCTTGATTATGAATTTTCATACCTTTACTCCTCGCCTTTTAAAACTGACTCAAAAAGCGCTTTACGTCGTAATTCCATTCTTGAGATTGCACGTCAATGTCAGTGCCTTTTTCGGTGGGTTCAGCTTCTACCCGCACAAACCCGCCGCCGCCACTGAATTCCAGCACGTTTTCTCCGCGGGGGATAATGTTTAAGCCAACCCCGTTAGGCCCAAAAAAGGCGCTTGCTTTGGCTAAAACTTCTTGCGGGCTTTCCTTGGTTTTGGTTCCCATTCTTAATTGTGACATAAGACATTTTCCTTTTTGTTTGTTTTTGACATGGTTACACAGCTTCACCATATCGGAAGTGGGACAATATTTTCAATGTATCAGGGGCACAAATGTGGCACATGGTTTTGATAGAGGGAGAACCTATACCGTTTCTATATCTTGTTTGTATGTCTCAGTATATGGGGAAAAGGACAATTTTTCGGTAGGGTGGTTTGTATGGCGTAGCCTTTGTGGCTACGGCCGTTTTATCCGTTGACAATATTTACCCAGAGTCACAGAGGAGTAATAGAGCAATGAACACAAATAGCCAGGTAACCAAAAGCATTATCGTCAACGGTGATGTGGACCATTTGTATACCACCTGGGCGGACTTTAGTAATCATCCGCAATTCATGGAAAACATCACCTCTGTCACCAAGGCAGGAGACGACACCAACCGTTGGGTTATGGAGGGGCCGCTCAATAAAAAGTTCGAGTGGATCACCAAAACAACCACGAAGGAACCCAACAAGCGGATTGGCTGGAAAACCATTGAAGGCGATTTAAAAAAGAGTGGCCAGGTCACGTTTACCGGTTTGCCCAAAGGTCAGGCCGAAATTACCGTGACGTCGCAAACCATACCCCCGGAAGACCTGGTAGACAAAGCTGCCCTGCAATTTTTTGCCGACGAAGAAGCCCAGCTGGAAAAAGATTTGCGCAATTTTAAGGCGCTTATCGAAGGAAGGAGCGCGTAATGGAAAACCAGCAAATGGATGCCAAAACCAGGCTAACGAAAGCGTTGTCCGCTGGAGCCGTCATTATGTCCCGTCCCAACGTTATCAAGGGCATTGGTCCGGAGACCCAAATCAAAACCGCTTACTTGAAGTTAAAAGAAGTACTTCAGGCGCGCTACAAACAAGTTGATGAAGATTTACTGGACATTGGTCCAGGTTCTGAAGAACGCCAGGAAGCGATGGCCAACCAACTAGAAGAGGCCGGCGCGACCGAAGATGAGGCTGTCATGCAGCAGGCGCAAGAGTTACTGGACATTATTTACAAGGTAGATCCATCGGCTATTTGGGCTTCGGCCGTGGCTGAACCGCCGTCTCATCTGAAATGACGACCATCTGGCCTTTTGTGGTGTATGGTACGGCCGTATTCCTCCTGGTAGCGGCCATGTTGGGCTTGTCTTACGTGCTGGGCGAACGGCATAAAGATCGCGCCCGCAACGAGCCGTACGAATCGGGCATCACCGCCACCGGCTCCGCCCGGCTGCGCCTCTCGGCCAAGTTTTACCTGGTCGCCATGTTTTTTGTCATTTTTGACCTCGAAGCGGTTTTTATTGTTGCCTGGGCCATTGGCCTGATGGAACTGGGCTGGGCCGGCTACATCGAAATTGCCATTTTTATCGGTGTCCTGCTGGCGGCCCTGGTTTATTTGTGGCGTCTGGGCGCACTCGATTGGGGTCCACAAACCAGCCGAGTCCACGATAAATAAGCAGGAGTTCATAGTTTTTTCGGAAGAGTACAGCGAATTTCAGGAATGAACGAATTAATCTGCCAGAGAAAGAATTCGTTGTTTCCTCCAATTCGTTGTAGTCATTCTTGCAGGAGTAAATTTCACGAATGAGTAGCGAACAAAACAAACTAAAACCGGATGCAGAACTGCAGAACGAAGAAGTTTTGCAGCGAGACGAGGAGCAAAAACCTGTTGAAATCATTTCTCTCGATATAGATGAGGAAGGCGAAGCGCCCCTGGAACTGGGGGCAGAGACCACCCTGGAGCTGCTGCAAGACGCCCAGGAAGAAAATTACAGCGAAGAGATCGCTCGCCACACCGACGACGCCACCATTCAAGAATCCCTGGAAGCGCGGCAGGCGCTCAACACCGGCAGCGACGAGCTGCATGAGCGGTTGGACGAGCACCATGCCAAATCGCCCAGTCTGTCTGGGGGTGATGTGGATGCTGCCTGGGACGATGCCAACGTCGGCGAAGAAACCGCCGGCGGCATGGCACCCACACCCGATCAGGATGATGTTGAGGAAATCGGCGAGGCTTACGGCATTGAGTATGAAAACGACGAACCATTGCGAACCGGTGATAAGCTGGCCCAGCGCGACGACAATCGTTGGGAGCTGAACCCGGAATCAGCCGAAGAGTCTGCTTAAATGCGCTGGTGGTTGAGCAAACCGGAAACGGCCGAACCCCAAGATGATGGGGATGGCGCGCTTAAAGAGATTTACGGCCGTATCCTGGCCCTGTCTCGCGTGCAAGATTTACTCGCCTGGGGCCGCAGCCGCTCCCTCTGGCCCTTTAACTTTGGCCTCTCCTGCTGCTACGTCGAGATGGCCACCAGCATCACCAGCAAATACGACATTTCCCGCTTTGGCGCTGAGGTCATTCGTGGCACGCCGCGTGAAGCCGATGTGATGGTCATTGCCGGCACCGTTTTTGTGAAGATGGCCCCGGTTATCCAGCGGCTGTACGAGCAAATGATGGAGCCGCGCTGGATCATCTCCATGGGCTCCTGCGCCAACTCCGGCGGCATGTATGACATTTACAGCGTGGTGCAGGGCGTCGATAAATTTTTGCCGGTGGATATGTATGTGCCCGGCTGCCCGCCGCGTCCCGATGCCTTTTTGGAAGGCGTCACGTTATTGTCGCAAGCGGTGGGCAATGAGGAACGGCCGCTTTCCTGGACGCTCGGCCCGCAAGGGGTGATTAAAGGCAAACTACCCTCCCAGCGCGACCTGAAACGGGCGCAGCGACAAAAAGCCACCGTATTGCGCACGCCGGACCAAATCTAATGAACGTGAACGAGCTACTTCCCCAACTGCGGCAGCAATTTGCCAACGGCGCGATTGTGGCTCAACAGCCCACCCGCGATGAGATTCCGACTTTGTGGATCGAGCGGGAAGCGTTGACGGCCGTCTTGCAGTTTCTCAAGGCAGATTTTCCCATGCTTTACGATTTAACGGCTATCGACGAGCGGGATCGTACCCATCGCGATGGGCAGCCGGAGAGTGCGTTTACGGCCGTTTACCACCTGCTCTCCCTTAAGCGCCACAGCACACATAACAGCGACGTGCGCCTGAAAGTGGCTTTGTCCGACGATGATCTCACCCTGCCCACTATCACCAACCTCTGGCCCAACGCCAACTGGTACGAGCGGGAAGTGTGGGACATGTTTGGCATCACCTTTGACGATCACCCGCACCTGGTGCGGATTTTGCTGCCGCCCACCTGGCAGGGGCACGCGCTGCGCAAAGAGCATCCCGCCCGCGCCACCGAAATGGGACCGTTCCAACTGCCGCCGGAAAAGCAGGACCGGGAAATGGCTGCCCTGGAATTTAAGCCGGAAGAATGGGGCCTGGAGCGCGCCCACGAGGACACCGATTTTATGTTCCTCAATTTGGGACCGCAGCATCCCGGCACCCACGGCGTGTTGCGCATCGTCCTCCAGCTTGATGGTGAAGAGATCATAGACGCCATCCCCGACATCGGCTTTCATCACCGCGGCGCAGAGAAGATGGGCGAACGGCAGACGTGGCACACCTACATTCCCTACACCGATCGTGTTGATTATTTGGGCGGGGTCATGAACAATTTCCCCTACGTCATGGCTGTGGAAAAGCTGGCGGGCATCACCGTCCCTGACCGGGCCGAGGTGATTCGCATCATGCTGGCCGAGCTGTACCGCATTTCCAGCCACCTGGTCTGGTACGGCACCTTTGCTCAGGACGTGGGGCAGCTTTCGCCCGTCTTTTACATGTTCTCTGACCGGGAGCGCATTTTAGAAATCAGTGAGGCGATCACCGGCGGGCGGATGCACCCCAACTGGTTCCGCATCGGCGGCGTGGCCCAGGATTTACCCCAGGGCTGGGACAACCTTGTGCGCGACTTTGTCGATTATTTACCATCGCGCCTGGACGAATACGACAGGCTGGTAATGCAAAACGGCATTTTTAAGGGACGTACAAAAGGTGTGGGGGCCTATACATTAGAAGAAGCCATCGAGTGGGGCGTGACCGGGCCTGGTTTGCGCGCCTGTGGCTTTGAATGGGATTGGCGGAAAGAACGGCCGTATTCCCTCTACGATCAGTTTGAGTTTGATGTGCCAACGGCCGTTCACGGCGATTGTTACGACCGGGCCGTGGTGCGCATCGAAGAAATGCGCCAAAGTCTGCGCATCATCCGCCAATGTGTCGACAACATGCCCGCCGGCCCAACCAAAGCCGACCATCCCTTAACCACGCCGCCGCGCAAGGATAAAACGATGGTGGATATCGAGACGCTCATTACCCATTTTCTCAGCGTGAGCTGGGGGCCGGTCATTCCGGCTGGAGAGGCATTTGCCGCCGTAGAGGGCACCAAGGGCAGCAACGGCTACTACCTGGTCAGCGACGGCGGCACCGAAGCTTACCGCACCCGCATCCGCGCGCCGTCTTTCCCCCACATCCAGATGGTGCCCCACATCAGCCGCGGCCAGACTGTACCCGACCTGCTGGCCATTCTCGGCAGCGTCGATTTTGTTCTGGCAGACGTGGATCGATAGAGAAAGCCACAGAGGACACAGAGAGCATAGAGAGAAGATTGATGCACCACGAAGAATGTAATAGGACGCTGATTTACCTGATCTGCCTGATCAGGTAAATCAGGCAAATCAGCGTACCATTATTTACCTAGGAGTAAAAAATGAAAAAAATTGTTCATGTTATGCAAATTGATACAAGTCCAGAGGATGTCTTTCTGGCGCTGACCCTGCCGGACAAGTTAGCCTCCTGGTGGACAACCGAAGTAGAGACAGACGTCGTGGATGCGAAGCTCGACTTTCGTTTCCATGAAGATTTCAACCCGGACATGAAAATTGTGCGCACAGAACCGGAGCGGGAAGTGCGCTGGCAATGCGTCGGCGGGCACGATGCGTGGCATGAGAGCACCATCACCTTCGGTCTGGAAGGTGAAAACGGCACAACGCAGTTGACCTTTGTCCAAAGCTATCCCAAAGAAGTGGATGAAGAGGCGTACGGCCGTTACAACTTCAGCTGGGGTTATTACCTGGACAGCCTGCGCCAGTTTTGCGAAACTGGCCGTGGCAAACCGTTCCAACAGGTCTAGCAGATGCTGAGCCGGGAAGAGCAGCAGGAAATTGAAGCCGAACTGACCCATTATCCCTACAAGCGCGGCGCCTGCATCGAGGCGCTAAAAATTGTGCAGCGCCACCGCGGCTGGGTGTCCGACGAGAGCCTGCACGATCTGGCGCCGCTGCTGGAAATGTCGGTGCATGAATTGGACAACGTGGCCACCTTCTACAACCTCATCTTTCGTCAGCCGGTGGGTGAGCACGTCATCCTGCTTTGCGATAGCGTGAGCTGCTGGCTGATGGGCTACGAGCAAATTCGAGCGCAGCTTCAGCAGGAGTTGGGCATCGGGATGGGGCAGACGACGGAAGACGGCCGTTTCACCCTCCTGCCCATGCCCTGTCTAGGCGACTGTGACCACGCCCCCGCCCTCATGATCGACGAAGAGTTGCACCATGATTTAGATGGTGAAAAAGTCACCCGGTTGCTGGGGCAGTACGACTAAGTCCGCATGAAGTCTTCTACTTACACGCTTTTGATTCGCATCCTGGTGATTGCGGCCGTTTTGTGGGCTATGGCGATGACGGTAAGCATCATGGTGTCACCTGCTGCCATGACCGCCACAGCAACGCCTGCTGGCCAACCTGCCGAGCCGATGGCTATCGGCTGGTTTGAGTATGCCGGATTTTACGGCACGGTGCTGCTCCTGCTGTGGACGGCATTGTTTGGCGTGGCTGCCTGGGCGGCCTGGGAAAAGCGCACGGCCGTTCTCGCCTTCATTGCCATTCCTGTGCTCATTTTTAGCTGGCTCACCATGTTCTCGTTTGGCGGCGGTTACATTCCGGCTGCTATCGCTCTGGTTGCCGCCTTGCTTTTGCTCATTTTACAGAAACGGAGAACAGCCTGATCCCATGGAAACACCGTTAACCCAAAATATTCAGCCAGACAGAACCCCTCTAAATTTGCCGGAATATGAGCAGGTGGGAGGGTATACGGCCGTACGTCAAACCCTGCAAATGTCTCCTGCCGATGTGACTGATCTGGTAAAAGAAGCCAACCTCAAAGGGCGCGGCGGCGCTGGTTTTAACGCTGGCATGAAATGGAGCTTTGTCCCGATGGGTGACGATGCGCCCACGCCCAAATACCTCATCTGCAACGCCGATGAGATGGAGCCGGGCACCTTCAAAGACCGCCTGCTCATGGAAGGCGATCCGCACCAGCTCATCGAAGGCATGATCATCAGCGCTTACGCTATCCAGGCCGGCGAAGCCATCATTTTTTTGCGCTGGGCTTATAAAACTTCAGAAAAGCACCTGCGCCAGGCCATTGCCGAAGCGTACGAAGCCGGTTACCTGGGACAAAATATTTTGGGCAGCGGCTACAGTTTGGAAATGCAGCTGCACGTCAGCGCCGGTCGTTACATATGCGGCGAAGAGACCGGCCTGCTCAATAGTCTGGAAGGCAAGCGAGCCATCCCCCGGGCCAAGCCACCATACCCCCAGGTAAGCGGCCTCTGGGGCAAACCGACCATCGTTAACAACGTGGAAACGCTGTGCAACGTGCCCCACATCATCAAAAACGGCGCCGATTGGTTTAAATCGCTCAGCCACAGCGACGAAGGCGGCACCAAGCTGTACGGTGCCAGCGGCAAAGTCAACCGCCCCGGCCTATGGGAACTGCCTCTGGGCACGACTTTAGGCGAAATTTTGCACGAGCACGCCGGCGGAATGCGCGACGGTCTCAAATTTCGCGGCGCGCTGCCCGGCGGTGCCTCCACTGACTTTTTAGTGGAAGAACATCTGGATGTGCCGCTGGATTTTGACTCAGTGATGAAAGCGGGTAGTCGCCTGGGAACAGGCACGATCATTGTGCTGGACGACCAGACCTGCCCGGTGGGCATGGTGCAAAACCTGGAGAAATTTTTCGGGCAGGAGTCGTGCGGCTGGTGTACCCCCTGCCGCGAAGGGCTGCCCTGGGCGGCACGCGTGCTGCAAGCCATTGAAGACGGCGAGGGCGAAATGCGCGACCTTGACCTGTTAGCGCAGCAGTGCGAACTGCTGGGCCCAGGCAACACCTTCTGTGCCCTGGCCCCCGGCGCAGTCGAACCATTACAAAGCGCCCTGCACTATTTTCGCGACGATTTTGAACAACACATCCATGATGGACGGTGCCCATACCCATAACCAACCTCCCGGAGGTTTTACTTGAGCGGTTTATTTAGACGAAACCTCCGGGAGGTTTCGCTTGGAGAAACCATGACTACGATTTTCATAGACGGCAAACAGTACGACGTGAACGAGCAGGAAAACCTGCTGCATGTTTGCCTGTCGCTGGGGCTGGATTTGCCTTACTTTTGCTGGCATCCGGCGCTGGGATCGGTGGGGGCGTGCCGCCAATGTGCCGTGATGCAGTACAAGGACGAGGACGACGACCAGGGCAAGCTGGTGATGGCCTGCATGACACCGGCCAGCGACGGCACGCGCATTTCGCTGCAGGCGCCGCAAGCGGCCGTTTTCCGGCAGCGCGTCATCGAGTGGCTCATGGTCAATCATCCTCACGACTGCCCCATCTGCGACGAAGGCGGCGAGTGCCATTTGCAGGACATGACGGTGATGACCGGCCACAACTACCGGCGGCACCGCTTCAAAAAACGCACTTACCGCAACCAATATTTAGGGCCACTGGTGAATCACGAGATGAACCGCTGCATCCAGTGCTACCGCTGCGTCCGCTTTTACCGCGACCACGCGGGTGGCGACGACCTGGATGTGTTTGGTGCCCACGACCACGTCTACTTTGGCCGTCATGAGGACGGCGTTTTGGAAAGTCCGTTCAGCGGCAATCTGGTGGAGGTGTGTCCGACGGGTGTGTTCACCGACAAGACGTTGAAGCAGCATTACACGCGCAAGTGGGATTTGCAGACCGCGCCATCCGTATGCACGCTGTGCAGCCTGGGCTGCAACACCATCCCCGGCGAGCGATACGGTAAGCTGCGGCGTATTCGCAACCGGTACAACCATGCCGTTAACGGCTACTTTTTGTGCGATCGCGGCCGTTACGGTTACGAATTTGTCAACAGCCAGAAGCGCATTCGCCAACCGCTGCTGCGGGATAGGGTGTCGGGTGAACTCACGGCCGTTTCCCCTCAAACCGCCCTCAATCGCATTCAAGAATTGACGGCCGTTCCCCAAAAACTCATCGGCATTGGCTCGCCTCGCGCCTCGCTGGAGGCCAACTTTGCCCTGCGCCAACTGGTGGGAGCGGAGCGATTTTACAGCGGCGTGCCCACACGAGAGGCGGAACTGGTGGATACGGCCGTCTCCATTCTGCAAAACGGCCCGGCCCGTGCCGCCTCCCTGCACGACGCCGAACAGGCCGACGCTGTCCTGATTTTGGGTGAGGATGTGACCAACACCGCTCCCCGGCTGGCGCTGGCGCTGCGGCAAGCGGCACGCAACCAGCCGCAAGCCCAGGCGGAGAAGCTGGATATTCATTTGTGGAACGATGCGGCCGTGCGCGAAGTGGTTCAAGAAGATCGCGGTCCGTTTTATGGTGCCACCACCGCCGCCACCGAATTGGATGAGATTGCCGCCAACACCTACCACGCTGCGCCGGACGACCTGGCCCGGCTGGGCTTTGCTGTGGCCCATGTGCTGGATGACAGTGCGCCGTCTGTGACAGATTTGCCCGATGATGTGCAGGATTTGGTGCAAAAGATTGCCGAAAGTTTGCGCGGGGCGGAACGGCCGCTCATCGTCAGTGGTACCAGTTGTGGCAGTGATGCTATTTTGCAAGCCGCCGCCAACATCGCCTGGGCTTTATCTACGCCAGAGCAGCCGGCCGATTTGTCGCAGGTGCTGCCGGCGGCCAACAGTTTTGGCTTGAGTTTGCTGGATGGCAAACCATTGCATGAAGCGGAACAGGCGCTGCTGGACGGAACGGCCGAAACCATCATCATTTTAGAAAACGATCTCACCCAGCAAACGACGCCGGCCTTTGCCGATGCGCTTTTGCGTTCCGCGTCGAACGTGATCGCGCTGGATGGGCTGGAGACGGAAACAACTGCGGCGGCCGACGTGATTCTCCCGGCAGCGACGTTTGCCGAGGGGGACGGTACATTGGTCAACAACGAAGGTCGCGCCCAGCGCTTTTATCAGGTCTTTGTACCGGAAGACAGCAGTGTGCAGGAAAGCTGGCGCTGGCTGGGGCAGCTTGCGCCCGAACTGCGCTGGCAGTCACTCGACGAAGTGATGCAGGCGCTGGCCGAGGCTGAGCCAATTTTTGCCCTCATTTTGCAAATTGCGCCTCCGGCCGATTTCCGCATTCACGGCGAACGGATTCCGCGCCAGCCGCACCGCTACAGCGGCCGTACCGCCATTCACGCCAATCGCAGCGTGCACGAACCGCAGCCACCAAACGATCCCGACGCGCCGCTTTCATTTTCGATGGAAGGATTTAAGGGACAGCCGCCGGCGGAATTGGTGAACCGTTACTGGGCGCCAGGCTGGAATTCGGTGCAGGCGCTGAACAAGTTTCAGAATGAAGTGGGTGGTTTGCTTCACGGACAGGATGCGGTGGGGAACGGCCGTCGTCTGATTGAACCAAATGAAGGGGAACGGCCGTCTTACTTCAACAATATTCCCCAACCGTTCCAGCCAGCGGACGGCCAATGGCTCTGCCTGCCGCTCTACCACATTTTTGGCTCCGAGCCGCGCAGCCGGGAGACGCCGGGCATTGAGGAACTGGTGCCGGATGTTTACGTGGGTGTGGGAGAAACGGCCGTTACCCAACACAACCTGCAAGAAGGCCAACCCATCAAACTAAAGCTGGGCGAAACCATTCTCACTTTGCCTTGCAAAACCATGCCTTCCTTACCGGAAGGTGTGCTGGGCTTGCCGCATGGTTTGCCCGGTTTGGCAGCGCTGCCGTTGCCTGCTTGGGCACAAATGGAGCCTGCCGATGAGTGAAACAGTCGTCACCCTGCTGGTTGTGTTTGGCGTGCTGGTTGGCGCGCTGTCGATTGCTGCCGGGCTGATCTGGGTGGAGCGGCGGCTGCTGGCCCTGTGGCAGGATCGCTACGGGCCGAACCGCGCTGGTCCATTTGGCCTGCTCCAGCCGCTGGCCGATGCTATCAAGCTGTTTGCCAAAGAAGATTGGACGCCGCCCTTTGCCGACAAGCCGGTCTTCATTTTGGCTCCGGCGGTGGTCATGGCCACGGCGCTGCTGTCGTTTGCCGTGGTGCCCTTCACGCCGCTCATCACCGTGGCCGACATGAACATTGGCTTGCTCTTTTTCCTGGCGATGTCGGCATTGAGCGTCTACAGCGTGATGCTGGGCGGCTGGGCCTCCAACAACAAATATTCGCTGCTGGGCGGCCTGCGAGCCGCGGCGCAAATGCTCAGTTACGAGGTGTTTATGGGCTTATCGCTGATGGGCGTAGTGCTCCTGGCCGGCTCACTCAACCTCGGCGACATCGTCGAGGCGCAGCGCGGGCTGTGGTTTTTCATTCCCCAACTGCCCGGCCTGATTTTGTTTCTCATTGCCGGATTGGCCGAAACACACCGGCTGCCGTTTGATTTGCCGGAGGCGGAGAGCGAACTGGTGGCCGGCTACCATTCCGAATACTCGGGGATGAAGTTTGGCATGTTTTTTGTGGGCGAGTACGTGGGCATCACGCTCATCTCGGCCATGATTGTGACCCTCTTTTTTGGCGGTTGGCTGGGACCGGTGCTGCCGCCGCTGGTCTGGTTTTTGCTGAAGATGTTTGTTTTCATTGGCCTGTTTATTTTGCTGCGGGCGTCGCTGCCCCGGCCGCGCTATGACCAGTTGATGGGCTACGCCTGGAAGCTGCTGCTGCCCTTGGCGCTGCTGAATTTGCTGGTGACGGGTGGGATTTTGTTGGCGATTGGTTAAAGAAATTTATCCGCAGATTACGCAGATTACACAGATTTTTTGTTTTTTAATCTGCGTAATCTGTGAAATCTGTGGATTAAAAAATTGCGCATGTAGTTTTTCTGTTTGTAATTGAAGATTGGAGTTGGTCGAGAATGTTTGGACAAGGAAGATTGAGGCGTTTAGGTCGAATCGGTCTGGTGCTGGGGGCAGTGCTGCTGCTGCTGGCATGCCAGGATCATAATACGGTGGTTGATAATAATTATCCGAACGGCCGTCTCCTCGTCGAAACCGATTGGGTAGCAGATCGGGTGGATGATTTGGACAGCGTGCGCATCATCGACATGCGCGAGCCGGCCGCTTATGCCGAGGCGCATATCCCCGGCGCGGTGAATGTCCCCGTGCAGGCCGTGACTTCCACAATTGATGGCGTTCCCTTTGAGTTTGACGAAGCGGAAGTGGCTGATGCGCTTTCGGCGGCAAGTTTGGAACCGGGGATGACGGCCGTACTCTACGACAACCTGGGCATGATGAGCGCCACCCGCCTGTTCTGGACGCTGGAATATGTAGGGCATGACGATGTGCGGGTGCTCAACGGCGGCTGGAACGTCTGGCTGGCTGAAGATCGCCAAACGACCACTGAAGCACCGCCGGTGGGCAGCAGCAGCTATCCGATTGTGCTGGATTCAGACAAAATCGTTACCGCTGAACAGGTGCTGGATAAACTAGATGATCCCAACGTGACCATCTTGGATGCGCGCTCGCCGCAGGAATACACCGGTGAAGTGACCTACGCTGAGCAAGCCGGGCACATCCCCGGCGCAGTCAACTTGGTCTGGCTCGATGCCCTGACCGGTGGTGATGCCGTCCACACCACTGAAGACGACTGGCGCGAGCAGCTCCAGGATGAGGATGTGGAACGGTTTCAAACGGCCGAACAGATTCAATCCTTGCTCGATGCCCACAATATTGTCGCCGATCAGGAGATCATCACTTACTGCCAGACGATGTGGCGCGGGGCGCACGTTTACTTTTTGCTGCGCCTGATGGGGTACGAAAATGTACGCGGCTACGATGGCTCCTGGGCCGAGTGGGGCAACGACCCCGAGCTGCCGGTGGTAACCGGCCTGGAGCCAGGTACGGTACCGGAGAGTTGAACTATTTGAAGTGAACGATTGAAGATGCTGACGAATGAGGACGATATGTCGCAAAAATCAAAACCAGATCATGACACCTTGGCTCGGAGCGTAAAAACGAGCCTAAACCAGGCTGAAAAGCGTGTGTCTAACCTGCGTCAAAACAATACCCGTCTCATCATGACCGGCATTGCCAGCTCGGCGGGCTCGACGCTGGTTGCCGGCGTGACGGCAACCACGGGCCCGTTGGTTGGGGAAGGGGACGCCGGTTGGCGGTTGGCCTGTATTGTTGCGGCCGTATTTGCCTTTATCGCGACGGTAAGTACAGGATTGAAGCAGCAGTTGAAAATTAGTGATCGTTTGGCCAAAGGGGTGCAGTGTGTCGGTAAGCTCAGAGCTCTGGACGTGACGATCACAACCGGTGATCAAGAGTGGCAAGAAATTGCCAATGAATACAAAGAGATAGCAAAAACCTATCCAGAATTTGTTTAGAAGGCTGGCAAGGAATCATTTATGTTAAGTGCATTGCGATCAATTTGGGAAGTGTTGAAACACACGTTCCACAAACGGGAGACGATTCAGTACCCGGAAGAAAAGGCATATCTGGCTCCGCGCTATCGCGGCCGCATCATTTTGTCGCGTGACCCGGATGGCGAGGAGCGCTGTGTGGCCTGCTACCTGTGTGCCGTGGCTTGCCCAGTGGACTGCATCTCTTTGCAGGCGACAGAAGAGGAAGACGGCCGTCGCTACCCTGACTTTTTCCGCATCAACTTCTCCCGCTGCATTTACTGCGGCTACTGTGAAGAAGCGTGCCCCACCTACGCCATCCAGCTCACGCCGGATTTTGAGATGAGTGAATACAAACGGCCGAATCTGGTCTACGAAAAAGAAGATTTACTCATCAACGGGCCGGGCAAGTATCCTGACTACAACTTTTACCGTCAGGCCGGGCTGGCCATCAGCGGCAAAGACAAAGGGGAAGCGGAGAATGAAAATCCGCCGGTGGATGTGCGGAGCCTTTTGCCGTAAACGGTAAACGGTATACGGTAATCGGTGAACGGTAAACGGTGATCGGTCAGTTATTTACCGATAACGGATTACCGATTACTGATAACCAAACGAGAGAAACCTATGAATATAATCTTCTACCTGGCTGCGGCCGTGGCCTTGATTGCCACGGTAATGGTGATTACGCGGCTGAATGCGGTTCATGCGCTGCTGTACATGGTTGTGGCGCTGCTGGCGCTGGCGCTACTGTTTTACACGCTGGGCGCGCCGTTTGTGGCGGCGCTGGAGGTAATTATCTATGCTGGGGCGATTATGGTGCTGTTTGTTTTTGTGGTGATGATGCTCAATTTGGGACCGCAGTCGGCGACGCAGGAGGCGCTGTGGCTGAGTCCGCGCGCCTGGTGGGGGCCGGCGCTGCTGGCGATGCTGCTGGTTGGTTTTTTGGCGTATGCGCTGTGGGGTGACGGCCGTTCCCTCACCCAAGCAATCGTTTCCCCCAAACAAGTCAGCCTGGCGCTGTTTGGTCCGTATCTGCTGGGCGTGGAGCTGGCTTCTTTCTTGCTCCTGGCCGGTCTGGTAGGGGCGCATCATCTGGGAAGACGGTGAGCCGGTAATCGGTAAACGGTAAACGGTAATCGGTTATAAGTACGGGGCACCGATTACCGATAACGGATAACGGATTACCGGGAGGTAACGATGGCAGAAATACCAATGGAACACGGCCTCATTCTCGCCGGGATGTTGTTTGTCCTGGGGATGATTGGCGTGATTGTGCGGCGCAATATCTTTTTTATTTTGCTGTCAATTGAAATTATGCTCAACGCTGCCGGGTTGGCCTTCGTGGTGGCCGGGGCGCGCTGGGGGGCAGCGGACGGGCAGGTGATGTTTATTTTTATTCTGGCCATGGCCGCCGCTGAGGTGTCGGTGGGACTGGCATTAGTGTTGCAACTTTATAACCGTTTTAAAACGGTGGATGTGGATGCGGCGAGTGAGTTGAAGGGGTGATCGGTAAACGGTAATCCGTTATCGGTGAAGATAGTGTTCACTACCGATTACCGACCACCGATTACCGATTACGGAGAAGTATGAGTGCGATTGATCTTTTGGCAATAAGTCCGCTGCTGTTGTTGGCGGCTACGGCCGTTATCGTCATGTTGGTGGCGGCGTTTGGGCGGCGGTCTGGGGTGACGGCCGTTTTGACCCTGGCTGGTCTGGCGGGGGCATTTTTGACCCTGCCGGTTGTCTGGCCAGAGGTGCCACGGCAGGTGACGCCGCTGCTGGTGGTAGATGGGTATGCCGTTTTTTACCTGGGTTTGCTGCTGGTCACCAGCTTTGTCGTCACCATCCAGGGGTACAGCTATTTGCAGGCTGCTGCAAGTGATGCCAATGCATTTTATATTTTGCTGCTGTTGGCGACGTTGGGCACGGCCGTACTGGTCACCAGCAGTCATTTTGCCAGCTTCTTTTTGGGGCTGGAAACGCTCAGCATTTCGCTGTACGGCCTCATTGCCTACACTCGCACCCAAAAAGAGCGGGTGGAAGCCGGTTTGAAATATTTGATATTGGCGGGCACAACGGCCGCATTTCTCCTGTTTGGCATGGCGCTAATTTATGCCGAACTGGGCACGATGCAGCTTACCGAGATTGGGTCTGAAATTGCGGCCGTGCCGCGCAGCCTCATCTTTGTGTTTGGCGTGGGGCTGCTGCTGGTGGGCATTGCTTTTAAGCTGGCGCTGGTGCCGTTTCATTTGTGGACGCCGGACGTGTACCAGGGCGCACCGGCTCCGGTCACCGGCTTTGTGGCTACCGTTTCCAAAGGCGGCATGTTTGTCTTGCTGCTGCGTTATTTTAGCGAGTGGGGCTTGCTGGCAGACGGCCGTATCAGCGGCCTCTTCACCATCATTGCCATTGCCTCTATGCTGGTGGGGAATTTGCTGGCCGTGCGGCAAGACAATGTCAAGCGCATCCTGGCCTACTCTTCCATTGCCCACCTGGGCTACCTGCTTATTCCTTTTGTGGCGCTCAACGACCAGACGATGCAGGCCGCGGCGTTTTATTTGGTGGCTTATTTTTTGACGACGCTGTGCGCTTTTGGCGTGGTGGCCCTGCTGTCTGAACCGCAGGCGGAACGAGAAGATTTGCAGGATTATGCGGGCTTGTTTTGGCAACGGCCGTATCTCTCTCTCATCTTCATGCTGGCTCTGCTCTCTTTGGCCGGACTGCCGCCGCTGGCCGGGCTGGTGGGCAAAATTTATCTGGTTTCGGCTGGGCTGTCGTCCCAGCTTTGGTGGCTGCTGGCGGCGCTGGTGCTGGGCAGTGTGATTGGCGTTTATTACTACATGCGGGTCATTGTGGTGATGGTGCGTCGCGTAGAGATAGAATCAGAAACGGCCGTTGCCCCTCTCTACCAAACGCCCGGCGGTTTGGTATTGGTGATTTTAGCGCTGCTGCTGGTTGCTTTGGGCCTGTATCCCACGCCGCTGATTGCGTTGATTACGGCCGTTATCCCTAGCCTTGCCTGACCACCGTTACAAAAGCCAACCCCTGGCAAATATCTAAACCTATTTTCCCGGAGGTGGGAAACTGTGGAACAAGAAATACGACTTTGCACCGCTCCCGACGGCGTGCGCATTGCCTATGCCACTCTGGGCAGCGGTCCGCCCCTGGTGAAGGCTGCCAACTACCTCACGCACCTGGAGCACGACTGGAATGGACCTGTTTGGCAGCATTGGCTGCGCGGCCTGGCCCAACATCACACGCTGGTGCGCTACGATGAGCGTGGCAGTGGTTTATCGGATTGGGACGTTACTGAATTCTCGGTTGACGCCTGGGTGCAGGATTTGGAAACGGTGGTGAATACCCTGGGCCTGGAGCGATTTCCACTGTTGGGCATTTCGCAGGGAACGGCCGTTTCCGTTGCCTATGCCGTCAAGCATCCTGAAAAAGTAACCCATCTCATTCTGTATGGTGGCTATGCACGCGGCCGTTTTAACCGCGATCTGACCGAAGAAGAAATGTTGCAAGCCGAAACGATGATCAACGTCATTCGGGCCGGCTGGGGCAACGAAAATCCGGCCTTCCGCCAGCTGTTTAGCACCATGCTCATGCCTGACGGCACCGAGGCCCAAATGGCGTGCCTGAATGAGCTGGCCCGCATTTCGGCCACGCCAGAAAATGCGGCGGCGATGGAGCGGGCCTTTTACCAGATTGACGTGACTGAGCTGGCCGAGCAGGTGACGGTGCCAACGCTGGTGTTACACGGCCGTGCCGATGCCGCCATCCCTTTTGAAGAAGGTCGGCGGCTGGCGGCGCACATCCCCAATGCCCGCTTTGTGCCGCTGGAGAGCCGCAACCACATCTTGCTGGCAGACGAGCCGGCCTGGGACCGTTTCCTGGCGGAAATTCACGCGTTTCTGGGCGTGATCGGGTCAGAAGGGGAAACGGCCGAACCGGCACAACTTTTCCCCGAACTGACGCCGCGCGAGGTGGATGTTCTGGAACTGATAGCCCAGGGTGTTAGCAATGAGGCCATCGCCAAACAGTTGGTGGTCACACCAAAAACGGTGCGCAACTATGTTTCTCGTATTTATAGCAAATTGTCTGTGGGCCGCCGTGCTGAGGCCATTGTTCTGGCCCGCGAAGCAGGATTAGGACAGCAGGGAGCGAGTTGAAGGAAATAATGAAAACGAATTAAGTAGTTGGGCTTGCTTCATGGCTATTGCCAGTTTTAGGCTCAACTGTACTGGCCGCGGTATCTGTCCACAAGTCCCGACGCTTGCCCTCCATCAAAATGTAGAGAGCCACCATCCCCACCAAAACGAGGATCACGCTTATCAGATACCAGTTGAGCAACCCATTGGTGAAATCTGCGCTGCGCACAAAGGCAGCCACAACGACAAGCAGATGCCACAGGCCGATGCTTTGTAGGCCAACTTTCCAGGCGCTCCAACGGCCGTCTCTTGAAATAGCGATGCCACCGACGCCCAAAAGGGCAAACCAGCCGCTCATGATATGGGCCGTCAGCGGGCTTAAGGTCCACGGCCAAATAGCGATGAGCCAGGCGGCGTTGATGAAGCCGCCAACGGCAAAGAGCAGCAGGACGCCGCCCAAAGAGAGGAGTGCCCAGCGTGCCACTTTGGGCACGATTACATCACTTTCTTCAGGCGTTCCAGGATCGGCCGACCGGTTTAGCAGCCAGACCAGAGGCACCAGTACGGGCGTGACGATGTACAGAGCCAGCCACAAAATAAAGGGGAAGTGGGTCAGGTCAAAGATTTCCCAATGAAGAATGGTAGCCAGCAGCATGGCAACCGTGAAGGTGGTCACCGGCCAAAAGCCAGGTGCCACGCGGTGCCAGCGCTTGCCCAAAATGGCATTGACGAAGAGCCAGGCACCGCCAATGTAACCTGCGCCCATAAACATAGCCGTCAGCGGCGGATTGATGGCCCAGGCGAAGTGCTCCCCGGACTGCTCCGGGAAGAAGTAGAGGATAAGAAATGCCAGGGCCAGAAAGGGGACCACAATTGTGGCCACGATGCGGGTAAACGGCCGTATTTGGTCTTTGTCCGATTCTTTAAGCATATAAAATATCTACTCCTTGTAGTTCGTATCGTAGTTCAACAATCAACTTTTAACCGTAACAGCCCCCAGGCACTTCTGCAAACGCCTGGGGGCTTTCAAATCATTTCGTTCAAGAGTGATGGTCTGAGCTGATTATTGGCGCGGCTTGATGTTCTGGTTTAGGTGAAGCGCTCTAAACTTCACAGCTCAATTCGTTCATTGCTGCGTACCATTCGTCATCGTTGCGCGCCTTGCGGGCGCGGAAGTTGATGCCCTTCGTATCGAAGTTGGCGGCGCTGCCTTCTTGCGGGGCACCACTAAACACGTCGGCCCGCCAGGTGATTTCAAAGTCAACAAAACCGGCCTGCACCACGACCATCTCTAACTCTGCTTCCAGCAGAGCCCCGGCAATTCAACCGGTCCACAGATCGATCTTGCGTTTGGCGTCCTCCGGCACCGCTCTCTCCACTAGAATATCGGCAATTTGCAGCCGCCCGCCCGGTTTGAGGACGCGCGCCATCTCCTGTAGGCCAACCAGCTTGTCGGGCATCAAGTTTAGTACGCCGTTGGAGATGACGACGTCGGCCCAGCCATCGGCAACGGGCAGCGCTTCACCATACCCTTCTCGAAACTCGACCTGGTCCATACCGGCCGCGGCGGCCGACTGCCGGGCTTTGTTGAGCATGGTGGGGGTCATGTCGACGCCGACGACACGGCCGTTATCACCTACCATCTTGGCCGCAATGAGGCTGTCGATGCCGGCGCCGCAGCCGATGTCTACCACATGCTCGCCAGGTGTAATTGGGCCCAGACTGAAGGGGTTGCCGGTTCCGGCAAACGACGCAATCGACTGTTCGGGAATGCCCTCCAGCCACGCGTCTTCATATTCCAGCATTCGGGCCAACGGCCGTCCGGTGTGAAAGTGAAAGCCCTGTTCGGGGGTGCTGGCGACGGCGTCATATTCTGCGCGAATGGCGTCGCGCAGTTCGCCTCGCTCAAAATCAAAGGTGGTTTTTTTAAAATTATTCATCCGTTTACTCTCCTGGTCAGATACGGTGTCTAACCCGTCGGCTTGATGTTTTGGTTTACGTGGAAGAGATTGTTGGGATCATATTTGGTTTTGACATCCACCAGGCGCTGGTAATTATCGCGGTAGGTGGCCTGGATGCGATCCTGGCCTTCTTCCATCATAAAGTTGACGTAGCCGCCGCCTTCAGACAAGGGATGCAGCGCCTGCCAATATGCTTTGGCCCACTGGCTGACGCGTTCGGCATCGGCCGGGTCTTCAGACACACCCACGATGACGCGGGACCAGGTGACATCGCGGAAGCTGAAGGCGGTGTCGTTGCGGCCAACCTCGTGCACAGCCCCATTGATAGGATAGAGGTGCATGGTGCACAGTTCGGTAGGCAGATTTGAGCCATATTCTTTGTGCAGCTCAATGGCCTCGTCGCCTAACTCCTTAACAAAGTCAGCTTTCCAATACCATTGCAGCCTCGGCGGATAGTACAGTTGATCAAACATGTTTTGTAGTGCCGGGAATGGCATCGG
Organism: Anaerolineaceae bacterium; assembly: GCA_002699125.1. Classification (GTDB taxonomy): domain Bacteria; phylum Chloroflexota; class Anaerolineae; order Promineifilales; family Promineifilaceae; genus Leptofilum. The sequence continues at coordinate 83,512 of PABI01000128.1, forward strand.
TCCGGCCATGTCCAGCACCGGCGTGCCTAACTCGCGAATGGGTTTAAAAACTTCTTCGGCTTTATCCATCGGGCCGGTATAGCACCAGGTGATGGCACAGCCGTGATGACCATGCAATTTCTCTGGCAGCGGGGAGCCGGTTGGCACGCGATGGAAGCCGAACCAGCCATAAAGGTCTTCGGGTGCATCAACGATAAAGTCGCGATACCAGCGCAAAATTTCATCGGCCTGGTCAATAGGCCAAATGATGGGGCCGCCGTATATGGTGTCTACCGGATGGGCCTGGAACAGGAACGAGGTAACGACGCCAAAGTTGCCGCCGCCGCCACGTACGGCCCAAAAGAGGTCTGCGTTCTCATCTTCGCTGGCGGTGACGAGACGGCCGTCTGCCAGCACCATATCCACCTCTAGCAAATTATCAATTGTCAGGCCGTACTTGCGCGACAGATAGCCATGGCCGCCGCCCAAAGTCAGGCCGGCCACGCCGGTTGTCGAGATGATGCCGCTGGGCACCGCCAGACCAAAAGCGTGGCTGGCATGGTCCACTTCGCCTCAGGTGCAGCCGCCCTGCACGCGCACGGTACGCGCCTCAGGATCAACGCGGATGCCGTTCATGGGGGAGAGGTCAATGACCAGGCCGTCATCTACCAATGCCAGGCCGGCACCATTATGGCCACCGCCGTGGATGGCCAAATCCAGGTCGTTGTCGCGGGCGAAGTTGACGGCCGTAATCACATCCCCCACGTTTTGGCAGCGCGCAATGAGGGACGGCCGTTTGTCGATCATCGCATTATAAATGGTACGGGCCTCGTCATAATCCGGGTCGGCCGGGGTGATCAGGTCGCCCCGCAGTGATGTTTGGAAACTCTTAAAAGCTTCTTCGTCTAATTGAACAGCAGTTTTGCTTTCTATTTCTTTTAACATGTTCTATCAACTCCTCAAAAGGCGTGCGGCAACGGCCGTTGCATTGCTGAGAGCATTGTTGCGCTGCGGACGCCACTAACTTATTCTGCAAATCAAGTGTAGGTAGGCTGGAACAAATTGGCATGAGACCCGTGTCCCCAATTAGTGGATGCCAACTGCTGGTGGACTGAGGACAGCTGTCCCTTTTGCAGCTTTTGGGAACCGGTATACTCGACGACAGGAGCAACCCCTTTTCTCACTCAATTGTCGAAACGGGAATTCGCCCCTGCTCCTGAGTTGAATTCCCACTAGGCAACGGGAGGTATCCCATTCGAAATCGTACAGAAATATTGCTCATATTTGTTATGCTCATTGCCGGGATTTTTCTCATAGGGCAAACGATGCAGCAAGCCAGTGCCCAGATGAGCCACAATCATAAACAGACAATCGCCCATTCAGATCAACCAAATGTTGTTTTAGAAACAGATCCAGATGAAATGAATGCGCCATCGCTGCGCCCTTCGCGGCTCATTTCCATTCCGTATGGATTTGACACCCCACTGCCTGTCATAAACAGTGGAGGCGAAGTGGTTGCCAGCGGCCATGGCGGCTGCACAGACGGGCAGCAGGTGACGATTGCGGTCACTGTGACCCAATCCAGTGCCGTAGCTACAGGGGAGAAAGTGCAAGATTGCACCGGCGAAGAGCAGAACTGGAGCACCATAGCCACGGTTGACACAGTGGATTCCCTTGCTGCGGGCACGGCCGAAGCGTGCGGCCTGGCTACCACGCGGGATAATGGCAGCGTGACAGACACGTTTGATTGGTGTGTTGACGTTGATCTGGTTGAGGCTGATATTTCAACTTATCTACCCATTATCATGAAACCCTGAGAATGTATGCACCTGATATATAACTTTCGATAGAGGTTTTTTGGGCATACGGCCGTTATCTTACTGATGCTGTAAAATTGAATTTAAAAAGAGTAAGTGATGAGCGAAAAACATAAACTAATGTGCATCATGGCCCATCCCGACGATGAATCGCTGGGGGTGGGCGGCATTTTGGCCAAATATGCCGACGAAGGTGTGGAAACTTACCTGCTGACGGCCACGCGCGGCGAGCATGGCTGGTTTGGTCCGGAAGATGAATATCCCGGCCCGGCAGCGCTGGGCCAACGGCGCGAGCAGGAGCTGCACGATGCTGGCAACGTTTTGGGCCTAAAGGAAATACATTTTCTGGATTATGAGGACGGCCGTCTAGACCAGGCAGACTCAAACGAGGTGATTGCCAAACTGGTAGACCATCTGCGGCGGGTACGGCCGCACGTCGTTGTCACCTTTGATCCCTACGGCGCCTACGGCCACCCAGACCACATTGCCATTTGCCAGTTTACCACGGCGGCTGTTATGGTTGCGGCCAACGCTGATTTTGGCAACGGCCGTTCCCCGCATCAAGTCTCAAAACTTTATTATTATGCCGAAACGCTGGACGCATTAGACACCTACGAAGAAGCGTTTGGCGAGCTGGTGATGCAGATCGATGGCGTCGAGCGACGCGCCCCTGGTTGGCCCGCCTGGGCTATTACGACGCGGGTGGATACGGCCCTTTACCGTGACCAGGTGTGGCAGGCCATTTCTTGCCACCAATCCCAACTGCCTGGTTACCAGGCGCTAAGCGATGAAAAATACCGCCGCTTGTGGGACACCCAATCTTTTTACCGTGCCTTCAGCCTGGTTAACGGCGGGCGCGCCGAAGAAGATGACTTGTTTGCCGGTCTGCGCCAGAGAGTTGCTTAATTTATGCCTGTTTTGTATCGGCCGTTTATATCGTGATACATTGTCTTTCTCTATCTTCTTGAGACCATAAGCTTACGCTCCAAAACATTTCAAAACAATGAAGGAAGAATGAAGAATTGAATAGGAGGTAATGTTACCTATGGCTACCGAGCAGAGAGATACAATTATCATTGGTGGTGGTCAGGCTGGCTTAGCTATGAGCTATCTGCTAACCCAGCAGGGTCGCGACCACGTTGTGCTAGAAAAATCACAGCGCATTGGCGAAAGTTGGCGGCAGCGCTGGGATTCCTTCACGTTGGTAACGCCAAACTGGCAGCTTAAACTGCCCGGTTTTCCCTACCAGGGCAACGACCCGGATGGCTTTTTGTCTCGTGATGAGGTCGTAGCTTATCTTCAAGATTATGCTGATCTTTTTGCGCCGCCTATTCGTTTTGGCACGGAGGTCATCAGCCTGGAGCAAAACGATGAGGAAAACGGCTACCTGGTTTACACAGAGGATCAAGTTTATGAAGCGCCCAACGTTGTTGTTGCTGTGGGCACTTTCCAAATGCCTGATATTCCCGATTTTAGCCAGAAAGTCTCTGACGAAATCACCCAATTGCACAGCAGCGAGTACAGAAATCCGGCAGATTTGCCGGAAGGCAGCGTACTGGTTGTGGGCAGCGGGCAGTCTGGCTGCCAGATGGCTCAGGAGTTGAATGAGAACGGCCGTCAAGTCTATCTTTGCACCGGCAGTGCTGGCCGCCTGCCGCGGCGCTATCGTGGCAAGGACGGCATGTGGTGGGCCATCAAGCTGGGCATTGTGGATGAAACCGTGGATGAACTGGATTCACCGGAAGAGCGTTTTGATGCGAATCCGCAAATTTCCGGCAAGGATGGTGGCCAGGACATTAACCTGCACCAGTTTGCCCGCGACGGCATTCGCCTGTTAGGCCATCTGGAAGACTTTGAGGATGGGCAGGCTGTTTTGGAAACCGACCTGTATGAGAATCTGGCCGCCGGCGATGAGCAGGCCAAAATGTTCCGCCAGGGTGTAGACAAATATATTGAAAAAGCTGGCCTGGACGTGCCCGAGGAAGATGTAACCGAGCCGCAGGATGGCTATGATCAAGATGAAATTAAGCGGCTGGACCTGAAAAAGGCTGGGATCACCACCATTCTCTGGGCCACCGGCTTTGACTGGGATTTTAGCTGGATCGACCTGCCGCTTCTGGACGAATATGATTATCCGATTCAGGAGCGCGGCATTACGGAGTATCCAGGTCTTTACTTCCTGGGTCTTCATTTTATGCACAAGCTGAAGTCTGGGCTGTTCCTGGGCGTTGGCGAAGATGCGGAACATATCGCCCAGCACATTGCCAAGCATACGCTGGTTGTACATTAATAAAGTTTTTGTGATGCGTGAAACGTGATGCGTGAGGAAAATCACGTTTTACCCGTCCTTATGGTTACTTTTCTCGAACAATTTTCACCGTTAGTACAAACTTTATTTGGCACCGGCTTCACCTGGGGCATGACGGCTCTGGGTGCGGCCGTTATTATTTTTGGTCGCCGCTTAAACCGCAAAATATTGGATTGGATGCTCGGCTTCGCCGGCGGCGTCATGATTGCTGCCAGCTATTGGTCTTTGTTGGCCCCAGCATTGGAAATGGCCGAAGGACGAACCTTGCCGGCCTGGGTGCCGGCCGTCGTTGGCTTTTTGGCCGGTGGTCTGTTTTTGCGTGGTTTGGATCGGGTGCTGCCTCATTTACACATCAGTGCTCCAACCAAAGATAACGCCGAAGGGCTAACCACCACCTGGCGGCGTACGACGCTGCTTATCCTGGCCATTACCCTACACAACATTCCTGAAGGGTTGGCGGTCGGCGTTGCCTTTGGCGCCGCCGCGGCTGATTTGCCTGCTGCCAGTGTGGCTGGGGCAGCAGCGTTGGCTCTGGGCATCGGCATTCAAAACTTCCCGGAGGCGATAGCGGTCTCCATGCCGCTGTACAGCGCGGGTATGTCGCGCAAGAAGAGCTTTTGGTATGGGCAGCTTTCTGGGTTTGTGGAGCCGGTTGCCGGGGTGTTGGGGGTAACGGCCGTTCTCCTTTTCCGCACCATCTTGCCCTATGCCCTGGCCTTTGCCGCCGGTGCCATGATCTTTGTCGTCATTGAAGACCTCATCCCCGAAGCACACAATCACGGCAACATTGATCTGGCCACAACGGGGGCGATGGTTGGCTTTGCCGTCATGATGGCCTTAGACGTCGCGTTTGGTTAAACTCCTCTCTTTTTCTCCAAATTATATCGAACTTATACCCACTTTGTGTGCCTTTGTGCATGTAAGACGGCCGTCTCCTCTGCTACCGTAGTTATACGGAATAAAAATAGAAGAAGGAGACGTTGTCATGCAAACCTATCCTGAAACTGATTCACGTTATCACACCCGAAAAATACAAACGCAGCTAGAAGTGCTTATTGAGCACATGCGCCAGGACATAGAAAAAGTAGATGATCCCAAAGCGCAGGCGCTGTTTGAGACCTCAGCCGAGGTGCTGACCGGGCTAAAAACTGCTTATATTCATTATGAGCAGAAAGCTGAAGAAGCCTGGCGTTAAGCTTAAATCGCCATGCGTGTACCGGATCGCCTTTCCATTTCGCAGTCGGGCTGGGTTTTTGCCGGTTTGGTAACTGCCCTCGTTCTTCTGCGGCTGATTCTCTTATTCCTGCCGGAACAGGCCATACTGGCCAGCCAGGAGTCTTTGTTGTCGTGGACGGCCGTTGCCATCGTCATTGTGCTGGGATTTGCCGGGCGCTACCTGGCGCGGCGGACTGGTTTTCCACGAATGTGGGATACGGCCGTCACCACCACAGGACGCTTGCTGCTACCTGTCATCATTGGCTTGGGACTGGGCCTCATCTGGATTTGGCTGGCAGCAGCGTTGGTTGCTTTGATTGAACCGCTGGGACTGGTTGGCCCAATTTTACAGGCCGGCAGTGGCTTCACCGTCAACCTGAGTTTGCTGTTTGGCTTTAGCTATCTGGCCAATTTGATTTTTGCCGATTTATTTCGCCGTTACGGTTTTATGGCTCCAGTGACGGCCCGACTCACTTTTTATCTGGTCTGGCACATTATTTTTGCCGGACTGCTTTGATTTCAAGGAGTGCCTATGCAACAAAACGAATTTCGCAATGCTGTAAAAGACCAAATTGATATAGAAGAAAATGATCGCGTCGATGAAATCATTGATGCGGTGCTGGGTACGTTGAGCGCCCGTATTTCCGACGATGAAGCAGCGCATCTGGCGGCCCAGCTGCCGGAACCCTATAAAACCATTGTGGGCACTGAGCGCCGCTTAGAGTCGTTTAATCTGGAACAGTTCTTCATCCGTATTGCGGGCAAATTGCGCATTGGGCGCGGCCCAGCGACCCGGTATGCCCAGGTGGTGCTGAATGTTCTGGAAGATGCGGTAACCACCGGTGAGCTGCGCGATGTTGTGGCCCAACTGCCCGATGAATTTGCCGAACTTTTTGCGGCGTCGATACCGGAGGGGAATTAGATCAATGAAAAACCGCGTGTATTTAGTGCAACATGGCCAGGCCAAAGATAAAGAAGAGGATGCGGAACGGCCGTTAACCCCCGAAGGCCGTCGCCAAACAGCCCGCATTGCCGAACTGGCCGCCCGGCTTGACCTGGGCGTGGCTGAAATTTGGCACAGCGGCAAAACACGGGCGGCAGAGACGGCCGCAATTTTCGGCAGCGCCCTGGGGCTGATGAACCTGGAAAAGAAAAGCGTTTTGGCCGTTGAAGGACTCAACCCTACCGACAACGTAAAGCCTGTCGCCAACGGGTTGGCTGGTGAGACCCGCTCTATGATGCTGGTCGGACACCTACCGTTTATGCCTCGTTTGGCAGGCCAGATGATCAATCATGACGCCGAGAAGTCGCCGGTCGAGTTCCAACATTCGGGCATCATTTGCCTGGTGCGTGAAGCGACCGGCTGGCGCGTCGATTGGCAACTAAATCCTGGCAACTCGGCCTGAATCAGACCACGAAAAAAACAGAGGAGACGACATGAGCGCAAGCTCAACACCATGAATGAAAATCCGCAGATTTCGCAGATTA
>PABI01000129.1 GCA_002699125.1 Anaerolineaceae bacterium
CCATATATTGGGCCAGCCTTCTTAATAGCCCTATATATGGCGGTTATCAAATCTCGAAAAGTACCCATTTTATTGTCGAAAGATAAGCTCCAAATTTCTTAAGCAAACATTCTCTAAGTTTACGGATTTATGTGCATGGAACCGGTGGCCACCAGGTAGTCCTGGGCACCCGAAAGGTTTGCCTTAGCGCTGCTTCCTTCCGGACCTGACGCGGTTCGACAGCTTTCGCCGCCAGGGACCCAATGCCCACCGGTCTCATGTACACAAAAATGCATACACAGAATTTTAAATATTGCAGCCGGGATCGTAACAAAGTTGTTGGGGAAGGGCAAATCAGTTCCAAATGCCCAAAACCTCTGGCCCGCGATCCAGTTCCCAGGGATAGATGATGTACGCGTCGGTAACGGCCGCATAATAGGTAGGCGTATAACCCGGATACAGTGACGAAGCTGGTTTGTAATGCAGCACGCAGGTATCGGGCTGGCCACCGGCCGCATCAATGCGGTTGGCCACAGTCACCGTGTTGCGTCCTTTGGTCCAGACATCGTCCACTACCAGAATGCGCCGACCGGCCAGCAAGCTGTCGGCCGGAAACTGAATAAACTCCGGAATCGCAAATTTTTCCTGCCCTGGAGTTTGCAGGCCAGGGAAATCGGCCGGGAACCGAACAGAGGCGGTTAAGATGTAAGTGATATTCAGCGCTTCGGCCAACATACCGCCCGGTACGATGCCACCACGCGTAATAATGAGCATGGAATCATAACGCCCCTGGATTTGGGGCACCAGGTAATCAATTAGTTTGTCTACGTCGGACCACGTAAGAACCTCGCGGCGCATTTGCGACTCCTTAAAGAAAATGGGATCAGGCAGACCCGGTCTTCCCGCTCCTAGACCTGCCCGTGACCCGCAATCCTACACGCTAGCCTGCGGCATGTCAACTGAAATACGATTTTCATCCTCAAAGTGAGGCATTTTACAGGTGTCCTGTTGTCTGTTCGGCGGAGGAGAAACGGCCGTTCCCCTACAATACCTTTATCTTAGAGATTGGTTGAACACCTACAAAAACAGCCCGTGGTTGTGCAGCCACCTGGACGGAAAGCGGTCAAAAGGTGAACCTGACACACCCAGCTAAAGTTTCAAAAATTTATCAACTCGTCTCGCCCAAAACTTAGCAATTCTGCCCGAAAACGACCCGGAAGTTCCCGGGTCGTTTTCGGTTTTTGCCACAGAGAACGCAGAGAGGAGAGAGAAAACATTTTCTCAGCGATCTCTGCGCTCTCCGCGGTAAATTTTATTTTTTACGTGATGGGAAGCGGGTGAGCACCGTCGCCCCATCGGGCATGGGCAGCCGGGCACCCGGCTTGACGCTGTCCGGTACGCGGATGGAGCGCTGGCCGCCGCCGAGCTGGTAGATGGATACGGCCGTACCCGCCTCGCTCATGTTCACCGGCACCACCGCTTGCCCAAGCAAGTACCCCTCACTGTCGATGGCGCAGCTGGTGACCGTGCCGATCACCTTGCCCCGCTTGTCCAGCACCGGGTCGCCGCCATCGGGACGGCGCACGCCCTTCTCATCCATGCGGAAGCGCACCACCACCTGGTCGCGCTTTTCTTCGTGGGCAATAAACGCTGCCCGACCCACAAAGAACGGTTTCCACAGCTTGGCGTAGCTGCCAAAGCCGGCATCGCCGGGATTCAAATTCATTTCGCCGGCCAATTCATGACCGTACAGCGGCAAGCCCGCTTCGGTGCGAGTGCTGTCGCGCGCAGCCAGACCGCATGGTTTTAGCCCCATCGATTCACCCACTTCCAGCAGCGCGGCCCACAAATCAGGCGCTTTGTCGGGATGGACAAACAGCTCGTAAGCGATGCGCTCACCGGTGTAGCCCGTGCGGGAGATGATCAGGTCAAAACCGCCGACGTTGCCTTGTGTGAGACCAGCCCAGGGCAGCCCTTTAATCTTTTTAGCTAGCGCGGGGTCATCACACAGGGCCAGCAAAATGTCGGTAGCGCGGGGGCCTTGCAGCGGCATGTCCACGCGGCATTCGCTGCCGTACTGCGGGTCGCGCAGGTCGCGCAGTTGGACGGGATGTTGGATTTTGGCATACGGCCGTTCCGCATCAATCATCACTTCGCCGTTGTTTACCGCATTGAGCCAGGCCCAATCCTTATCGTTGTTGGAGGCATTCACTACTAGCATGAAGCGGTCCATGGCCAGCCGGTAAACCAGCAAATCGTCGATGACGGAGCCATCGGGCAGCAGCAGGTAGGTGTAGTGGGATTGGCCCATGTTCAGCGCAGAGACATCGTTGGTGAGCACCGTGTTGAGGAACGCCACCACGTGCTCGCCTTGGGCATCGAACACGCCCATGTGCGTGGCGTCAAACAGACCGGCAGCTTCGCGAACGGCCATGTGCTCTTCCACGACGGAGGTTTCGTAGCGCACCGGCATCTCGTAGCCGCCAAAAGGCACGATGCGCCCGCCCAGTGCCACGTGGGCGTCGTAGAGGGTGGTGCGCTTCATCGGCCCATCTTCCGGTTCGGTCCAGCTAAAGGCGGGCAGCGCTTCGCCGTCGCTTACCTGGTCATGGCCAATGAAGAATGGTTTTGTGGGGGAGACGCCTGTACTGAGCGAAGCCGAAGTAGCCGTTTCTGTCTCACTCGGCTCTGGCACATCTACTTCTGGCTGAATGGCTTTCACCACCACCGCGCCGGGCAGCTTGGCATATAAATCGCCAAAGTCCACATAGCCATCGGACAAATCAGACAGCCAGGTGACCGCCTTTTGCGCCGTGGCGGTATCGGCAAATCGCAGATGGTAACGGTTGACGGTTAATCGTTTAAGCGTGGCCGCTACCATCGACTCGCCGGCCAGGGACAGTTTGGTTGCCTGATTATCTCCGTCGGCCAGAGCCAGTACGTCGCTGCTGAGGGCGTAGTTGAGGAAATCTGTGGCGACGTCGCCGCGAATTTCTACTGTGTGGGAAACGCTCTGTGCTGAGCCTGTCGAAGTAGCCGTTGGCGCATCCACCTTGCGCAACAGCCGAACAATTTCACGGGCGCGCTGCAAAGCGGCAAAATCCACCTTGGTGCGCAGCTGTTCCTTACCGCCCAGGGCGGTGTACGTGAACGGCTTGCAGCCATTCAGCGCCGTGGCAATCGCTTCTGCAAGCAAATCGACTTCGGCATCGCCAAACCCCAGCTGGCTGATCCACACGGTGCCCAGGCGTAAGCCGGTGGGGTTGAGTGCGCCGACATCGCCAGGAATCGTGTTGCGGTTGAGCACAATGCCGGCCACGTCCAGCACACGGGCGGCCATGTCGCCAGACAAGTGCACCCCATTGTGCGTCACGCTTTTGGTATCCACCAGCAGCAAATGATTGTCCGAGCCGCCGCTGACGGTGCGCAGGCCATGCTCGGCCAGTTTCTTGGCCAGCCGCCGAGCATTATCTACAATGCGCTGCTGCAAGGCGCGGAATTGATCCGTGTTAGCCAGCTTGAGGGCGATGGCCAGCGCCGCCATCGTGTTAAGGTGTGGCCCACCCTGTTCGCCAGGGAAGACAGCCCGATCCAGCTTGCGGTACAGGTCGCGGCGATGGGTGATTAACATTGCGCCGCGCGGCCCACACAGGCTTTTGTGGGTTGTGGTCATCATCACGTCGGCAATGCCTATGGGGCTGGGATGCACCCCGGCGGCTACCAGGCCAGAGATGTGGGACACATCGGCCAGCAGGTAAGCCCCGACTTTGTCGGCAATGTTGCGGAAACGCTGCCAATCAATAATGCGGGGGTAGGCGGAATAGCCGGCGACAATGATTTGCGGTTTGGCCTCAATGGCGCGTCGTTCAATGTCATCGTAATCAAGCAGTTCCGTTGTTTCATCAACAAAGTATGTGACGCCATTGTAATGTTTGCCGGAGCGGTTGATTTTGGTGCCGTGCGACAGATGGCCACCATCATTTAGATTGAGGCCTAAAATAGTGTCACCCGGTTGGAGCAGGGCGGTATAGACGGCGCTGTTGGCCGGCGCACCGCTCAGTGGCTGCACATTGACATAAAGTTGATCAGCTGTAACGCCATTGGCGGCAAATAGCTCTGCCGCGCGGCGGCGGGTGAGCGCTTCCAGCATGTCGGCGTATTCTACGCCTTTGTAGTAGCGCGGATCGGAATAGCGCCGGTAGTTAGCCAGCTCCATATCCATATCGAGAATTTCCGCTTCAGTTTGGCGGCGGCTGGCTTCACGCGGGTAGCCTTCGGCGTAAATATTGGCAAAGTTACTGCTCATCGCTTCGCGCACGGCTTCGGGCGAGGCGCTTTCAGAGGCGATGAGGATAATCGTGCTGTCCTGGCGCTGGTCTTCGCGCTGCAATAGTTGGGAAAGGTCGAGGTCCAGTTCGCTGAGGGAACCGTGAAAGATGAAGTCGTCTGACATGAAACACTCCTGTAAAGGGTCTGAAATGTGACGGTCTAAATGTGGGAAATTGTGAAGGGACGGCGGCGCGTGTCCGGATGATAGGGGATACGGCCGTAATTATTATCAACTGCGCTCTGATTTTAGCAGGATTTGCTGTGTCTGCTACTCAATTTTATGGCACTTAGGGTACACGCAGATAGCGACGAATGCGCTGAATGAAGGCATCACGGCCGTTTTCCATTTCTCGCCGCCGCATCGCCGAATCCTGCTGTAAACTTTGGCTGATGCCCTGCTGCCGCCGTTCCAGGGCCGCCAAAAAGCGATCTAGTATCGTGGGGTCCTGCGCCAGCACGTTGCTAAATGCTTCTTTGTCGATGATGATCACTTCCGTTTCTTCATTGGCACGGATGGAGGCGGCACGGGCTTCGCCGGTGAGTAGGCTCATCTCGCCAAAAAAGTCGCCGGCGTTGAGCTGGTTGGCGTAAACGGAACGGCCGTCTTCCGCGCGCACGTAAACGGAAACAGAGCCCGATTTAATGATAAAGAGCGAATCGCCAGGATCCCCCTGTTTGACAAGCTGTTCGCCGCCGGTGTAGGTGGAAACGGCCGTGCGGTTGGCCAACTGCCGCAGCTGCGATTCATTGAGCGCTTCCAACCATTCCAACGACCGCATTGCTTCAAATAAACGTTCCTGCTGGTGCTGGTGGACTTGCTGCTGTGCGTTTTCAGGAACCATGTTTAGTTTGAAGTTGCCGGTTGGGTCTGGAATATGGATGCCGGCCCGGTGCAGACTAAACCAGGCCCGTGTCAGTACCTTGTCTCGTGTAACGATCTTGTCGCTGTAATCATCTAGCCAGTAGCTCAAGCCATACGTCACGCAGCCATCCTGCATAGAAACGACGTGGGAACGCAGCCGGGGATGCAGCGTCACGTCATCCAGGCCATTGACCGCGTCGACCAGCACGTTTTTTACCAGATTGGGCGAATACGTTTCGCTGAGCGTCAGGTAGACTGTCTGAATTTGACGGTTGGTGGGACGCGAGTAGTTGATGATCTTGCTTTCAGCCACGGTGCTGTTGGTTAACATAACCCGATGGTCTTCGCGCGTCAGCAAGGTGAGCGTGCGCCAGTTTTGCCGCACAATAATGCCCTCAATACCATCAATTTCTACCCAGTCGTCTACCGAAAATGGCGCTTCAATTTGCAGCGAGATGCCGGAAATGAGATTTCCCAGCGTATCTTGCAGCGCCAGACCGATGATCGCCGAGGCGACGGTAGACGTAACCAACAGCCCGGTTAGCTCCACGCCAAACACCAACCGGATCGTCAGCAAAATGACGACGAGCATGATGAACCATTCCGTAATGTCCAACAGAAAAGGGGGGATTTTGACGCTGCGCCGGTTTACCAGCAGTTCCAGCAGCGTCCATTTAATAGCGCGCAGAATGGTGCTGAGTCCCAGCAAAAAGGTCACTGCCAGCCAAACATTACGTTGAGCATTGTTTAAAGCAGGCAGTGTGTCGCTGTTGAGCCAGAAGAGCAAACCCTGGCTTACCAAAAAAGTCAGTGCAAGCGAGCCAATCAGACCAAAGGGAAGCCGCGTTTTAAGCAGGCGAGAGAGAAAAATGACGAGAACAACAACCGCAAGGGCAATCCAGACGACATTCAGCATCCAGGCAAAGGGCATACAGTACGCTCCGACAACTTTTTCTTACCAATACTTTCTGCGTTATTGTAGCCCAGTTGCCTGACGTTGTGTCTTAATCGCAAAACCTTTCAAATAAGAGATTTCAAATTTACGAGGATGCTCACTCCACCTTACTTGAAAGGCTTTGATCTTAATCGCCATTAGTCACCGACGGAGGGCGCAAAGGTGGGCAACGGCCGATGCCGTCCACCAAACAACCACCATTCCAGCCCGGTGGCCAGCACATAAAAAACCGCTACCATGCCAAAAATAGGCACAAAGCCAAACTCACCAAAGCGCACCTGGAGCCAGCCGCTTACCTGCGGCATGATAAACCAGCCAAACTGGAATGATAGTGAATTCAGGCTCATGGTCAGGGCTTGCACATCTTTGGGAACGTGCTCCAAAACAAATGTCTGGTAGACCGGATTACTTAAATTCATGAGGGCCAGGCGGAAGATGTAAGCAATGCCGGCCACAAAAAACCAGAAGCTGGCCGTTACCATGCCACCGGGCACCAACCAGGCACCCAAGCCCAACAAAAGGAGAAATGGGACAGAGAAAATTTGGGTCAGAATGACGGTATTGATTTTGCCGTATTTGTCGGCCAGCGGCGGGCCGAGGAATTGGGCAATGGCCATTGCCAACCCACCGATGGCAAACACCATGGAGATGGGCGGGTCTGGCTTTTCATACACGTTGCGGAAGTAGATGTTCATGAAAGGCTGCATGAGCCCGGCACCCAGGCCGATGATGAGTTGGGGCAGCAAAAACTGGCTCAAACTCCAGCCGTAGCGGCGCAATTGCACCCAAGGCAGCTCCACACGCCGTTCACGATCCACAGGGGGCATGATGATGCGGGTAAGTGGACCAATAGAGAGAATGGTGACGAGCATCATGCTGCCCAGTGCCAACTGGTAGGAGAGGGTGTCGGTGGGGGCGGCATCGAACCAGCTGCCCAGCCAGGTGGGCAGCCAGCCGCCCAGCAGGTTGCCAAAAAAGCCAGAGACGGTCATCAGGCCAAAGTTGAAGCTAAACACCCACTGCCGCTCATCTTCGGAGGTGTTGGCCATGAGGAAGGGGGCCATTGCTACCTGCCGCATGCTCATGCTGACGCCGGCAACCATGTTGAAGAGGATGAGCAGGGCGCGGAAGGGAAAAAGCACCAGGCCAATGATGGCTAGACTGCTCACGAGTGCGGTGCTGATCATGATCTTCTTTTGCGAGTACCGTTCGGCCAGGTAGGCGGCGGGCAGAGCCATGAGGATGGAGGCAAAAGAGGAGGCGGTTTGCAGCGAACCGACAAAGGCCTCATTGTAGGCATCGCCCAGGCTGAGGACGTAGAAATTAAAGAGAAAGCGAAAGACGCCAAACGCCAATCCGGTAAAGGCGCTGTAGAGGAGGACCAGCCGGGCATTGGGGCTAAATTGTTTGGTTTTTTCGATATAAGTCGCAAAGCCGCTGGGGCTTGACTGAGACATAGTTCACACTCTGAGACAATAGATTTCGTTAGATGATTGTCTAACTCGAAGTGTAGCACAATTTTTACGGCCGTCACCTGATCTTTGGTACATGAGGATATGACTTTTGTCGTAGGTCATGTCGGTCAAACCGCACAAAAAAAGCCGGCATGGTTGCAAAAACCATGCCGGCTTCTAAGGTTTGCTAGAAACAGTGTCTAACCACCATTACCGTGACCATCCTGGTCGCCGGTATTGTCACCGTTTCCATTTCCCTGACTGGGGTGAGGGCCGTCCCCAACCGGGTCGCAATCATTGAGGCAAACACCATCGCCATCACCGGGGCCATTGTGCCCGGAATTGGCGTCGTCTTGGCCATATTTGTTTTCGTCCCCAACCGGTTCGCAGTCACCATCACAGCTGCCGCTGCCAGCGCCGGGTCCATTTTGGCCGTTGTCACCACCGGGGGAGAGAGCGCCATTGCCGTTGCCATTATTGGCCCCTGGACCATCCTGGCTGCCAGGGCCATTTTGACCATTGTCTTGCTCCTGGCCAAATTTGTTCTCATCCCCAACCGGCTCACAGTCACCAGTGCAGGTGCCATCGCCGGGCCCGTTTTGATTTTGGCCGTTGTCGGCATCCTGACCGTTTTGGTGGCTGTTCCCCAGAGGTTCACAATCGCCAGGGGCGCAGGGCGGCGTCCATTCTTCATTTTGGCCATGACGCCAGCGGAACATTGCCAGATCCTCCAGACCGGCCTGCGCCTGCTCCTGGTATTGGTTCATAATTTGGTTGACTTCGCCAAACATGGCCTGGGCCGGATCACCCAACTGGGCCATCGTTTGCTGCTCGTTTTGCAGCATCGTTTGCATCTGGGTTAGCAAGCCGACCAGCTCAGGATCGCCGGTTTGGGCAGCTAGCTGAAGGGCTTCTTGCAGATGGGTTTCCAGGCGGCCAACCAATGGCTCATCGACCGGCTCACCGGCCTGCATGAGCTGGGTCATTTCTTGCAGCCGAACCTGAGCCAGCGTCATTTGCAGGTTGGCTTGTTCTGCAGGATTGTCGGCCATGGCCATTTTGGTTTCTTCCAGCATTAGCTTGACGGGGTAGAGCGGGGTGTCTGGCAGGCTGTCATTGGCCAGGGCTACGGTGCCGCCACCCAGGCCAAAGAGGACGAGGGCGGTGGCTACGGCACGGGCTAATAATGCGTTCATAGGTTTTTGCTCCTTTTGCGTATATCGCTTACCAAAGGCTGTACGTTTTTGCGTTAACCATCCTTTCAGACGCAGGAGCGGGCCGGGAGATACGGGCAGTTGCTCAACTTGGGCCAAAAATGCGGTGCGATCGGCCGTTTGCCAGTTGGTGATGGGGGTGGGTTGAACGGCTACTTCGGCAGGCTCAGCATGGAGCGTTTGCCACACCACCACTTTTTCAGCAGCAGTCAGCAAGGGAGCCAGGATTTCGCTGTGTTCGGGGTAGCGGTTGAGTACGGCCGTTACCGGTTCGCTTTTTATTTCTTCCAAAGCGGCATCTAAGAGGTCTACAAATTTTTCGGTCATGCCACACGCTCCTCGATAGGCTGAGAGGGCTGGGGTACTAAAATCTGCTGCAATCGGGCCAGGCCGCGATGCTGCAGCGATTTCACGGCCCCGATTGGTTTCTCCATCAGGGCGGCCACTTCTGCGTTGGAAAAGCCTTCTAAAAATTTGAGGGTGATGACCTGCTGCTGCTCCGGCGTAAGCGTTTGCAGGGCGGTGATGACCTGTTCGCCCAAGAGGTGTTGCTCGGCCAGCTGGCACGGTGTGGTGCCGTCGCTGGGCAGGGTGTCGGCCAGGGGCAGGTGGTTGCGGTGCGCCTGCCGCCGGTAATAGTCGATGACCAGGTTGTGGGCGGTGCGGTAAAGCCATGCCTTGAGCTGCGTCTCCGGCCCGTTGCCGTTTTTGATGGCCGCCAGGAACCGCTCGAAGACAACGGCCGTTAATTCCCGCGCTGTCTCGGCATCATTGACCTGCCGGATGATGTAGCGGTAGAGCAGGGGGTGGTATTGATCGTAAACGGCCGTTAACGCCGCACGATCAAAGTTCCGGGCCTGTTGCAGCAGCTTGTCGTCACAATTCTTCACGGTCACCCTCACCCATTACAGACGTATGAGGCAGGCAAAAGATACGGGCAAAAATCCTACCTATAGGATACAAAAAAGTATGAAGAAATTGTGTAGTCCCTTCGTAATTAGCCCAGCAAGGCACGACAAACTGTCCAACATTTCCTATTGTTGTTTATGCTCGCTGCTGTCTATACTGACTTAACGATTTTGTGGTGTCCAAGCAAATCACAGAAAAACTTTGAAATGGCATGCAAGATTTCTCGTGATTTGCTCAAGTAAAAGCCAAATGTGGGCTCATCCTGATTTAAAAAACTTCTTGGCTTTTACACAATTGCAGCTTCAAGTTGATCTCTTCCCCAATTTTAAAGAAGCCTGGCTGCAACAAATGAGAAGGAAAAGAAGAAAAACGATGAATTCAACCACCAACTTCGGAACAGATTTTGCGCCAGCAAAAAAAGCATCTGCTGAGACGCTATTGAAACAGGCTGAGGAAGTTGAGAAAATTTATCAACTGGATCAGATGTTTTCGGCCGTTCCCAACCCGGTTATTATCCTGAACGAAACGCGCCAGATTGTATATGCCAATTCAGCCTTTCGGGAGATTGTTCATGTGACAAATTGGCATGAAGTTCTGGGATTGCGGCTGGGTGAAGCCATCCAGTGTATCCACGCGTTTGAGGAACCAGGCGGCTGTGGCACAACAGAGTTTTGCAGCCAGTGTGGCGCAGTGAAAGCGATGCTCATGGCACAAAAAGGGATAGCAGACGTTCAGGAGTGCCGTATTTTGGCCAACCGTGACGAAAACATTGTGGCTCTGGATTTACGCGTGTGGGCCACGCCTTCACAATTTGGTGATGAACCGTATACCGTTTTTTCAATTGCTGATATTAGTGACGAGAAACGCCGTCGTGTGTTGGAGCGCATCTTTTTTCACGACATCACCAATACGGCCAGTGCCATTCAGGGATTGGCGGATCTGTTTGTTGTTTCTGAAGACCCGGCGGAATGGCGAGAATTAAGTATGGATACCATGTTGGTGCAGGCATCTGCCCAGCTCGTGGATGAAATTCAGGCCCAGGCTCAGCTGATGGCAGCCGAAAGTGGTGAGTTGGCTGTAGAGCCAACCCCGTTTTACACCAAAGAGCTGCTACAACGCACGATTGACCTGTATCAAAATCATCGCGTTGCTGAGGGACGGCTGATTGCGCTGGATAGCGCTTCGGAGAATGTTATCATATGGTCTGATCGGGCGTTGCTGGGCCGCGTAGTGGGGAACATGATCAAAAACGGGCTTGAAGCATCCGCTCCCGGTGAAACGGTGACAGTGGGCTGCGAACAATATTATGATTACGTTCGGTTTTGGGTGTACAATCCCAAAGCAATGCCGCGGCACATTCAGCTACAGGTTTTTCAACGCTCATTCTCTACGAAGGGAAACGGCCGTGGCCTGGGCACCTACAGCATGAAGCTGCTAACCGAAACGTATTTGCAAGGCCGCATCTCATTTGAATCAACGCCGGAAAAGGGGACAACTTTCATGGTCACTTATCCCCTGGAATGGCGTGATGTCACTGCTCCTGAGCTACTCCCTTGTCAAGGGTAAATCAACAAATTTACTCTTTTTTTCTTTAGCCGAGCCTATTTTCTAGTATACTCAAGAAGGTTTGTTCAGAATAAGCGTTGCACCATGACATCATGGAACCAAGCGGTAACCTACTTTTGTATAAAATGGTCGGAAGAAATTTATGACCTCTGAGATAAACAGGACAAGGTTAGGCATCACATTTAATAGAATTGCGCGGGATATTGTGGACGCGCTGGGCTATGTAGGTGCCATGGTTGCTCTGCTCGAAGAGGACGGCGCCTTGCCAGTTTATGCTTTTTACGTCGATCCCAATCTGGCCACAATAGAACAGGTTCATCAATGGGAAGATCGCATTTCAAAAGTATTGCGAAAGCCCATCTCTTTGTCTGATCCGAAATCGGCGCGGGTCCATGTAAATGATAAGCAATACAAGGACAACTTAAGTGTTCAGGCCTTCCAGAGTAAAAAACCGCTCGTAAAAGATGATTTGTTTTCGCTTTTCACACCGGTCATCCCCGCCAACAAACTCACAAAATCTATTGTAAATGGCGTGATTCAGCCGGCGCTGGGCATCAAAGAAGTGGTCGCCGTGCCCTTCTTTTTGGATTCGCTAAACGGCAAAGAGCCGGAAATTGTAGGCAATTTGTTTGCCGCCAAAAGAACGACGATTTCGCCGCAGGATGTACAGGTATTGATCTCGTTTGGTCGCCATGCGGCGGCCGCCATTGAAATTGAGCGGCGGCGTTTGCAGGTTTTGCAGGTGGCCAAGCATCTTACCACCGAAATTCAGACCAAAATAAGAAAAGAACAAAATATGCTCCAGCAAATTGCCGAGGGGGTTGTCAACGTGCTTGGCTACGTTGGGGCGATGGTGGCCACGTACAATCAGGATGATGACTCGCTGCCGGTGCAGGCCTTTTACGTCGATCCGCAGTTGGCGACGCTTGAGCAAATACACACCTGGGAAAATAGACTGTCCACACTTTTGGGTAAGAAGATCAGTATCTCTGATCCGGATGTGGCGAAGGTGTACATCAATAAACCGGGCTACGAAGATAATTTAAGCGTCCAGGCAGTAAAACAGTTTAAACCAATCGTAAACGATGATCTATCAACCCTGTTCACGCCGATTGTGCCGGTAAACAAGTTAACCAAACCGGTCATTTCGCTCGTGCAAAAGGCACTGAAAATTTCAGAGGTTATCGCTATTCCCTTTTTCCTTATTGCTCCCGATGGGGGCGATCCGCAAATTGTGGGTAATTTATTTGCCGCCACCCGGCACCCTTCGGGGTTTCAGAATGAAGAAATTGAGCTGCTTCAAGCATTTGGCCAGCAGGCTGCGGCGGGCATTTTTAATGCGCAGCTTTACCGGGAGATTGATGAACAGCGGCAGGTGGCGCAAGTATTCGGCACCATGGCTTTTAGTGCTTCCAAATCAATTCATCAATTTAGAAACGACATTGGGTTTGTTCGCGGGCACCTGCAACTGTTGCCCTATCTTGAGCAATTTCCAGAAGCGCAAAGAAATGAAATCATTGCTTCGACGCCACGGGCGATTGAACGCTTAGATGACATTCGTGATCGTCTTGATCAATTGCATGAGCCGTGGCGGCCGGTAAAACCCAAACCAACGAGTATCAACACCTGTTTGGAAAACGCCCGCCAAAAGCTTGCTCCGGAGCTTGCTTTTGATATTGACGTGAAAATGCACCTAAACGACGCTTTGCCCCTAGTAGAAACCTCGGCAGATATGTTGACTGAAGCGTTTAGCATTCTCATAAAAAATGCGGTGGAGGCAATTCAGGCAGCAAGAAGCGATGATGGATTATTGACCATATCAAGTGATTTGGCAGATGATTCCCACATTTTGGTCAAAGTGGAAGACAATGGTTCCGGGATCAAAGAAGAAAATCTCAAGAATGTTTTCAAAATGCGTTGGAGCACCAAAGAAACGGGCTTGGGCTTTGGCTTATTTTGGGCCAATGATTTTATTGAAGGTCTGGGCGGGAAGATTGAAGTGGAGAGCATCTGGCAAGAAGGCACCACTTTTCAGATTTATCTTCCGGTGAAGTAAGTAGACTTAACGGCTATTTTCCAGCCTAAGGCAGCACCCAACTCACCTTGGCCTCTGCCTCATCCGGCAGGCGGCCTAGCAGCCGACCCATTGGCGTGTTGATGTTGGCGCTTAACCGGGCGATGGCCCGCACGGCCGTTATCCCCGGCGGCAGGGCAATAACCACATACACTACCAGGCTGCCAGCCAGCAACTGCTCCCCGCGCTCCTGAAACGCCCAACTCACGTCGCTTTCGCCCAGGCCATAAACGGTAATGGCCGCCGCCGCGCGCTTGAGCTTGATCGTCCCTTCCACTTTGGCCAGCGATGCTTCAGCCCCGGCAAATTTGAAGTCTGGCCCCAGGCTGGCTGTGACCTCACCTTCTTGCGTTGTGGTTGTGGTTGGGGGATAGGCGTCGTAGGCGATGGGGCGAGGGCCGCTGCCGCTGGGGTAGAGTGACACGCTGAAATCGGTGCGGAGGACGCGGTGGCCGGTGCCCGGTCGAAGCGAAAAGGGAAACCGGGCCAGCCCGTACCGCTGGCCGTTGCTGCTGCCCATCGCCTGAACCCCCACCTGCTCCGGCGGTGCTGGCGTGCCTAGCGTCCAGTACGTTGGCTGGCCGATGCTGGCCTGCGGCTTGTCCTTGCCACGCACGGCAAACGCTTCCCCGCTAGCTTCCAATGCGCCTTCCCACGCTGTCTCAAATCCTAGTTGTGTATCATCAATGGTTAACACGAGCTATGTCTCCTTGTGGTTCCTGGAGGTGCGACGCACTTGTTCCGGTGTGGATTTCGCTGAGAGAAAGTGCGTCGCACTTGGCTGCTCCTGGCTATGCACCCAACGCCTGATTAATGTCTTGTAGCAGGCGCTGGGTTTGTTCGATCATGTCGGCGGCGCGGTTGCCATAGACCTGGAAATTGCGCAGGGCTGCCTCGGCGTAGGCGCGGGCATCGGCCAGCCGGTTATGCTGGTAGAGCGTCAACGCTACACTGAAGCGCGTTTCCCCTGCGCTGTACATATTACCTACCCGTTCCATATAGTTGATGGTCTTCTGCCAATGTTCCAAAGCGCGGTCTGTTTGCCTGACAGAGGAGTAAATAACGCCTAATTGGTGGTGAGACACTGCTAGGTCGTTGATGGCATTAGCAGGTAGTAGCGCCAGCGCCTTTTGGTAATAATCCAAGGCGGCGTTAAGGTGGGTGAGCAGTTCCGCCTCCGCCGCGTCCATCGCCTGCGTCTCCCTAAAACGCTCGTAGGCCACATATCCCAGCTGATTAAGGCATTTGCCGCGACCTAATCTGTCGCTATCATCCTGCATATCCAGGCTGCGACTGTACCATTGTTCCGCTGTACCCAGATCGCGTAGTGCGGGGAGGACCGTGTAGGCGGTTCCCAGGTTGAATGCGGCCATCGATTCAACGTAATGGTCACCAACCCTTCTCACTAGATCTAATTCTTCCCTATAAATTTTCACACATTCAGGATCTTGCAAATGATCCCTCATTATGTTACCCAGATAGTGAAGCGACACTGCCAGTGAGCGGATCTGGTTCTTCTCTGTATTAGTAAGTTGCTCCGTTTTTGATAGCGCGGCTGTTGCCTTTTCTCGACTCCAATCCACTGCTTTTCTCTGCAGCTTCTCCGCTTCCGTCCAGTTACGTTTCTCCAGGGCCAGCTTCATACGGTACCCCGTTACCAAGTCCCACTGTTCCTCCCTCCCTGGCCTTGGGTCATCCGTGGTCAGGTCTACAAAGTCAGGCACAATCTCGTCTACTGACCGCGCCCACTCGCCGCGACGGCCGGTGTGATCGTACAGTACACTCAGACCCTGCATCGTGTTGATCACCGCTCTCCACCAGCCGTGCCACCGAGCCAGGCGGCGGGCATGGCGTAAGTTGGCCTCCTCCGCTCTCAAGATGCCTATTACGTCGCGGTTGCCGCGTTCATACTGCCGCCAATAGTAGTTCCCCAGCTGGCCCATTGCTTCCACAAAAGCACGAATTGGTTGCTGGTCAGGATGTTCACCGTTTACCGCTAACCGTTCACCGTAATACTGGTCATTGAGCTGTTTAAAATACCAGGGCAGGGCGGGGTGGATGCGGTAGAAGCCGCCGCCGAACGCGGTGAGCAGCCCCACTTCGGCGGCGCGGTCGAGCAGGGCAATCACTTGTTCGGGGGTGAGGCCGCGCAGCGCAGGCACGTGCCATTCATTATCAGGGTCGCCCATTAATTGCAGTGTATGCATAGCCACAAAGCCCTGGAAGAAGTGGAGCAGGGCCAGCTGTTGGCGCTCGGTCTCGTTGAAGGTGTGGGTAAAGCCGTAGCTGAGGGAGGCACCCAGCGATTTGTCCCGTCCCTGCCCCGGTTCGTCGGCAAAGACGGCCTCGCCGCGGCGCAGTTGGGCCACGTAGGCGGCAATCTGGTCGGCGCTACTCAGCCCGTCGCGCAGCGCCTGCCCCACCACGGTGGTCAGCGTCAGCGGGTTGCCCTGGGTGTAGGCTAGCAGCGGTCGCCACTCCTCCACCTCGTCCAGCCGCTTGCCCAGCTTGCCCGCAATGGCCCGCGCCAACTGCACCCGCTCCTGAAAGGGCATTGGCGGTACCGGGATGCGCGTGGGCAGGTCGCTCAGCCAGCCGCGCTCGTCCCGCCGCGAGGTGAGCAGGAATTTGGCCCGCGTGCCGCGCGCGTCCTGCAAAAAGCGCTTCAGTGCCGCCTGCTCCGCGTCCGTCCAGTCAGACGGCGTGCCGGTGGGGAAGCCGGCCACCGGCTCCACGTTGTCCCAAATCCAGAGGACGGGAATCTGGGCCATCACCTGCAAAGCCACAGCACGGCGGTCGTCGTCATCCAGCGCCAGCCAGTGGATGGCGTTCTGCTCCAGCATGGGGCCAAAAATCTGGCCAAATTTGTCCAGTACCCGGGGCAGCGGCAGGTGACGCTCGAACGTCGTGAAGAGCACCGGTCCGCTGCCACCAGGAAAATCGAGGCCGCCGGTGAGGGCATACCAGCGGGCAAATTCGGCAGCGGTGGTCGTTTTGCCGCTGCCAGCGTAGGCGTGCAGCAGCACGACGGTGTCGTGGTCAAAGGCGCGGTCCAGGGCCAGCAGAGTTTCGTCACGGCCGAAAAAACCGACGTCCGGCGCGGCGGGCATCTCCTGGTCCACGGCCCCTTCGGCGCTGGCGCTTTCCCCCGCCGCCAGGGTGATGTGCAGGCCGTCGTCGCCGGCCTGCGGCGGGAAGAGCTGCAGCGGCGCAGCCTCGTACACCACCGGCACCGGCCAATCGCGCAGCGGCCGCGGCTGGAAGGCGATTTCGCGCATGGGCTGGGCGTCGAGCTGCTGGCGGCCGCGGGTCACCGCCTGGCCGAGCGGCCGTCCCTGCACCAGCGCCGCGTACAAATCGGCCACAAACTGCGCCGCCGTGACCACGTAGACGTTGTAGCGCATGGCCACCACCCCGGCCACGCCGGCGTCAATCACCTCCTGCGCCAGCGAGCCAAAGGCGCGCACGTTGTCATGCACGCTGGCCGGTTCTGCGTCTGCGGGCGCGTCGTCAGCGGCGGGGTCCGGCTGGGGCGGCGGTTCGGCGTGGGCGGAGCGGCAGGCGTTGAGCACCAACACCGGCACGTTGGCGCCCACCAGCAGCTTGCCCAGCGCCGGGCCGTCCACAAGCTGGCTGTTGTCCTCCCGATCCGGATTCTCGAAAAGCAGGTAGCCGTGCTTGCCGCCGCGCGGTCCGCTGAGCAGCAGCGGGCTAAGCCGCCGCCAGATGGCGCCGCCGGATTCGGGCGTGTCAATGTAGGTGCCGTGGCCGTCGAAGTGGACGATGTGGTAGGGACGGCCCGCATCTTTGGCGCGGTTCAGCGCCTTACTCAACTGCTCGAAGGTGGGCGGGCGCAGCACGTCCAGGTCGAAGCGCTGCCGCGCCGCCCCGCTCAACCCCTTCACCAACTGGCCGGCCACGGAGCGGAAAGGCACGTCTTCATCCCGGCCGGGGCGGGCGATGACCAGCAAAATGCGGATGGGGTCGTCGGGGTTGAGCGTGGGGCAGTACGGTTTTTGCGCCGTTTGTGGATGGCTGCGCACAAAGACGGGCGCGCGCAGCGCCAGATGCACGCCCGTTTTCGGGTCGCGCAGCAGCTCCCAGGGGATGGCGGCGGCTTCGGCCACGCCGGTGATGATTTCTATGCGGGTGTCGTTGAGGCGGGCGCGCAGCGTGGCCCACAGGTCGCGGGCGTCGTCGTTGGCCTGGAAGAGGGCGCGGAACAGCAACTCGCCAATCTCGGCCAGCCGCGCCTCGATGCGGGCGGCGATCTGCGGCGCGGGGTCCATCGGGTACTGTAAATAATCTTCCAGGTACCAGCGCATGTCTTCCCGATCCTGCGCCGACATCTCAAAGGTGAATTCGGCGATGGCTTCCTGCGGCAGGCCGTCCCCTTCCAGGCGCAGGCGGGCGCGGTAACGGTTTTCGGCAATGGTTTCCTGGGTCAGGCGCAAGGTCAGCATGGATCCTCCACTTGTTTAACAACTGGTCGATACGGTTCAGTTTAGAGGGTGGAAATCCGGCTGTCAATGGGGTTGAGCTTCTCAAGGTGACCGTCACGTCTGGCGACGATTTGAAAGGACGCGAATACGCCCTGCAACCGGTTTAACATCTTTGCTTTCCAGAATGTCGGGGTTGGCGCCGAGGATCATGTCTGTAAACATACAGAGCATTTCCATGCGCTCTTCCAGGGACAAGGATTGAAACCAGCGAGCCTTGGCCTCTGGCGTTTCTTCGCTGCGACTGTGAGAAATAGACGGTTCCATGGTCTGTGCTTTAAGCAAAATTGGCCGAAGGCATCTGGATGTAATGGTCTGGTTTTTCCCGATTTTGTTTGATGGCAAAGAAGCGGCGCTCAATTTCTTTTAGAACGGCCGCTTCATAAAAAATCATGCCACATTGAGTGCAAACCTGCACAGGCGTGTTTGGCACAAGCAAGTAGTCGCCATCATGGCTATAAAGATAATCTGTGTGGCGAACTTCATATTCTTCAGCGCCGCAAAATGGGCAGTGACCTTCTGTTTTTTTACTCATTTCTTGTTCCTCGTGTCCAGGGATCAACGAACTTTGGTGGTTGTGGGATGTAAACTGTCACTAAAACGATTTTCTCTCTACGCCAGCCACAAACCACATGAATTGGTAAATCACCAGAGAATCCCACGATTAAGCAGCTTTCACCCCGACCTGTATTTGGATATGACTCCAATATTTCGCCATTTAGCAGTGCTTCCTCAACTTGCATCAATGTGAGGTTGTCTGCTTTTCGCTCAATGTCGGCGTGCAGGCTATATAAATAGTCGTTTTGGCGAATAAGTTGCTTTATCTCGTCAATTTTCATGATGCATTTTGTATGCTAATGGTTTTAGATTTGGAAAGCAAGCAAGTTAAATTTT
This sequence comes from Anaerolineaceae bacterium, assembly GCA_002699125.1. Classification (GTDB taxonomy): domain Bacteria; phylum Chloroflexota; class Anaerolineae; order Promineifilales; family Promineifilaceae; genus Leptofilum. Next base: position 18,736 of record PABI01000129.1, read on the forward strand.
GCTCCAACTCACATCATGTCCTAATCGTTGGCGCAGTTCTTGCAAAACTTTCTGTGCAGCCACGGGGATGACGGTGCCGGGGCCAAAGATGGCGGCGGCGCCGTGATCGCATAAAAATTGGTAATCCTGGGCCGGGATGACGCCGCCGATGACGACCATGATGTCGGAACGGCCGTACCCCTTCAAAGCCTCCACCAACTGCGGCAGCAGCGTCTTGTGCCCCGCCGCCAGCGAGCTGATCCCCACCACGTGCACATCATTTTCGATGGCCTGTTTGGCCACCTCAGCCGGGGTCTGGAAGAGCGGACCGATGTCTACATCGAAGCCCAGGTCGGCGAAGGCGGTGGCCACCACTTTGGCGCCGCGATCATGGCCGTCCTGGCCGATTTTGGCCACCATGATGCGCGGGCGGCGGCCCTCTTGCTGCTCAAATTCGTCGGCCATCTGGCGCACGGTTTCAATCTCCATTTTCTCTCCAAATTCGCTGCTGTAAACGCCGCCAATCGAGCGGATGGTGGCTTTGTGACGACCCCACACCTGTTCCAGCGCGCCGGAAATCTCGCCCAGGCTGGCGCGGGCGCGGGCGGCGTTGACCGCCAGTTCCAGCAAATTGCCTTCATCGGATTCGGCGGCATGCGTGAGGGAATTAAGGGCTTGTTCGACTTCTGCAAAATCGCGACCTGCTCGTAACTCTTCTAGTCGGGCGATTTGGGATTGGCGAACGGCCGTATTATCCACCTCCAAAATATCAATCGCATCTTCCTTATCCAGGCGGTATTTGTTCACGCCCACAATTGTTTCCTGGCCGGAGTCGATGAGCGCCTGGCGACGGGCGGCCGCTTCTTCGATGCGCATTTTAGGCAGGCCGGTTTCCAGCGCCTTGGCCATACCGCCCAGTTCTTCCACCTCCTGGATATGGGCCCAGGCACGGTGGGCCAGCTCGTGCGAGAGCGTTTCCACGAGGTACGACCCGGCCCAGGGATCGACGGTGCGGGTGATGCCGGCTTCGTGCTGCAAGTAGAGCTGGGTGTTGCGGGCAATGCGCGCCGAGAAGTCGGTGGGCAGGGCGATGGCTTCGTCCAGGGCGTTGGTGTGCAGCGATTGGGTGCCGCCAAACGCCGCCGCCATCGCTTCCAGGCAGGTGCGGGCGACGTTGTTATAAGGGTCCTGCTCCGTCAGGCTCCAGCCGGAGGTTTGGCAATGGGTGCGCAGGGCCATCGACTTCTCGTTTTGCGGATTGAACTGCTTCACGATTTTGGCCCACAGCAGCCGGGCGGCGCGCATCTTGGCAATCTCCATGAACACGTTCATGCCAATTGCCCAGAAGAAGGAGATGCGCGGGGCAAAGTCGTCGATGTTCATCCCGGCGGCGAGGCCGGCGCGCAAATATTCCAGCCCGTCGGCCAGGGTGTAGGCCAGCTCGATGTCGGCGGTGGCCCCGGCTTCCTGCATGTGGTAACCGGAGACGCTGATGGCGTTAAACTTGGGCATCTCGCGGGCGGTGTAAGCAAAGATGTCGCCAACGATGCCCATGGAGGGGGCAGGCGGGTAGATGTAGGTGTTGCGTACCATGTACTCTTTGAGGATATCGTTTTGGATGGTGCCGGTGAGCTGCTCGTGGGGCACGCCCTGCTCCTCGGCGGCGACGATGTAGAAGGCCATGACGGGCAGGACTGCGCCGTTCATCGTCATGGAGACGGACATTTTGTCCAGCGGGATGCCGTCAAACAGGATTTTCATGTCCAAAATGGAGTCAATGGCCACACCGGCCTTGCCCACGTCGCCTTCAACGCGCTCATGGTCGGAGTCGTAGCCACGATGGGTGGCCAGGTCGAAGGCGATGGAGAGGCCGCGCTGCCCGGCGGCGAGGTTGCGACGATAGAAGGCGTTGCTTTCTTCGGCGGTGCTGAACCCGGCGTACTGGCGCACGGTCCAGGGGCGCACGGCGTACATGGCGGGGTAGGGGCCGCGCAAAAAGGGTGGGATGCCGGCGACAAAGTCGAGGTGCTCCATGTGTTGCAGATCGGTGGCGGTGTAGAACGGCCGTACGTCAATTTGCTCTAGGGTTTGCCAGGTTTGGGTGTTGGATACGGCCGTTTCGTTCGCCGGTTTGTATTTAGATTGGTATGCAATTTTGGTGAAATCTGGTTGGTTCATTGTATTTTCCTGAATAGGACGCTGATCACCCTGATTTATCTGATATAAAGATCAGAAAGATCAGGCAAATCAGGTAAATCTGCGTCCTATTATTTTTAAACGAATAGGGTTTCCCTGTCGATGCTAATCATGTTTTCCGTGATGGTGGTTTGGGGAACGGCCGTATCCCAATGTGCTCCAATGTCTGCCAACCCCCAAAGTTTTTTGGTAAAAAAGCATGTCACATAGGTGATTTTTGTCATTTTTTTGAATCAAACAAGCCCCATAAAATCGTTGCGCGTGCCAGTTTAACAATGGAATCCAATTGTACACCTTAACTGGATAGTCGCTATTCGTTGGCGACCTGTGCCGCGTTTGTGAGCCAGGGGATGTTCTTGCCAGTTTATCCCTGTTCCCTCACGCAAACAGTTCACTTCAATGACACAGGAGGGTGAAACGTCATGAAATGGCAAAAAGGTCTTTTGGTGCTTGCTGTCTTCTTACTAGTAGGAGGATTATTGGCTGGCTTTGGCAGCCAAACGACGGTGGCCGGGGAATTGGTGACCGTGGACGTGATTCGCAATGGCTTTGCCCTGGGTATTAACAATGATCATTGTCCGCTAAGCCATGATCCAGACGAAGAACCTATCAATTCAGCCGAATGGTCGTATGACGAATATATCAGTCTCTCTAAATGTGGAGCCAGCAAAAACACGCATCCTTATGATTTGGAAATTGGTGGGGCGATGTTCAAAAATGGCCCGATTGAGAACTCCGGTTTTGGGCTGCCTAACGTGCCGGCCCATATGTGGCAGGTTTATGATTTGGCGGCTTTAGGCGTGCCAGTTGGTGCGCCGGTGACGGTTGATTTGACCCTGGAGATGGTTAGCGTGGGGGGTGTGTCGTTTACGGCCGTTCTCGAAACCAGCAGCGACGGTGAGACGTGGACCCCGGAAACAACGCTCATCCAATGGCCGCAGGAATCCTGTGGCCTGTGGAAATATCCGCTTTATTGTGGAACGGCCGTAGTTGATTATGCACCGTACTATCGACTGGCCTTGACATCTGTTTGGGATGAGCTTCTAGGACAGAAATGGGTTGTCCATCATCTTAATTTCACCTTTGAAGAGGATGGGGCTGTGTTACCCACAGCAACGGCCGAACTCACCAACACGCCAACACCCACAGAAACCACACCGCCGCTGCCTTCCCCCACCGCAACAGGAACCCCGGAGCCTCTTCCTACTGACACACCCACCCCCACAGCAACTGCAATCCCCTCCTTCACCATTGACGAGGTTACTGTTGAAGAAGGCAACGATGGAATCCAAAATGCTGCCTTTGTGGTGAGCTTGCCATTCCCCCTTGCTCAGACGATCGTGCTCGACTTTGAGACTGTGGCAGAAACGGCCGTTGCCAACGAAGATTTTCTGGCACAAAGTGGCAGCTTCATTTTCGCGGCCGGTGAAATTAGCCAGGTTATTACGATTCCCGTTATGGGAGATACGGAAGTTGAAGCTGATGAAACGTTTTGCCTAAAAATTAGCTATGGCAGCCCGTCCTCGCCGGTGAGCGTGATGGCCAGAGCCGCCATTTTAAATGACGATAAACCCGACAGCGGGGCAGCGGATACCTTTACGATCTTCTTACCATTTCTAATCGCCACAAAATAGTCTGCCTCTTGGTTTGATCGCGCTGCGTGGGTAAACGCTTTCCTTCACCCCAAAAGGTAAAAGCCAAATGACCGGCTCGTAATTCGTTCTGTAATGTAAAAGTTGTGTAATTTTATGTGCTTTATAGTGCGTTGTTGTAAGTGTGTCTCGTAGTGTTCATAGCCAAAACATTTTAAGTTTGCAGACCAAACCAGTCATCCATTCGTTGCAGGATTGAACTTTTAGACAATCGAATATCGTTTTTACGGCCGACCTGTTATTTACAGCTTGCCTTGCTTTGAGGTTCTTTCATAGTGCAGCGAGAGTGTTGGCCGCATGTTAAGTTTTATCGGATGTGGACGAGCCAGTTTTGAAGAGGGAAACGGCCGTTTCTCACGGCCAGGCAGTCACCTCTTCCATTTTAGACCCTTGAGGTCAGGAGGAGCGCATGTTCCAGTTTCGTGTATCCCAGTTTCGCTTGCAGTTTCGTTGGTTTTTCCTGGCAGTTGCTTTGCTGTTGGGTGTCATCCTGTTTTCACGGATGCAAGTTTCAGCGCAAACGACCGTTTTATACGTCAACGAAATCGTCGCGTCTAACGACAGCACATTGGCTGATGAAGATGGCGATTTTGAAGATTGGATTGAAATTTATAACTCAGGTGGAACGGCCGTCAACCTAAATGGCTATGGCCTGACCGATGACGCAAGTGAACCATTCAAATGGGTTTTTCCGGCAGAAACGATCCAGCCGGGACAATTTCTCATCGTCTGGGCTTCAGACAAAGAGCGGGCCGTTCCCGGCAGTCCGCTGCACACCAACTTCAAGATCAGTGCCGGAGGCGAGACGATTGTGCTCACCACGCCCGGCGGTGTGCAAGAAGATTTGCTGCCACCTGCTGCGCTGCAAACTGACCTGTCATACGGCCGTCAGCCAGATGGCCCTGGCGCTTACCTTTTCTTTACCGAGCCAACGCCCGGCGCCAGCAACACCACCACCGGCTACAGCGACATCCTGGAACCGCCCATTTTATCGCATACAGGCGGGTTTTATACTGAAGGCTTTCAGCTAGAGTTGACCACTGATCAGCCGGACACGACCATCTACTACACGCTGGACGGCAGCGAACCGACGACCAGTTCGGCTGTTTACAGCGGCCCGATCACCGTAGATAGCCGCACGGGCGACCCCAACCTTATTTCCCTCATCCGCACCACTGAGCCAGATGTGTATTGGGCACCGCCAGCCGGTGAGATATTCAAAGGCACGGTCGTGCGCGCCTTGGTTGATAAACCAGGTGCGTTGGCCAGTCCAACTGCTACGCAGACCTATTTTGTAGACCCGGATATGTTTGGCCGTTACACCTTTCCCGTCATTTCCATTGCCACCGACGCCGATAACTTGTTTGACCCCGAAATAGGTATTTACGTGCCCGGCAACTACACTAACTATATCCAGGATGGCATTGAGTGGGAACGGCCGATGCACATTGAATTTTACGAGCCGGATGGCACCCAGGGCTTTTCTCAGGATGCCGGGGTGCGCATTCATGGTTCCAAGAGCACCATCTACCACTTTAAATCGCTGCGCATCTACGCTCGCTCAGAATATGGCGCAGATACTATCGATTACGAAATTTTCCCCGGTTGGCGCAACAGCGAATTTGAGCGGCTCATCCTGCGCAACTCGGGCCAGGATATTTACGCCACCATGTTCCGCGATGCGATGGCCCAAAGCCTGGTGGAGCACCTCAGCTTTGATACGCAGCCGTACCGTCCCGCCGTTGTCTTTTTAAACGGTGAATATTGGGGTGTGCACAACATCCGCGAGCGGCTGGATAACAACTATCTTGGCCTGACGTACGATATTGATAACAATTCGCTGGACCTCTTGTCCAATCGCGGCACTGTTGAAGAAGGCAACGCCGACCATTTCAATGCGATGATGGACTTTGTCACCACCACCGGCGTGGTCGACTCGGCCGATTTTGCCTATCTGCAGACCCAGATGGATGTGCAGAATTTCATCGAATACATGACGGCCGAAATCATCATGAACAACACCGACTGGCTGCAAAACAACATCGATTACTGGCGTTACCAGACGGTTGCTTACGATCCCGATGCGCCAGAAGGGCAAGACGGCCGTTGGCGCTGGTTGATGGGCGACCTGGACCAAAGCTTTGGTCTGACAGGCGGAACCGGATTCTACACCTATGACCGGCTGGCCTGGGCCACCGAGGAAGGTTATCCGCCGTACAACGCCACAATGGCGGTGCTGCTGCGTGCTTTGCTGGCAAATGACGAGTTCCGCACTGACTTCATCAACCAGTTTGCCGATCAGCTGAATACGGCCTTTGTTCCCGACCGGGTGATTGCCCAGATTGATGCCATGGAGGCGGTGCTGACCCCTGAAGTGCCGGAGCATATCGACCGGCACGGCCGTCCCACTTCGCTAACTGCCTGGGGCAATTCGGTGCAGACGATGCGGGACTTTGCCCAGAACCGGCCCGGCTTCCAGCGGCAGCATGTGGTGGATCATTTTGGTCTGAGCGGCACCGCCAACATGACGCTCGATGTGTCTGACCCGGCACACGGCTCGGTCCGTATCAACTCCATCCTGATTAATGAAGATACGATTGGCATCAGCGGTGCACCTTATCCCTGGACCGGCGTTTACTTCCGCGATGTGCCCATCGCAGTGGAGGCCATTCCGGCTCCCGGCTACCTGTTTGCCGGCTGGGTTGAACTGCCCAACGAGATCAGCCCTCTGCTGGCTGTGATGTTGGGTGGCGATATGACGTTAACGGCCGTTTTCATCCCCGATGACAATTACCCGACGCCCACGCCAAGCGCCACGCCCACAGACACGCCCGTACCCACAGATACGCCGACGCCGAGCGCCACACCAACGGCTACGTCTACACCCACAGCAACGCCAACAGCCACAGCTACAGCGACACCGACGGCGACAGCTACTTCGACGCCTACGGTTCCAGCGCCCAGCGCCACGCCTTCTCCCACGGCCACGCCAATAGATGAAGGGAGTACGGTTGATTATTTTATCTATTTACCGGTGGTTGTTAAACCGTAGAATTTGGGACCCAAAAGAGAGACAAATTTGGAGACAGGCAGCCCGCGAATTTTGCGGACTGCCTGTTTTTGTCTAAACAAATAGTGGTTCCATGTCAATGCGGCTCATTTTTTCGGTGATGGTGGCTTGGGGAACGGCCGTATCCACCCTCGTCGCCGCATCCAAAACCATGGGTAGCAGCGTGGTATCCCCCACCGTGTTCAAGAACACACCAGGCCGACACAGCACCCACTGAACCGCCAGATCGATTTCTGCTTGCGTGCTGAACGGTTCGTACCAGGTAGTGTGCGTTTTGGGCTTGTCGCCCCACGGCCCTTTGGACAGCGCTTTGATCGTTTGCACCGCCACGTTTTTCTCCTGACAAACGGCCATGAGCTGCTCAAAATCGGCGGCGTACTGCGCGTTTTGCATCATCGTTGGGTTGTAGGGCAGCAGCACCGAGTCAAAATCAAAGCGTTCCAGGCTCTTCAGGTGCATTTGGGCCACAGTGACGCCATGCCCAGTCACGCCCAAAAAGCGCGTCAGCCCTTGCTCGCGGGCCTCGATGAATGCTTCCAGCGCCCCGCCCGGTCCCATTGCTGTTTCCCATTCATCTGGCTCGACGAGGATGTGCATCTGCCACAAATCGACGTGGTCGGTTTGCAGACGCTCCAGGGAACGGTGCAACTCTTCTTTGGCTTCGGTGTAAGTGCGCTTTTCGGTTTTGGTCGCCAGGAAGAACTCATCCCGATGGGGCTTCAGCCAGGGACCCAGCCGCAGCTCTGCATCGCCGTAGGAAGCGGCCGTATCAATGTGATTCACGCCATATTCCAACAGCAAATCAAGGGTTTTATTTGCTTCTTCCTGTGGCGTGGCCCAAAAAGCGGCCGCACCAAACAAAGCGAGTGTACTGTTGTGTCCGGTTCTACCAAAAGGTATTTTTTCAATCATGATTCTCTCCAATTTTTAATGGGACGCTGATTTACCTGATTTGCCTGATTTTTTTGATCATCTAAATCAGGTGAATCAGGGCGATCGGCGTTCTATTTGTCTTCTGACAAGTAAGGTTTGTTGTGATTGCTCCACGCTTTTCGCCTGTGTTTGGGAGTGTGACCGAAGTTTAACAAGAGGCCAACTTCGTATTTGGTTGCTTTTAAGTAGTTGAGCAGTTGGGCTTCGTGTGCTGGAATTAATGAGCGGCCTGCCTTCAATTCAACAATGACAAGATTATTGACGATCAAATCAGCAAAGTATTCACCGATGACCTGATCGCGATAATAAACACAGATAGGTTTTTGCTGCTCGACTTGAAAACCCCGGCCGCGCAGTTCAATTGCAAGCGCATTTTCATACGCTTTTTCAAGAAAACCAAAGCCGAGCGTATTGTAAACATCATAGAATGCACCGATGATTTCTTTTGTGAGGTCTGAATGTAGATAATCCACGATGTTTTGCCTTTTTAGAAATGGAACGAAGATTTACCTGATTCCCCTGATATTTCTGATCTCTTAAATCAGGCAAATCAGGGTAATCAGCGTCCTATTTGTTTTTGCAGCCACTGGTTGAGTGCCAGGCAATCTGCGCCGAGGTGGATGAAGGCGTCGATGCCGGCGGCTTTGTGGGCTTCGATTTGATCTTTGGGGTAGCCTGCCAGAATGACGACAATATCCGGCTGCTGCGTTTTGATGCTCTGCAGCAACGGCCGTACAATTTCCGGGTACGTCTCGTCTGTGGAGCAAATGACAACCGCTTTGGCCCCAGATTCAAGTGCAGCACTGGCGGCCGCTTCTGGCGAATCAAACCCCTCTGAATCAATCAACTCAAAGCCGCCCACCTCAAAAAAGCTGCGGGCGAAGTCGGCGCGGGTTTTGTGCTGGCGCAGCGGCCCCATGTTGGCCAGGAAGATTTGTGGGCGACGGCCGTTTTCCCGCGCAAACTGTTCCGCCCAATCCCGCAGCGCCTCAAACGGCTCCGCTAACCGAATCGGTTTGAGAGGCGTTATTTGGATTGCAGCGGCAGAAGTTTGTTCGGTGATTGCCGAATACCGATCATCGATTACTGACAGCGGTTCGCCGACGTTGGCATACTGGTTCACCCCCACCAACACATCCTGCTTTTTGGCCAGTCTGGCGGCGCGGGCTGCGGCCGTATCCGTTACCCATTTTTGCGGCAGCCCAGCCTGCAGCGCCGATACCATGCCACCGTTTGCTTCAATCTCCTGGAACAATTTCCATGCCGCCTGCCCCAGCTGGTCGGTGAGCCATTCGGCGTAATAGGCGCCGCCTGCCGGGTCTATAAGCTGGGTGAGGTTGGCTTCTTCCTGCAAAATGAGCTGCTGGTTGCGGGCGATGCGCCGGGCAAAGGCATCTGGCTCTGCGGTAAAAGGATGGCTGAACGGCCGGGTGAGCAGACTATCTACGCAACCCACAGCGGCGGCAAACGTTTCTGTGGTGGTGCGCAGCATATTTACATAAGGATCGAGACGGCTTTTGTTGGCTGTGCCTGTCTCGGTATGTATCTTCATTTTTTGCGCCGCGGCGTCACCACCAAAGGCGGCAATCACTTGTGTCCACAGCTGCCGGGCGGCGCGCAGCTTGCCGATTTCCATGAAAAAATCGCCGCCGATGGCAAAGACAAAGCGAAGCTGGCCGGCAATGTCGTCTAGCGTCAGGCCATGTGCCTGCAGCGCACGAATGTGCTGAACCCCCGTGGCCAGAGCAAACGCCAGTTCCTGCACGGCGTTTGCGCCGCCGTTATGGTAGACGGCCGTATCCACCGCCAACGTCGTAAATCTTGGTGCATTCTCTACCGCCCAGCGCATTTGGTCGGCTGCTGCCTGGTAGGCGTCGTCCAGCGGGGTGCTGCCCTGCTGCACCAAGGCGGCCAGCGGATCATACAGCAGGCCGCCCTGGAGATCGCCCAGCGGCTGGCCGGTTTGGTCAATCAGCTGTTTGAGCAGCGACAAGATTGTAGGTTTGCCGGCCAGCAAAATGGGGGCGGCGGCAAACAGCACGCTGTCTAGCGCTGTGGCCAGATCGTCTACCGACTCGACGGGAGGACAGTCCGGTTGCAGGTAAACGGCCGTTTGCCCTCGTTTTAAATCTGCCAGCAGCGTGCGGTTAAACTGCTGCGGCGTTTCCGCCGGGATTGGCTGGGCAATGAGCCAGGGTCGGGAGACGTACCCCTGGGCGTTTGGGCCGCGGCGGTAGGGAGGCTGGCCCGGCCGGCCGGGATTGTTTGGGCTGTCAGTAGTGGTGTAGAACGGCCGTATCTCAATGCCTTCCGCGGTTTGGGTAGACAGGTGGGCAAACGGCCGTCCTTTCAACGTTTGCACGGTTGCTTCAACCCATTCCTCATAGCTGGGCGGCGTGAATTCAGCAAATAGTGGGTCAGATGGCTCAGACTGCTCAGACATCTTTTGTCCTCCCTAAATCTTTTTTATCGCCAATTATTTCCAGGAATCCTACCTCTCACCGTGCCAGATGTCTACTATCCTTTGTCACTTTCAAGGGGTGCCGGGATCAGGAATATGGGATTGAGCGGAACGGCCGTGTCCTGCGGCACACCTTAATAGTTTTGAAAAACCAAGACAATATCTTGACAAAATCTTTACAAGTGGGCTAGAATACGGTCTTGGATGCACTTTTGAGGTTATTCGATTCTTTCTGGATTATTGGGCAAAGGTGAATCAACAATAATCCAGGATGGACAGCACTTATGGTTATTTTTCGTAAAACAGCTTCATTTCAAAGTGGGCCGACAAGGGGTCTCTACAAGGCACTTGATCGGTCCTTTTTCTTTGTGACGGAACAATTACCGGCAGCACCATCCAGGTGCATCACCAAAATTGCCGGATGAAAGGAGTTTAATTGATGCAACTTGTAATTCTTACCATCAGCTTTTTCTTTGTGGCGTTGGCTGCCAAGAAAATTGGGCAATGGTTTTCCCAGGTAGGCTTGCCCTACATCACCGGTTATTTGCTGGCCGGCATGGTAGCCGGCCCGTTTATTTTAAATCTCATTCCCGAAGGGGCCTCAACAGATTTGCGCTTCATCGACGAAATTTCCCTGGCGGTGATTGCCTTTGTGGCCGGCAGTGAACTTTATCTCAAGGAAATTCGCAGCCGTCTCAAGAGCATTAGCTGGGTGACCGGCAGCGTGATGCTGGTCACACTCGTGCTATCCGGGGTCGCGCTCTATCTGCTAACCGACATTATCTCATTTACGCGAGGCATGGAAACAACCAGCCGCATCGCGGTGGCGGTTCTGGGCAGCACCATTCTTCTTGCGCTTTCTCCGGCCTCCACTATTGCCGTCATCAAAGAGGTGCGAGCCAAAGGGTCATTCACCGCAACCGTGCTCGGTATTACGGTGACCATGGATGTGGTTATCATCCTGCTGTTTGCCGTTAGTGTGGCGATCTCCAGCGCCTTGCTCACCGGTCTGGGCTTCAGCGCCAGCTTTGCCCTGCTGCTGTTCATTGATTTAGCGGCGGCGATTTTAGCCGGCTGGCTGGTGGGCAAAATGCTGCAGGCCGTTCTGGGTACATCCTTAAAGAGCTACTTCAAAATTGCCCTGCTGCTGTTGATTGGGTTTGCGGTGTTTGCCAGCGCGTTTTGGCTGGTGGATTATTCACATGACAATCTGCCGCTGGAAATTCACATCGAACCATTGCTGGTGGCGATGATTGCTGGTTTCTACGTCACCAACTTCACCAATTTCCGCGATGAGTTTGCCAGCTTGCTGCATGATGTGGGGCCGGCCGTTTACGTGGCGTTCTTTACGCTCACCGGCGTTGCGTTGAAGCTGGATATTTTGCTGGCCACGCTGCCGGTGGCGCTGGCTTTGTTCGTAGTGCGGGGCGGCGGCATTGCTATCGGCTCCTATTTGGGCGGCAGGGCGGCAGGGGAGCCGGCCTCATTCAACCGATATGCCTGGATGGGGCTGATTACCCAGGCCGGCATTGCCCTAGGGCTGGCTCGCGAAGTGGCGGTGGAGTTCCCGGCTCTGGGAGATGCCTTTGCCACGTTGGTTATTTCTGTGGTGGTGCTAAACGAAATTTTTGGCCCAATGTTCCTCAAGTCGGCGCTGCGCCGGGCCGGGGAGACCAATTTGCCGATGACGGCTACGGCCGATGAGGTGCGTGATGTGCTGATTCTGGGCATCGAGGCGCAGTCGATTGAGCTGGCGCGCCAGCTTCAGGCGGCCAACTGGCAGGTCATCCTGGCCGACACCAACCGGGATCACGTGGAGCGTTTGTCCCATGAGGATCTATCTGAGCATTACTTGCCGGTGATTAATGAAGAAACGCTGGCTGAATTGATCGACAGCTCGATCGATGCCGTCGTCGCCATGCTGCCGGATGACGAAGAGAATCTGAACGTGGCGGAGCTGTCCCAGATGAAGTTTGGCGTGAAACGGCCGATTGTGCGGCCAAATGCCCTGAACATGGTAGAGAAGTTTACCGAAATGGGGGCGTTGGTGCTCGATCCGGCCTCGGCGATGGTTTCCCTGCTCAATCAGTCGGTGCGCTCGCCGCAAACGGCCGCTGTGCTGCTGCACCAGGACTCGGGCCGGGAGATGGTTCAGGTAACCGTCAGCAACCGAGACGTAGACGGCCTGCTGGTGCGTGACCTGCGCCTGCCCAACGATGTGCTCTTTGTTGATCTGACGCGTAACGGCAGTTCGATTGTGCCCCACGGCTATACGCGGGTCCGTTTGCAGGACGAGGTCACCCTCATCGGCAAGGCGAGCAGCCTGGAGGAGGCTACTCTAAAACTGGGCTATTAAGTAGCCGTTCGGAATTAACATAGCGATTTCGGAACCGAACGAACGGCTACTTTAAGCCCATTCGCCAATTCCGCTAACTTATTCGCGAATGGGCACTAACCGCTTCGATAAGATCAGCAGCCCGCTGATAACCGCCTGCCTGCCGGAAAGACCGTCCGATTGCCTCGGCGGCCTGCCGGTAGGCGCTCTCTGCCAGCACCTGGGTAAGGGCCTGGCGCAGCTCGTGGGGTTGGGTACGGCCGTATGGCGGACGATCCCCGACGACGATAGCTGCGCCAACTTTGGCCGCCTGGCGCGCGTTCAGCGTTTGTTCCATTTGCTGCGGCACGACCACCAGCGGCACGCCGTAATAAAGCCCTTCGTTGACACTGTTCATGCCGCCATGGGTGATAAACGCATCAACACGCGGCAGCAGCTCCAGCTGGGGCACAAAGTTGCGCACGATGAAGTTGTCGGGCACGGGGCCAAGGGCAGCGATGTCGGTCAGCCGTCCGGCGGACAATACAAACTGGCCGGGGTGATCGGCGAAGGTTTTGAAGGCCATGCGGTAGAACTCGGCCTTGTTGTGGTAAATGGTGCCCAGGGAGAGATAGATCAGTGGACGGCCGTCTTGCAGCAGGTGCCAGGGGAAATCGGCCGTTTCACGCGTTTTGGTGTTAATTGATGGACCCACAAAGTGAAATGTGTCATCAATGAAATCGGTCTCCGGCTGGAATTCCCGTGAAGTGTAAACAATGTTGGTGTCGCTGATGGCGGGGAAGATTTGCGAATGAGGAAAAACTGCCGGTCCGTAGGTGTGCACCAGTTGGCGGCGCTGGCTGATGAGAGCGGGCAGCGCCGGCAATGCTTGCCCCACCAAAGCCAGCCCGTCGCGCAGATTGATTATCCCTTTGACGCCCTCAGATACAAAGGTGGTGATTGAAGCCACTGATGGGAGTTCCAGTAAGTGAGCCGCTTGCATTCCCCAGAGGCAAATGGAATCGAAGACGATTAAATCTGGGTGTTCCTGTTGCAGTTCTTCCAGCAGCCAGGGCAGCAGGCGCTGGCTTTGCCCCAGCACCCAAACACTCACCTGGGGTAAACTGCTGGCTTTTTCGGCCAGGGCTGCGGCGGTAGGTTGGGGGTCGGGATACGGCCGAAATTCAGCGCCACTCTTTGTGATTTGGGGCTCAAACTCGGTATTGTTGTAATAAATGACGTGGTGTCCACGCCGGTTTAATTCTGAGACCAGGGCCAATGTTGGGTTAACGTGGCCGTGGCCGGGAACATTTAAAAAGATGATTTTCATTTTAGACCTCATGATGATTTCCGGCTGGCGGTGAAGAGAGCAATAATCAAGGCGGGAATGATCATGCCCGGTAAAGCGGGCCATGAGGCGCGCAGATGAAAAGCGTAATCATCATAACCGGCCATGCCTTCTGTACCGGGGATGATGGCAAATTTGGGCTTGAGCGTTACCAGGCAAAGCCAGTCAACGATCACCAAATCAAACAGCCAAAAGTAAAGCAGTAGACCATAAGCCTGCCAGAAGGCCAGTTTGAAAGGTAGATTGCCGCCAAGCTGGCACTTAAGCTGTTGGTTAGAACGCACCACACCGCCAAAAAGAATTAGCATGAACGGAATGCCAAACAGCATTGTCTGCCATTTTGTTTTCTTGTCTTTTGGCCCCACTTTTTCCCGAATGTCCGGTGGGGCATCTTGTGCCCAAATCATTGGGTTAACATAAAGTGAGGAAAAGATAACGGCTGCTAAACCACTATTGATAAGCGAACCATTTTTTAGGAGATGTTGGACAAAAGGTTTTTTCAACATAAGTCATACCTCAAGTAATTTAGATGCATCTAAATTATAAATAAGATATGACAAATGTCAACCATTAAATATCTTTTTTATGAATGGGGAGTGAACATGATTGCCTTATAGCTAGATTTTTGTCCGCTGATCCGCTACATTTTTTGTATTATCACGTATATCGTTTATGCGAGTGGAAAAGCACCCAAAGAAGTTCTAGCCCCTTACAAATGCCCCAAAGCAAACAAATTTTGTCCAATTTGTAATAAATTTGGCTGCATCAACCACTATCGTTTACGCAGCAACTGTTTCTATTTTGCTAGAGTAAGCGGTCAACCATAACCTTCCTTTCAGTTGGCTGCTTACGGCTAAACCGTCCGTGCAATTTTGCTAATTTGTTTGCGGACGGTCACTAACTTTCAGGAGTGACTTAATGAAATCTATACCGATTATGTACCGCTTTGGCCTGGCCGTTTCGGCCGTGCTGCTGCTGGCCGCATGCAACACCGAAGAGCCAACGCCAACACCAGAACCTACGGCCGTTGCCGACGTCGAAGCTACCGATGAACCGGAACCAACCGATGAACCGACACCAACCCCCGTTCCTCCCACAAATACCCCGGAACCCACTGCCACCAGCGCACCAACTGAAACCCCATCACCCACGCCCGAACCAGGACCAGATTATGATGTGAGCTTTGAAACGGCCGATTGTGAATTTTCCGTTCCTGGTGGCCGCGATGTGGAATGTGGGTATTTGACCGTGCCGGAAAATAGAGAAGATGTGGCAAACGGCCGTACCATTCGCCTGCACGTGGCCATCTTTGCCAGCGACAGCGGAAATCCCGCGCCGGATCCCATCATCTACCTGGAGGGCGGTCCTGGTGGAGATGCTTTAGAGACAGTGCCCCTGATCTTCGAAGATCGGTTCTCACCTTTCCTGGCCAACCACACCTTCATCATGTTTGATCAGCGCGGTACCGGCTACTCGGAACCGTCGCTGGCCTGCCCAGAAGTGACAGAACTAACGTTTGAAACGCTGGATGATGATTTGACCGTGGAGGAGGGACAGGCCCTTCAATTAGAAGCGCTAACCGAATGCCGTGAACGACTGGTAGCTGATGGCGTAGACCTGACCGCCTACAACAGTGCCGAAAACGCCGCCGATGTGGCCGATTTGCGCTGGGCGTTGGGCTACGCGGAATGGAACGTGTACGGTATCTCTTACGGCACGCGCCTGGCCCAAACCATCGTGCGCGATTATCCGCAAGGGGTTCGCAGCGTCATTCTGGATTCGGCCTATCCTCTGGCAGCCAATTTGCAAACAGAAACTGCCTTCAATGCTGACCGTGCATTCTCCGTATTTTTTGCCGGCTGCGCTGCCGATGACGCTTGCGCCGAAGCTTACCCAGATTTAGAGCAGGTTTTTTCCGATCTGGTTGATCAGTTAAATGAAGAGCCGATTACGATTCAGGTGTTTAACCTGACAGATGGGCAGCAGTATGATGCGCTCGTTAATGGCGATGTGATGGTCAGCCTGCTGTTTCAGGCACTGTACAGTGCGGAAATTACCCCCATTATGCCCAAGCTGATTTATGATGTGCGCGACGGCCGTACCACAGACCTGTCTACCATTCTTTCCAGCTTCCTGGCGCAGCAAGAGTTTTTCAGCCAGGGCATGCAGCTTTCCGTGCAGTGCAATGAAGAGATCAGTTTTGGCGTGCCCGGTGAGGTGCTGCCCGCGCCCAATTTCCCCTATCTGGACCCGGTGTTTGAAGCCGGTATCGTAACGGGACAATTCGGCTTTGCCATTTGTGACATGTGGCAGGCAGGCCAGGCGGATCCGGTCGAAAATGAACCGGTTACCAGCGACATTCCCACGCTTATTTTGGCCGGTGAGTATGATCCCATCACCCCGCCGAGCTGGGGCGAAGATGTCGGTGAACGGTTTAGCAACAGCTACTATTTTGAATTCCCCGGCATTGGCCACGGTGCCAGCGTCTCAGGCGACTGCCCGCTGGGCATCACGCAGGATTTTCTGGAGGCTCCCACAGAACAGCCAAATGCAGTCTGTATCGCCGGCATGGCGGCCCCTGACTTTCTGGTAGCTGGGGATGGCACAACGGAAGCCATCGAGTTGGAACCATATAGTAATGAGGCGTTTGGCATTTCTGGCGAAAAGCCGGCTGGCTGGGAAGAGGTGGCTCCCGGCACGTTTGCCCGCGGCGCGACGGCGCTGGACCAAACGGTGATTATTCAGCAGGCGGCACCGCCCGGATTAGGGATTGAGGGACTGTTGGGTGTGTTGACCAGCCAGCTTGGTCTGGATGAAACGCCTGGGCAAAGCGGCGAATATGAGGATGTGAACGGCCGTACCTGGTCCTTGTACAGTTCAGAATTTCAAGGCTTCCCCATCAACATGGGCTTCTATGAAGATGATGCCGGCCTGTTCATCGTTATCATGATTAGCGAAGGAGACGAAACAGAAACATTGTATGATGCTGTTTTTGTTCCCGCTATGGACGCGATTACCCGCAACTAAAAAAGAAAAGCCCTGGTAGGTTGAGCGAAACATTCGCTAAACCTGCCAGGGCCACTTCAATCAATTACCCAACTACCTAATTACTCAAAACCGGCAGGCTGGGGAACGTAGCACTGTTGCTCACGTAATTGGCGTTCATCCAGCCGACGGTGCCGTTGGGCAGCCGCATTTTGAGCCAGGTGGTGTTGCCATTGCGGCCAATTAAGGTGACGGTTGTTCCGGCGGGAACGGCCGTAATCACCGGATAAGCCACGCCAGCCCCACTGCGCAAGTTTACATAATACGCATTGTAAATCGACCCCGTGCCGGTTGTGGGGGTTGATGGCGTTCCCGGCACGGTGCCTTGCCAGACCGGCATGTTGGCAATGTTCACGTTTGTTTGCAGATAGTACGATTTGCCACTGACCCACGCCTTGGTGCCGTTAGACATGTTAATCTGTACCCAATTGCCATCGGCGCTGCGGTAGCCGCTCAGGTTCACCGTTTGGTTCTTCGACAGCGTCGTGATAATGCTGTACTGAATGCCAGGACCGGTGCGAACATTCAGCAGCGCGCTGACCACGGTGCCCGTACCGGCGGTTGGTGCCGATGGGGGCGTCGTTGGCGGCGTTGTGGGAGTGGAGGAAATGGGCGTCCAGCTTACTTCTACACGCGCACCACCAGTCGATTCATAATACTCCACTTGCAGCGGGACCGAGCCGTTGGGCAAATCGATATCGCCGGTGAACGTCTGTGGTTGATGATCGCTCCAGCCGTTGATAACCAACTGGCCATTTACCCACATGCGCACCCCGTCGTCTGACGTTGCCGTGAAGCGATACCGTCCGGCGACAAAGTTCAATGAACGCGTCCAGCGGGCCGAGAAGTTGTCGCTGTTTACGCTGTTTGCCGGTGAGCCACTGCCCCAGTTGAAGTTAACCTGGCTTTCATTGCGGGTGAGCACGGGCGAGCCGGTTAGATTTTTGTTGTTAAAGTATTGACCGGTCCAATCACCGCTGCCGCTGAGCTTAATCCAGCTCAGTTGGGCCTTTGCCCCACCGACGCTTTCAAAATACTCCATCTGGATGGGGATATTGCCACCGGGCAAATCAATTTCGGCCGTATAGCCAGTATTGCCATTTACCCATTGGTTGATGATAAGTTGGTTGTTCACCCAAAGGCGTACGCCATCATCAACCTGGACAGTAAAACGATATTTACCGGCGTCGAACAGTTGGGTTCGTGTCCAACGTGCCGAGAAGTTGTCAGCAACGACAGTAGCGGCAGGCGAGCCAACGCCCCAGTCAAAGTTGATATTTGCATCATCGCGCACCAGTATCGGACTACCGGAGAGGCTGGTGTTGTTGAAATATTCACCCTTCCAGTTAGCAATCGGCACAGGCGCATTGCCGCCGATGGCTCCCCAGGACAGCTTGGCCACGGCCTTGCCGCCTGCTTCGTAATATTCCACCTTCACGTTGTGATCCCCGGCGTACAAAAAGACATCGGCCGACAGGGTATGCACTTGGCTGTCCCACCACGAGTCGATGATAAGCACGTTATCTACGTAGACGCGCATGCCATCATCTGTGGTGGCCGTAAAGCGGTAGGTGCTGGAAGTCGGGAAGTTGATGCTGCGCGTCCAGCGGGCGGAGAATCTGTCCTTGTCGATGAGGGGGTCTGGCGTGCCATCGCCCCAATCTTTGTTCAAATCTGCCTCGCTGCGCTGCAAAACCGGCGTGCCGCTCAACGTTTTGTTGTTCCAATAAGTGGCCTGCCAGCTAGAGTCTGCTGCTAACAGCGGATTGGCCGGAACAAAGGCCAATAAACTGCCCAACAGCATAGCGGCGGCCAGAAAAATCATAACCGTTCTTTGCTTTTTCATGATCCACCTCGTTTTGCCCGAACCAACGTAATTTAATGTTCGGGACCTATTGTCATCTAGGATGTCGTTTTTTAATTCAATTTTGTAACAGGCAATTTTGTAATGCGCATTCATTGCACGCATTTGCTGGGGGAAGGGTCGCCAAAGAAGTGTGAGATTCAGAATACCGATTCCTCTGCCAAATGTAAAGAAATTATGAAATAAATTGGTGCTGGTTGCCTGACGGAATGGGTACGATACGGCCGTATATTTCTACGCTTTTACAGTCAGAATATCCCCAAAATCAACATAGTAGGATAACAGTCCCGTTTCTGCTGAATGTCATAAATTCTGACAGAACATTCGCCTAGCTTTTAGGTTTGGGGGGAGTTTTTCCCCGCGTATGGGAGTTACCCACCATTTACACCGAAATTAAGCAAAGAAGGAACGACATCATGACGCCATTATTCATCGTACTAATTGTTTTTACCCTCGTACTTTTCATCACCGTTAAGAATCCATGGCATTGGCAACCTATTACCACCAGCCGCCTAGGGCGACTGGCGTTAATCCTGTTTATTGCCGGTACCGCTATCGTTGCCAACAACAACTCTGTTTGGGCCCAGCCTGATCCGCCCCCCTTGCTGGAAATCACCAAAGATTTTGGCGGCAGTACTGCCCTTGATGTCCCCTCGGGTGAAGAGTTTACCTATTATATTGCTTATCGCTGCGCCAGCATCACAAATGATTGTGTCAACACCACGATTACAGACGTGCTGCCACCTGAAGTGGTTTACGTAGAAGGTACCGGCCCCGTTGGCGACATTACAGGTATCAACTATGACAGCGGCAGTCACATTGTCACCGTTGATTTTGTGGAACCATTAGGTGCAGGCTCCACTGGTATTCTAGAAATCACCGTTAAATTCCCGCCGGGAACGCTGCCGGGGACAACGGCCGTAAACCAGGCCACCAGCTCCACCGACGGCGGTACCTTCGATAGTGGACTGGTGACCGCCACCGCCACTGGTGCGTTTGAAATGTATATCGACAAAAGAGTGGCCAACGATTTTGACGACGGCGTCATTGGCACTGATTTCACCACCAACTACTCACTCAACGTGTGTAATCCGGACGAATTTGGCGGAGTCAACCTGACCAACGTCACCATCACCGATACCCTGCCTGCCGAGGCCACCTTCGTGAGCGCCAGCCCCACTGGTTTTTATGATTCTGGCACCCATTCCATTGTTTGGACCCATCTTGGCAACGGGGGTACCTTACCAGACGTGATTCCCGTGACGTCCGGCTGTTCTCTAACCCTAAACGTCATGGTGCGCTTTGATCCCAATGGTCGCGACGACACGCCAGCCACCGGTGATGAACCGGTCGCCGGCAATACCGCCATCAACACGATGGACATCATCGGGTCGCCCGAAGATGGCTCACCCGATTTTATTGCCACCGATCCGGTTGGCATTTTGCTGATTGAACCTTATTTTGATGATGGCAACGGCAAAAACGCAGGCAGCCCCTCCAGCTACATCGGCCGTCCCATCGAAGAGCTGCCCGGCGGTGACGTCAACTATGCCGTCAGCTACACTAACGAGGGCACGATTACGGCTACCAACGTCACGGTTACAGATGTTCTGCCCTCCCAGGTGCGGGTAGAATCCATCCAAATTTCCCCCGTCGTTGATCCGGTCCATGGATTTTACGAGACGAATAACAACCCTGGTGCCTGGCTGCCTTTCCCCGGCAATGGGTATACGGTTGGGGTAACAGTGCCGGTGACAATGGCCGTTACCGCCACTCCCATCGATATCGAATTGACCCCCGGTGATTACCTCACCGGCATCCGCTGGGAGCTGGGCGATGTGCCTCCTGGCACGCCTACCTGGTCGGCTAACATCGCCACGTTTATCGATCCTGGCGTGGCCGGGAATGTGACCTTTGCCAACTGTGCCACAACTTTTGCCGACTACGTTGAAGGTGGCACGCCCGATACGTCAACCAACAATTACTGCGTTAACGTCACCACCATAGAGACTCGGGCTATTCCTCGCGTGCGCAAAACCACCAGCGACGACAGCCTGCTGCCCGGCGAGGTGACCCAATTTACACTGGAAGTTTACAATCCCAGCGAAGCCCACAACAACGTCGTGGCCCCGCTGACCCTCGCTGACCTGCTGCCGGAGCGGCTGGAACTGGTTGTACCGGATGTGACAATATCCAGCGGTTACAGCGTACCCACCGCCACGCAAATTTTAGACGGTGACTGGTTTACCTTCTCCGCCACCGACGGCGCGCCGGCTCCCACCTACGTTTTTACCCCCACCTTCAACGCCCAAAACGACACCCTGCTGCGCTGGCAGTGGGACGCCCCCTACGAAATGGCTCCCGGCGAAGCGATCGCCATCAACTTTTATGCCCGCGTCCTCGACTACACTATCCCACAAAGCCTGGCCAATGAAGGCATTATATTGTGGGACGATGCGGCAACCACCAATGCCCTGGCTTGCGACGGCAGCGACGGCGTCAGCGGCTATACCGACGGCGATGATGTCGATCAGGATAGCGACGTTGGCGAAAGCGGCTGTTTTGTCACCACCCCTGTTGTTGTCGAAGCCTTTCTGGCGATGGATTCGCAAAAATTTGTCGATGGCACCCTGGACGTAAATCCTGGTTGGACTGATTACGATTACACCGTCACCGGCGGTGCCGTCGATTGGCGTATGATCATCACCAACACCAGCAACGTGACCGCCACCAACATCGTGGCGTACGATGTTTTCCCCCACGTTGGCGATACCGGCACGATTGATCTCTCCAGCCGGGGCAGCCAATGGCGGCCACATCTCATCTTCCCCATCACCGACACGATGGGCCTGCCTATGACCATTTCCTACAGCCAGAGCACCAACCCGTGCCGCCCGGAAATTTTGCCCAGCGGTCCGGCGGGCTGTACCGACGACTGGTCTGCCACACCCCCGGCCGACATTACCACGGTGCAGGCGGTTCGTTTTGAATTTTGCGACAGCGGCGGCTGCCTGGAACTGCCGCCCGATAACGGTGCCGGCGGCGGTACGCTGGAATTTAACTGGCACATGGTGGCCCCGAACAATGCGGCCGTTGGCGATGTGGCCTGGAACTCGTTTGGCTTTACGGCCGAAGGCGGCGGCCTGAAGCTGCTGCCCTCAGAACCACTGCGCGTCGGCATTGAGCTGGCGGCCAACACGCTGCCCGGCTACTCCATTGGTGATTACGTCTGGCTGGATTTGGTCGGCCGGCAGGATGATGGTATTCAACAGCCGGAAGAAACGGGCCTCAGCGGCGTGCGCGTGGAGCTGTGGGATGCCGACACAAACACGCTGCTCGATTTCCGCACCACTGGCCCGGATGGCAATGGCGATCCCGGGTATTATGAATTTATCAACGTGCCCAATGGCAATTATTTCATTCGTTTCTTCCAGCCGCAGGATGGGCTAAGCTACACGTTTAGTCCCGGCGAGCAGGGGGCGGATACGGCCGTAGATTCCAACGGCATCACCTCCGACACAGATCCCACCTTTGGCCCCTACATCCAGACCAATCCATTCACCATTTTGGACGCCGACGATTACACCATCGACCAGGGCATGTGGATTGAAGCCGACTATGGCGATGCCCCGGCTGCCTACCCCGTTGAAGCCGACTCGCAGGCCAATCCGGCCGATGCCGCCCGGCACATCATCGTGCCTAACTTCTACCTGGGCAGCAGCGTCGATGCCGAAACGGATGGTCAGCCTGATGCCAACGCCTGGGGTGACGACAACGAGGGCAACGACGACGAAGATGGCGTGACCTTTGAAGATT
Organism: Anaerolineaceae bacterium; assembly: GCA_002699125.1. Lineage (GTDB taxonomy): Bacteria > Chloroflexota > Anaerolineae > Promineifilales > Promineifilaceae > Leptofilum. The sequence continues at coordinate 41,414 of PABI01000129.1, forward strand.
ATATTGGAACGGCCGTAAACCCAACGGCCGTTATGACCATCGGCGATGCCAATGATATCACCGTTAATACAACCGTTCCGGCCGGCACAACCGGTTACTTAAACGCCTGGATCGATTTCAACGGCGATGGCGATTGGACCGATGCCGGCGAACAAATCGCCACAGATATGCCTTCAACTGGTGGCCTCCTTAATTTCTCGGTAAATCCGGCTGCCACTGTAACCACAGGGAAAACATATGCGCGATTCCGATTCAGTACAGAGTCTGGTTTATTATCCACAGGGTCAGCCCTGGATGGGGAAGTCGAAGATTACGTCGTGCAATTTGTGCCCCAACCGGTCAAATCCATTATCGATACCTCAGAGACGCATACGAGCGGCACAAGCCCCATCACCATTGGTGAAATCGTTCGCTATCGCTTAGAAGTCACCGTGCCCGAAGGCACCATGACCGCTTTTGAAATTGAAGACCATTTGCCGCCTGGTTTGCAATACCTGGATGATGGCACAGCCAGCGTCAGTTGGACAGCAGATACCCCTATCACCCATGCCCCCTTGACCGTCAGCGGCAGCCCGTTCAGCAGTGGCACCAACCCCACGTTTGAATTGGGCACGGTCACCAACAATGACGATGACATCAATGCGGAACTGATTATCGTCGAGTTCAATGCCCTCCTCTTAAACGAAATCAATAATACAAACGATTCTGCCAGCAATGCCAACCGTCGCCGCAATAATTTTGACGTGCGCTACAATAACTATATAGACCGCTCCAACAATGTAGACACACGCATTGCTGAACCCTATGTGACGATTGCTAAAAGTGTGACCACCACCCCCACGGATGCGGGAGACACAGTTGTTTATGAGCTGGTGGCTACAGCAGGCACGGGAACCTATGTCAGCACCGCCTTTGATATTAACATTACAGATTTGTTGGACGATGATTTGATGCTGGTTAGCGTGGTTACGTCTGAACCGGTGTATGCAACGGCCGTTGATAACTCCAACATCCTCGGAAACCAGGTCGATGTCGATTTTGATGAGTTGCGTCCAGGCGATTCTGTGACTGTAACGGTTACAGCAACCGTTAATTCCACGGCCGAATCTGGCGAAACTATTCCCAATAGTGCAAACCTGACCCACACCAGCCTGCCCGGACCAAACGGCACAACAGGCAACACAACCGGGTCCGATACCCCCGGCACTTCTGGCCAGAACAACGGTGAGCGGGACGGCAGCGCCTCGCCAACGCATAATGATTACCACGATACGGATAATCAAGATGTGGACCTGGCTGAACCAACTTTTGACAAACAACTGTCGCCAACGACGTACACCATTGGTGAAAACATCACCTTTGACCTTTTGGTGACTTTACCGGAAGGTGTGACTGAAGATTTGGTTATCGTCGATGACCTCCCTGTTGGATTAAATTATGTCAGTCATACTGTTGTGACGACGGCCGTTGCCAGCGGTGGTTTATTGGCCGCCGATTTTAACGGCACGCTGGCCGCGCCCACCGTTTCTGCCCCCGGCGGTGATGGTGTTGATGTGAGCTGGAACTTTGGCGACACTACAACGGCTGGCGACAATGTAACCAGCAATAATAGCTTCTTGATACGGGTAACGGCCGTTGTCCTTGATGTCTTCAGTAACCAAACCGGAGATACGCTCACCAACACAGGCACCTTAACCTATACCCGTAATGGCTCATCGCGAGACATCGTTGACAGCGAAGATGTCAATCTCATTGAACCTGTTTTGATGATTGATAAAAACCTGGTGACCCCTGTTCCTTCGCCACTGGATGCCGGGACCGACATCAGCTACGAAATTGTGCTGCAACACGCTGGCGCAAGTCTGGCCGATGCCTATGATGTGGTTGTTGCCGATGCTGTGCCCTCGCAATTATTCAATGTGCGCAACGTCAATGTGTCTGCCACAGGCATCGCTGCGCCCGACTTTGATTTAACGGGCAATGATATTCGGGTGCCTTCTGTCGGCACAGGGACATTTGATTTACCACAGGGGGCAACCGTTACGATTACGTTTGATGCTACCATTGGTGGAACGGCCGTTCCCGGTCAGGACATCGACAATACGGCCGCCGCCACCTGGACATCGCTTGATGGCAGCCCGCCGGAAGAACGTCACGGTGGCGCCACCGATCCCGATGGCAGCGACTATTACAACAACGGCAGCGGCAGCGCCACCGACGACTACGAAACGGCCGATACCGCCACCCTGACGGTAGACGGCACTGCCACCACAAAAGCGCTTGTCGCCACATCAGCCGGTCACACCAGCGGCAGCAACGTCACCCTTGGTGAGGTGGTGACCTACACCATCACCACCACCGTGGCTGAAGGCACCGTGCCTTCGCTGGAGATCATCGACAATTTGCCGCCTGGGCTTGAATATGTGTCGGGAACAGCCGGTGTCGATGACACCGGCTTCAACGGCACACTGCCCAACCCCACCATCACTCCAGACGGCGGCAGCGGCGGCGACGTCACCTTCACTTTTAGCGGGTTTACCGTTCCTGCCGATAATGATCCAACCAACAACAGCTTCTCTGTGCAGCTGCAAGCCGTGGTGCTGGACGTTCCCGGCAATGATGGTGTCAATCCTGGCCAAACCACCCTTACCAACAACGCCACCGTGCAGATTGGCTCCGGCACGCCGGAAACGGTTCCCCCCGTCGATGTCACCGTGGTAGAACCGCAAATTGTCATTACAAAAGATTTTGACAAAACACAGATCACGCCGAACGAATCAACCGTGGTGACGCTGGTTGTAGAAAACAGAGGCACATCGACCGCTTTTGATTTGGTTATAGAAGACCCGCTGGACGACAGCGTTTTCACCAACGTCACCGAAGGAACAACGCCTGCCGGATGGACATTCTCTACGTCTTCCTCTGGTGGTGACACCATAGTGCGTTACGATCTCGATGCGGGCGACGCATTGCCGGTCGGTGCTTCGGTAACATTTACCTTTACAGTCACCATGCACCCCGACTTGGCCCCAAGTCCACCCAATGTCAACAACGTGGCTACCGTCACAGACGCCTCAACTTTAGATAGCACGGTCAATGACGGTGATGAAGACAACGCCACCAACATTGATGAAGAACGAGAATACACAACCGATGACAATGACGATTTAGAAATCATCGTGCCGGACCTCGTTTTGACCAAAACAAATGGCGTCACCTACGTTTCTCCGGGTGATTTGGTTGTTTATGACCTCAACGTTGAAAATGTTGGCGGTGCCGATGCCACCGGTGTGGTCATTACTGAAACTGTACCGGCCAACGCCACATTCAACCTGGCAAGCAGCAGTGCCACCTGGGCTGGCTGCGCCGACGGTGCCGCCGCCGGCACAACCTGTATCTTGACGATCGGCGATCTGAACAGTGGTGACGACACAACCGTTCAGTTTGCCGTCAATATTGATGATCCGTTGCCGGCCAATACGGCCGACATTACCAATACGGCCGTAACCGGCGACGATGGCACAAAGGGCAACGACCCGACGCCACCCAACAACACCGACGATCATACCGATACCGTCACCGCAGCCATTGGCGATTACGTCTGGGAAGATTTAAACGCAAATGGCACGCAGGACGATGGCAACACCGGCATCAACGGCGTCACTGTCAACCTCTATCTCGATGATGGCGATGGGATTCCCGAACCGGGTTTGGATGATGGTGCGCCTGTTGCCACAACTGTTACCATCAATGATGGTGGTGGCAGCCCTGGTTATTACATTTTTGATAACCTCATCCCCGATGATTACTTTGTTGAATTTGTTGCCCCCGCTGGCTATGCTGAAAGCCCTCAAGACCAGGGCGGGAACGATACGGCCGATTCTGATGCCGACGTGGTGACCGGTGTAACGGCCGTCACTACCCTGGACCCCGGCGAACGAGACATGACCTGGGACGCCGGTTACTTCCAGCCCGTCTCCCTCGGCAATCGCGTTTGGCTCGATGCCAATGCCGACGGCGATCAAGACGGCGGTGAAACGAATATTGCCGGTGTAGAGTTGGCCCTCTTTTTAGCCGATGGCACCACGCCAGCCGTCGATGTTGATGGCGTCGCCGTTGTCAATGAAATCACCGATGGTAGTGGCACGTACAACTTCACCAATCTGCCGCCCGGCAGCTACGTTGTTCAAGTACTCCCTTCCAACTGGAACGCGGGCAACGTATTTGGCACCGGTGGCACCCACGCAGGCGCGCTAGGCAGCCCCGGCGCTGGTGCCGACGACCAGGACAACACCGACGACAACGGCAACAATGATGGTGTTGCGGCCTTGGGGTCCGGTGTGCAAAGCGGGGTGATTAACCTCACCATCAATGGCGAACCTACTTTAGAAGATCCCCAAGAAACCATCGCCGACAACGACAGCGACCTGACAATTGATTTTGGCTTCTACCAGCCCGTTTCCCTCGGTAACCGCGTTTGGTTCGATGAAGATGGCGACGGTGTCCAGGATGCCGGCGAACCCAATATCGAAAATGTTGAAGTAGCCCTTTACCTGGCTGATGGTGTTACGCCGGCCGTGGATGTCGCCGGCAATGCTGTTGCCAATGTAACAACCGATGCAAACGGCTACTACAACTTCGGCAACCTGCCGCCAGGTGATTACGTGGTCGAAATCACGGCCACCAACTGGAATGCAGGCAACGTATTTGGCACAGGCGGCACCTACGCAGGTGCTGTTGGTAGCCCCGGCGCTGGTGCAGATGACCAGGACAATACAGACGATAATGGTGATAGTGACGGAACGGCCGCTTCCGGCGGTGTTCAAAGCAGCGTCATTACCCTTGCTGCGCAAACAGAACCAACATCTGAAGATGCCCAGGAAACGGCACCCGATAACAACAGTGACCTCACCATTGACTTCGGCTTCTACCAACCCGTTTCCCTCGGTAACCGCGTCTGGTTCGATGAAAATGGCGACGGTGTGCAAGATGCCGGTGAACCGGATATTCAGGGCGTCGAAATGGCTCTCTTCTTGTCTGATGGCACAATCCCGGCCGTTGATGTCGATGGCAATGCGGTTAGTAATGTTACAACCGATGGAAACGGTTACTACAACTTCGGCAACCTGCCGCCAGGTAATTACGTTGTGGAAATGATTGCCGTCAACTGGAATGCCGGCAACGTATTTGGCACGGGTGGCATCTACGAAGGTGCTGTCGGCAGCCCCGGCGTTGGCGCAGACGACCAGGACAACACAGACGACAATGGAGACAATGACGGAACGGCCGCTTCCAGCGGCGTTCAGAGTAGTGTCATTAGCCTCATCAGCAACGATGAACCCACACTAGAAGACGCGCAAGAAGCAACCGCCAACAACAACAGCGATCTCACCATTGACTTTGGGGTTTACCAACCCGTGTCTCTCGGTAACCGTGTCTGGTTCGACGTGGATGCAGATGGCGTTCAAGATGCCGGCGAAACTGGCATCCCCGGTGTGGAGGTTGCCCTCTTCTTGGCCGATGGCACAACCCCGGCGCGCGACGTCGATAATGCTCTTCTCGGCGCACGCACGACCGATGCATCCGGTTATTACAATTTTGACAACTTGCCGCCAGGCGAGTATGTGGTTGAAATTGTGGCCAATAACTGGACCGGTGCCAATGTCTTTGGCCCTACAGGCGCTTATGCCAACGCGCTGGGCAGCCCTGGCCTGGGTGCCGATAATCAAAACAACACCGATGACAACGGCAACAATGACGGAACGGCCGCTTCCGCCGGTGTGCAAAGCAGCGTAATTAGCCTCATCAGCAACGATGAGCCCACGTTAGAAGACAGCCAGGAAGCCAGCGCCGACAACAACAGTGACCTAACCATTGACTTCGGTTTCTATTTACCCGTTTCCATCGGTAACCGTGTCTGGCTCGATACCAATGCCAACGGCGTGCAAGACGCCGGCGAAAATGGCATCCAGGGTGTCGAACTGGCCCTCTTCTTGTCTGATGGCACAACGCCGGCGGTCGATATGAATGGCGCAGCCGTGACAAACATTACCACGGATGCATCCGGTTACTACAACTTCAACAATCTGCCTCCGGGCGATTATGTGGTTGAAGTTGTTGCCACAAACTGGAACGCAGGCAACATATTTGGCGCCGGTGGCACCTATGAAGATGCTTTAGGCAGCCCCGGTGTTGGTGCGGATGATCAAAACAACACAGATGACAATGGCAACAATGACGGAACGGCCGCTTCTGCCGGTGTACAAAGCGGCGTGATTGAACTGCGTAGTGCCCAAGAACCAGTCGATGAAGATGTGCAAGAAGCCGTATCCAACAACAACAGCGATCTCACCATCGACTTCGGCTTTTACCAACTGGCATCCATAGGCGACTACGTCTGGCTCGATGCTAACCAGGACGGACTCCAAGATAGTGACGAATTTGGTATCCCCAATGTCACCGTCACCCTTTACGACACGACTGATGCCGTCATCGATACAACAACGACAGATGCCTATGGCTTTTATTACTTCACTGACCTGACGCCAGATGATTACTACATTGTCGTCACCTCCCCTGCCGGCTACTCTGTAACGTCACACGATCAAGGTGTGGACGACACCGTTGATAGTGATATCGATGGCAGCGGTCGAACAGCGGATACGACTTTGGACAGTAATGAAGATGATCCCACCTGGGACGCCGGTCTTTACATTGATCCGGCCAGCATTGGCGACTTTGTCTGGCTGGACGCCAATCAAGACGGCATTCAGGACGGCGGCGAACTGGGCATCGGTGGCGTGACGGTGGAACTGTATGACAGCAGCGACAACCTGATCGATACCACCACAACCCTGGGTGACGGCAGCTACAGCTTCACCAACCTGCCCCCCGGTGACTACTACATCGTGGTGACGCCACCGGCTGGCTACAGCATCAGCCCGCAGGACCAGACTGGGGAAACGGCCGATTCCGACATCGACGGCTCAGGTCAAACCGCCACAACGACCCTCGATCCCAACGAAAATGATCCCACCTGGGACGCTGGTCTCTACATCCTGCCCGCCAGCCTGGGCGACTACGTCTGGCTGGACGCTAACCTGAACGGCGTGCAGGATGCTGGCGAATACGGTGTGCCCGGCGTCACGGTGAATCTGTACGACAGCAGCGACACCTTCATCGCTACCACCACAACCGACGCCTTGGGCAACTACAGCTTCACCAACCTGGCCCCGGCTGGCTATCACATCGAAGTCGTGCCGCCTGCTGGCTACACCATCACCGGGCAAGACCAGGGCGGTGACGACACGCTGGACAGCGACATCAACCCGTCCACTGGGCTCAGTATCAACACGACGCTCGCTTCCGGCGAAAACGATCCCACCTGGGATGCTGGGCTGCACATCACGCCCGCCGGCATCGGTGACTTTGTCTGGTTAGATGCCAATCAAGATGGCATTCAGGATGGTGACGAGTACGGCATTGGAGGTGTCACGGTTGAGCTGTACAACAGCAGCGGCAACCTGATAGATACCACCACAACCGACGGAAACGGTGGCTACAGCTTCACTAACTTGCCACCCGGCGATTACTACGTGGTGGTCACGCCGCCCGCAGGCTACACCATCGTGGCCCAAAATCAGGGTGACGATACGTTGGACAGCGACATCGATCCGACGCCCGGCCCCACATTCGGCCAAACCGACACCACAACGCTCGACCCCAACGAAAACGATCCCACCTGGGACGGGGGCCTTTACACCCAACCTGCCGGCCTGGGCGACATCGTCTGGCTGGACGCCGATCAGGACGGTATTCAGGACGGCGACGAGTTCGGCGTGCCTGGCGTGACGGTTAATCTATACGACAGCGCGGACACGTTCATCGGCTCGACAACGACGGATGCGTTCGGCCAGTACGGCTTCGCCAACCTGCCGCCCGGCGATTATTACGTCGAGATGGTGCCGCCTGCCGGTTATACCATCACCCTGCAAGACCAGGGCGGTGATGAAACGGCCGATTCCGACATCAACACCGGCACTGGCCGAACCATCGTCACCAACCTGGTTGCCGGCGAGAACGATCCCACCTGGGATGGCGGCCTTTACATCATCCCCGCCAGTCTGGGCGACTTCGTCTGGCTGGATGCCAACCAAGACGGCCTGCAAGTCGCCAACGAGTTTGGCGTGCCCAACGTCACCGTCAACCTGTACGACGCCAGCGACAACCTGCTGGACACAACCACCACCGACGCCTACGGCGGCTACAGCTTCACCAACCTGCCGCCCGGCGACTACTACGTAGAAATGATCCCGCCCGCCGGCTACACTATCACCAGCCAGGATGCGGGTGATGATGCACTGGACAGCGACATCAACGGCAGCGGTCAAACGATCATCACTACGCTGGCTTCCGGCCAAAATGATCCCACCTGGGATGGTGGTCTTTACACTCAACCGGTCAGCCTGGGCGACTATGTCTGGCTGGATGCCAACCTTAACGGCACGCAGGACTTCAACGAAGGCGGCGTCATTGCCGTAACGGTGAGCCTGTACGACGGCAGCGGCAATCTGCTGGACAGCACCTCTACCAACGCCAGTGGCAATTACAGCTTCACCAACCTGCCGCCCGGCGACTACTACGTGCAAGTGATGCTGCCCAACGGCTACGCCTTCACCACGCAGGATTTGAGCGGCAACGACGCCACTGACTCCGACGTGGACACCACCACCGGACAAACCATCGACACCACGCTGCTGGCCGGTGAAAATGACCCCACCTGGGATGCCGGTTTGGTGCCGGCCATTGCCAGCCTGGGCGACTATGTCTGGGAAGATTTGAATGGCGACGGCATTCAGGATGCGGGCGAACCGGGTGTTCCCGGCGTCGAAGTCCACCTGTATGACGACAGCAACACGCAAATCATGACCACGACGACGGATGTGAACGGCCGTTACCAATTCACCAACCTCACCCCCGGTACCTACCACGTTGAATTCGTCCTGCCAAGCGGTTACGACTTTACTCAACAAGACCAGGGTGCAGACACCGCCGATTCCGACGCCGATACCACTACCGGGCTGACCGTGCCCACCAACCTCACTCCCGGCGAGAATGACGTCACCTGGGATGCCGGTCTGATACGACCGCTCGATCCGCTGCTAGCCGCCATTGGCAACTACGTCTGGGAAGATTTGGACAGCGACGGCCTGCAAGATGCGGGCGAGCCGGGCGTCGAAAATGTCACCGTGAACCTGTACGACAGCAACAATGTGTTAACAGACACGATGACAACCGATGCCAATGGCCTTTACCAATTCATCGACCTGACGCCAGGTGATTACCATATTGAGTTCATCCTTCCGGCTGGTTACGACTTTACCGGGCAAGATCAGGGTGGCGACGCCATCGACTCCGATGCCGACATGACCACTGGGCTAACCATCGTCGCCAATCTGGTGGCTGGTGAAAACGACACCACCTGGGATGCCGGTCTTGTCCAGCAGCTCAATCCGGCGCTGGCGGCCATTGGCAACTACGTCTGGCTGGACGCGGACGAAGACGGCGTGCAGGCTGTTAGCGAGCCTGGTGTCGAAAACGTTACCGTAAACTTGTATGACGGCCTGGGTAACTACGTGGATACAACGACAACCGATGCCAACGGCCTCTACCAATTCATCGACCTGACACCGGGTGACTACTTTGTTGAGTTTGTGCCGCCGGCGGGTTATATCCTCACCGGGCAAGACCAGGGCGGCGACGATGCGCTCGATTCTGACGGCGATGCCGACATCTTCAGCGCCACCTTCGGCCAGACGATTGTGACCAATCTGGTGGCGGGTGAAAATGACACCACTTGGGACGCCGGGCTGTACGTGCCCAGCGCACCATCCACCGCCAGTCTGGGCGATTTCGTCTGGCTGGATGCCGATGTAGATGGCATCCAGGACGCTGGCGAGAGCGGTGTGGCTAACGTAATGGTTAATCTGTACACGGGCACCGGCGTGTTGGTGGACACAACCACAACCAACGCCACCGGCTTCTATGAGTTCACCAACCTGCTGCCGGGCGATTACTATGTTGAGTTTGTGCCGCCGACGGGTTACGCGCTGACGTTTGACAACAGCGGCGTCACCGATCTGGATGATTCGGATGCGGACCCGGTGAGTGGGCAAACGGCCGTAACCACCCTCACCGCCGGTGAAAACGACCCCACCTGGGACGCCGGTCTCTACCAAACCGTGCGCCTCGGTAACCGCATCTGGTTCGACACCGACAACGACGGCCTGCTGGATGCCGGTGAGCAGGCCGTGGCCAACGTGCTGGTTGAGCTGCTGGATGCCCTGGGCAACCCTGTTATCTCCCCTGTCACCGGCCTGCCCATCACCACAACCACCGACGCCACCGGGCGCTACGTCTTCGACAGCATTCCGCCCGGCACCTACATCGTGCGCGTGGCAGCAGAAAACTTTGATGAGTGGACCGACCCACTGTATGGCTTTGTCAGCAGCCGCAACAACGTCTCACCAGACCCCGCGGCCGATCCTGACGTAAACAGCAGCGATGGGGATGACAACGGCCGTAACAACCCGGACCCGGCCAACGGCGGCATCGTCAGCTACCCGGTCACCGTGACCGTAGGCAACGAACCGACCAACGAAGGCCAGGATGAAGATGGCAGCTACCCCAACGCCAACAGCAACCTCACCGTTGACTTCGGTTTCTTTGAGCTGCTCACGTTAGGCAACTACATCTGGCTGGATAACAACGAAAACAGCACGATTGACAGCGGTGAGCCGGGTGTGGGCGGCGTCGTGCTCTACCTACTGGACGGCAATGGCGATCCTGTGCTGCATCCGGTGACCAATCAACCCATCAGCACGACGACCAACAGCAGCGGCTTCTACCAGTTCACCAACCTGTATCCCGGTGAATACCGGGTGCTGGTGGGTGCAGAAAACTTCCAGGCCGGTGGTGCGCTGGCAGGCTACTGGAGCAGCCCCGGTGCGGTTGATCCCGACGACAATGCTGACACCGATGACAATGGCCTGGACGAAGTGGAGCCGTGGATAACTGGCATCGTTAGCGACCCGGTACAGTTAGATTATGACCAGGAACCGGATAATTACGATGACAGCGACGACAACAACAACACCAATCTGAGCGTGGATATGGGTTTTGTGGCCACGCCAACGGCCGTCACCCTCACCTCCTTTACCGCTACCAACCTGGGCAGCCAAAATGTGCGTATCAACTGGACCACCGAATCGGAGGTAGACAACTTCGGTTTCCGCATCTACCGCAGCGGCAGCAACAGCTTTGCCGGTGCGAGCCTGATTCACTTTGAGCCAACGGCCGTTCCCAACGGCAGCGGTCCCGGCGCCAGCTACAGCTACACGGACACGGTTCCGGCCGACGGCCTGTACTATTACTGGCTGGTGGACGTGGAGACAGATGACGATACGGCCGTACACGGCCCCATCAGCGTCAACGTGACGCCGTTCTTTAATCTGTACCTGCCAATGGTCATCGGCGGCAATTAAAACAGCCGGAGGAGTGAGCATCCTCAGATGCGAACGGTTTTTACCGAGACGCATCTGAGGATGCTCACTCCTCACATAACTGGATGAAAAATCTGTGCAATCTGCGAAATCTGTGATTTTTTTCTTGCGAAACGGCCGAATCCTCATTCTGTTTTTGACCCTAGGCTGGTTGGTGTGGCATGGCAAACCCACTTTTTCCGCCGCGCCAGCCGCCAGCCTGGAGCCGGAAATTAACTTGTTGCCCGATGGGGTACAGGTGACCTGGCACACGCCGGAGTTGGTGGAAACGGTGCAAGAAGATGGAACAGTCACAGTCTCCCTCCCCGGCTTCAACGATGATCTTAGCGCCTCCCTGCTGCTGGCACTGCCGCCGGAAGGGGAACCGACGCTGGAATTTGCGGAGAATGGAGCGGGGGAACGGCCGTTCCCCGCCAATCTTGATTCCCAACCAGCCGATGGCCCTGTCCTCAGCCTGAGCGAAGCGGGCGTGCTGCGCGGCATGCGCCTGGCGCGGCTCACCTACCGCCCGGTGCAGCTTGACGGTGATGTTTTGCGCATAGCCAGATCGGTATCAGCAACTATTCAGTTCAACGGCACACCTGGTTTTGATCGTTCTGTTGCCAATGTACCTGATTTGCTGCAAACGGCCGTCGCCGCCCAGGTGATCAATCCCACGCAGTTGGCCATCAGCCCCACAGCCAGAGAGATCGATAAGCCAACGGCCCCTGTGCCCACTGTTTTTATTGAAGTGGCCGAGCCGGGGATGACGGCCGTATCCTACAATGAGCTCCAGGCAGCAGGCTTTCCCGTTGGCAGCATCAATCCGGCTCACTTGCAGCTTTGGTATGATGGCCAAACACGGCCGCTCGAATGGTTTGGCGACGGCGATGCCCAGTTTGAAGCAGGCGAATCGTTCCGTTTTTACGCTGCACCCTGGTTCAGCCGCTGGCAGCGTAACGATGTGTACACACTCACCGCCGGCAGCAGCCCCGGCAGCCGGATAAGCAGCCAGGGAGCCTCGCCCAGTGGACTCAACAGCGGCACGCTTTGGCTAACGGCCGTTGCCGAACAAAACAGTCAATACACGCCCGATTGCCTCTGTGGCCAGCTTCCCGCCGGACGGGATGGGGACCGCTGGGTATGGGAAGATTTGCGCCAGCCAGGACGGCCGTCTAACAGCTACAGTATCAATCTGCCTTATGTCAATACAAATCAGTCGGCCCAGCTCACGCTTTGGGCCATTGGCTTTACGGCAGTCTCTGCCAATCCAGACCATCGTCTAAACCTCACGTTCAACGGCAGTGGGGTGGGTAGCGTGAATTGGGACGGCAAAACGGCCGTTACCCGCACCCTCACCCTGCCTGCCGGCAGCCTGCAAACCAGCAGCACGCTTGGCCTGTCGATTCCCGCCGTGGCCGGCGTGAGCATCGACGGCCTCTGGCTGGACGCCTTTGCCGTGCGCTATGGCTACAACGGCAGTTCCATCGCTACCGCCGAGCAGCTTTTTGTCCAGGGAGCATCGGCCCGCCGCGCTTACACCGCTGCCCTGAGCAGCGGCACTGGTTTGCGCCTTTATGATGTCACCAATCCCGCTGTGCCGGCCGTTTTGAGCGGCACGAGCTGGCAAAATGGTCAGGTTACCTGGGGCGATCCCAACGCCAACGGCCACCAATACCTCATTACCAACAGCAGCAGTTTGCACGCGCCTGCGGCCGTACGCCTGCCGCGCCCGCTCCCGGCTGACAGCGCCGACATGATCATCATCAGCCACGCCAGCTTCATTCCGGTATTAGCACCGCTGGTCAATTTGCGGCAAAGTCAGGGGCTGTCGGTGCAGGTGGTGGATGTACAGGCGGTGTATGATGGCTTTGGCGACGGCCGTTCCACCCCCGAGGCGATCCGCAGCTACCTGAGCCACCTTTATCACAACGTTAGCCCGGCCTCTACCTACGTCCTGCTGGTAGGCGATGGCACAACGGACCCCAAACGGTATCGTGCCGATTCGCAAACCACCTGGCTGCCGCCTTACCTGGCCGACGCCGACCCGTGGGTAGGTGAAGTGGCTGCCGACAACCGCTTTGTCACCGTCGATGGCGACGATTTGCTGCCGGACATGCTCATTGGCCGCCTGCCGGTCAACAGTCTGGCCGAAGCGCAAACGATTGTAACCAAAATTGTAGAATACGAGACCAAACCGTTTCTGGGGGATTGGAACGGCCGTGTCACCTTCATTGCCGATGACAGCGACGCCGCCGGAAACTTTGCCGCCCATTCCGCCAGCCTGCAGCAAACTTACGTGGCCGATCCGTGGCAGGCCAGCAGCCTGAACTACAATCCGGCCCAGCTTAGCGAAGCAAATATGCAAACCCAGGTACAACAAAAATGGCAGAATGGAACAGGCTTGCTGGTGTACACTGGGCATTCTTCCATTCACCAATGGGGTGCCGAGCGCTTTTTCCATCTGGATGATGTGGCCAATCTGAGCAACGGGGCGCGACTGCCGGTGGTTTTGCAGATGACTTGCTTTACCGGCTCCTTTGCCCAGCCGTTTTGGGATACCCTGGACGAAGCCCTGCTGCGCCATGCCAACGGTGGGGCCGTCGCCGTGTGGGGGGCCACCGGCTTGGGTGTGGGCACCGGGCATGATGCGCTGGCCGGCGGCTTTTTGCAGTCGTTGATTGCAGATGGTGAGGTGGGGTTGGGAACGGCCGTACTTGCCGGTAAGCTCAACTTGTTCACCAATCGACCCGCCAACCTCGATTTGCTGGACACCTTCACCCTCTTTGGCGATCCGGCCACCCAATACAACACCGACTTCTGGGCCGGCCTCCAAACCTACCTCCCCCTCATCTCCCGCTGACTTCTAAAAACCTGACAGGTTTGCACATGATCTACTCAATAACGGTGCATCGCCATGCAGGGCAATTTTGACTATAAGCTCTTTTGAAAACCTGTCAGGTTTGCTCCCAAATTTCGAATAGTTGCTTCGATTCGCCTATAATTGCGGAATGTCTGCAAAACGCCCCACATCGTCACCTGGCCGCTGGCGCAAAACGTTTGTTCAGCGCCGGGTCAGTGCCAATGTTGATTATTTACGGCCGCACCGCCTCAACTGGCATGCCATTGTTAAACCCCTTGACGAAAGTTTAGCCCATCAGGCAGAAGATTTAGCGCCACAAACCGTGCGCAGCCTGCGCTACTTCTGGCTCGATGGCTTGTTTGCCGCCATCAGCGAAAACTTCTACCTGGGTTTTGTTACCCTGTTTGTCCTGGCATATGGGGCCACCAATGGGCAGGTAGGCACGATGACGGCCGTTGCCAACCTGCTGGGGGCTCTCGCTCTATTCCCCGGTGCCCGGCTGGTTGAGCGGGCGGGTCAGCGCAAATCTGTCGTTGTCTGGAGCGGCGGCGGCGTGGCCCGCATTGTGCTCCTTTTGTTGGCGATGGTGCCTTTTGTCATTATGCAGCCGGTGCTGGCTATTACCACGATTATCATTTTGAACGGGGTGCGCGCCTTTATGGGCAATCTGGCCAACCCCGGCTGGACCTCCCTGGTGGCTGATTTGGTGCCCAACGCGATGCGTGGGCGCTATTTTGGCAGCCGCAACATGGCCATGGGCATGGCCGCGCTGCTGGTTGCCCCGCTGGCGGGTCGCATTATCAGCCTGGGCAATGGCTGGGCTGATTACGAACATTTTGGTTACCAGACAATCTTCTTTTTAGCCTTTATCTTCGGCATGATCAGCACCTTCAGCTTTCGGCGCATTGAGGAACCGGCTGCCAGCGAGGCGCAGCAAACGGAGCATCATCGCGGGGACCTACGGCGCGCCATTCGCCAGACGCCGGGCTATGTTGGCCTGGTGGTGAGTGCTTTTGTCTGGAATTTGGCCTTGCAGGTGGCGGCCCCATTTTTCAACGTTTATCTGGTCAACGTTTTTCAATCCACAGCTACGACCATTGGTTTGCTAGCCAGCGTCAGCAGCCTGACGGCGCTGGTGGGGCAGCGGGTGTTTGGCCGTCTGCTGGACGTGCGCGGCGCGCTCTGGGTGCAGCTGGCCACCGGATTTTTGATTCCTGGTTTGCCGCTGGCCTGGGTGTTCATCACGGCCGATTGGCAGGTGGGCATCATCAACACGTTTGGCGGCTTTTTGTGGGCCGGTTATAACCTGGCCAACTTCAACCTGCTGCTGACCCTCACGCCGGATGAGCAGCGGCCGCGGGCGGTGGCTTTGTACCAGACGGCCGTCTTCTCCAGCGCTGTCATTGGGCCTATGCTGGGCGGCTACCTGGCCGATGCCGTGAGCTACCAGCTTATCTTTGGCCTCAGTGCGGCGGGACGGCTGTTGGGGATGGGGTTGTTTACCCTGTTTACCGTGCGGCTCGTGAAGAAGATGAACGGTGAGAAGAAACGGCCGTAAAATACAGCGTTTTTCACCGAAAATGTGTTCCTAATAGTATGCTATACTGTGTCGGTGCCAATAAGGAGGAAAGCATGTCTAACCTTCACACGACGGGTTCTGTAAATGCAGATCATTTGAATGGAATTTTAGATACGCAAGACCGGTAAGATGTCCCAACTTCCAGCAAGATATAATCTTGGCGAAAAAATTGGTGAAGGCGCGATGGGTGAAGTCTATAAGGCTTATGACACCCAAACGGAGCGCGATGTCGCCATTAAAATGCTGCCCGCCAGTGCGCTGCATGGCCCTCACCGCGAGCGTTTTAAGCGGGAAGCCCGGACGATTGCTCATCTGGAACATCCTTCCGTAGTTCCCCTTTACGACTTTAATTTGCCCGACAATGATGATGAAACCCCATTTTTGGTCATGCGCTATATGACCGGCGGCAGCCTGGCCGACAAAATCCGGCAGGGTCGGCTGTCTGTTGATGAAGTTGTGCAAATTACGCGGCGCATTGGGCGGGGGCTGGACGCAGCGCACAAGCGGGGTCTGGTTCATCGGGATATTAAGCCGGGCAATATTTTGTTGGATGAGGATGGTTATTCCTATCTGGCTGATTTTGGCATTGTGATGGACCCGACCGCGTCGCTAAAGTTGACTCAGCATGGGCAGCCGGGCACGGCCCCCTACATGAGTCCCGAGCAGATAAAAGGTGAAGAATTAGACGGCCGTTCCGATATCTATGCGCTGGGCGTGGTAACCTTTGAAATGTTGACCGGCGCTTTGCCGTTTGGCGGCAGTCTCCAGATGATCTTTGAGGGACATCTTAATGAAGCAGTTCCTAGCGTTTTCTCCTTTGTCGATGATTTACCTGAGGAAGTGGATGACGTTTTACATCAGGCACTGGCCAAAAATCCTAAGGATCGGTTGCACAAGGCAGAGCATTTGGCGGAACTGTTTGAGGCTGCGCTGCAATCCCCCTCCGTTTACGAAAGGACCCGAAATTTATTGGCCGATACGGCCGAAACAGCCTCCGATTGGTCAATCGCTGCGTCACCAACTGAACTGCTTGTTGATACAAAACCGTCCCGCGTTTTGTCTGACACAATCAAAACGCCTTCGTTCCCAAACTGGCGATTGCTGGCAGGTGGGTTTGGCGTGGTGCTGCTGATCTTACTGGCCTTTTGGGGGGCTGATCTGCTTGATTCGGGTGTTGCTGGACCGACGGCCGTTTTCCCCCAAACCGTGCGCACCAATCCCCAAGCAGAACAATTAGTTTCAGAACCCACCGGCATTGAGGAAGATATTGAGCCGACCGCAGTCACCGATTTTATTGCCGTCCTCCAGCAGGCAGACAGCGCCATCTGGCAGTCTGGTGACGATATACAAAGAATCCCGGAAAACGGCCGTGTTCCCTTCCAGCCGCCACTCTTTTTCCAATCCAGCAATGAACCGGTGCGCCTGCTGCTGCCCAACCTCGTTTCCATTATTTTAGACACCAACACGTCCCTGTGGATTGAGTCGGCCGCCGTAGATGACACAGAAACGGTGCTGCGGCTGGAGGAGGGGCGGCTCTTGATTGAATCACAGACGTCTTCTGTGCGCGTTTATCATGAAGCAGGGTTTCAGGCGGAAATGATGGTTGGGACGGTGGGTGTGGCCTATGTTGAGGATAGTGCCCGGTGGGAGGTTGATTGCCTGCTAGGCGCGTGTCAGCTTGGACCAGACGAAAAGGCCGAACCGTTTGACCTGGCAGAAGGCCAATACTCAGCCATTTTGCCCGATGCGGTGATTACCACCCCATCTCCGGCGCGGTACAATGCGTATACCAATCTGGCCAGCAACATTCCCCAGCCTTCCAGTACACCGACCGACACGCCCGTGCCTGTATCCGCGACAACGCCAACCTCTGCCGCTACCTGGACCTCTCTGCCGGTCGCGGTTCTCGGCTCACGTGGGCCGGAAACGACGGTTTTGGGCCAATCTGCTGCCGGGCAGGAGATCGCCGTGACGCGCCTGGGGAATGGACCGCAGACCCTGCTGCTGGTTGGTGGCATTCACAGTGGCTACGCGCCCAACAGCGTCCAGCTGGGCCGGGCGATGGTTACTTATTTCAGCCAAAATTTAACGGATATTCCCAGCAACGTCACTCTTTACATCATCGTGAATCTGAATCCGGATGCCATCAGCGCCCCCGGCGAGCTGGCCGGGCGGCTGAACGCCAACGGGGTTGATCTGAACCGCAACTGGGATTGCCGCTGGGATCCCAACCCTACAATCTTTGGTGAAACGCGGGAAGGGGCAGGGGGCACGGCCGTTCTCTCCGAACCAGAAACGGCATTGCTAAACAGCTTCATTGAGCAGGTTCAGCCAGATGCTGTTCTGATTTGGGGTGCTGGCCAACGCACCAATGGTGCAGTTTCGCCCGGTGCCTGTGAAGTTCGCAGCCTTGTCTCAGTAGGGTTGGTACCCTATTATGCCACTGCTGCCGGACATGAATTTTTAGACAAACCGGAAGTGCTGGCCAATCCCGACCTAACCGGTGATATGACCAACTGGCTGGACAAAATTGGTATCCCGGCCATTTATGTCATTTTACCCGGCTTCCAAGAGGTTGATTTTGCCCGGGAGCTGGAAGGAGTTTTGTCGGTGCTGACGGCCGTTTCCGCCCCGGAAAAGTTTCAGCAAACGCCCACGCCCATGAGCTGCCAACTGCCCGTCAATCCAGCCTGGGAGGCGATTTATGAGCAGCATCGTTTACGGCTGGGCTGCCCGGAGAGCGGCGTGAATTTGCCCGTAAGCGTGTGGCAGCCGTTTGAACACGGCCGTATGCTCTGGCGACAAGACACCGATACCGTTTACGCACTTTACAACGACGGCACCATGAATTCCTTTCTGGTCAACGATCCGAGTTTGGGCGATTTCCGCGAATCTGATTTAATCAAAGGGGCAATTGGCTACGTGTGGCGCAATAATGCGGCCGTCTCCCAAAAATTAGGCCAGCCGCAAGACCAGGAACGGCAAGCGGCCGACGTGAACGTACAAGATTTTAGCAGCGGCTTCATCATCTCCTGGCGCGAAAATAATTTACAAACCAATCTTATCTTCCTGGAAGTGAATCAATGGCAAACTCCTTAAATAAATGGCTCGGCATTATCAGTTTAGCGGCGGCAGGAGGCTTTCTTTACCTGAATCGCCGCCGGCTTATTGCCCGGCTGCTCAAGCTGCCGCCGCCGCAGTACGAGGTTGCCAAACAGCCCGGCATCCGCATCACCATGCCCGATGGCCTGAAGCTGGCGGCTGATTTGTACCGGCCGGTTGGCCTGGACAGCGCTCCAACGATCCTGACCCGCACGCCGTACGGTCGTACCAACGTCAATCAAATTTTTGCCACACTTTTTGCCGAGCGAGGGTTTAATGTGGTGGCCCAGGATGCACGCGGCCGTTTTGATTCCGAAGGCGAGTTTGAACCGTACGTCAATGAAGCGAGCGACGGCGAAGCAACGCTGGCCTGGATTGCCGAACAGCCGTGGAGCAACGGCCGTACCGGGATGTGGGGCCAGAGCTACGTGGGCTACGTGCAGTGGGCTGCCGCCTCGACTGGAACGCCCCACCTGCACGCCCTGCTGCCCGCCGTGACCCAATCAAATCTGGGCGGGCCAAACGAGCAGGGCTTCATGTGGCTGGACCGCACCCTGCGCTGGCTGCTGCTGCTGGAGGCGATGACGGATTCATCGCTTTCTCCGTGGGAAAGATTGGCCCTCACTTTTTACGCACCGGAGCAAAATAAGCGGCTGGAGCCGGGCTGGAACCACCTGCCGCTGGCCACCGCCGACGAAGCCGTGTTGGGCCATCCCCAATCGTTTTACCAGACCTGGGCCGCCCAAGATGGGCCAGACTCGCCCTATTGGCGGTCGGTTGATTTGCGCCCCGAGGTGCCCAACATCAGCGTACCGATCCATCTGGTAGCGGGCTGGTACGATATTTTCTTGCAAGGCCAGCTAGAAGATTATCGTGCGCTGCACGCCGCAGGCCACAATCCGTATCTCACCATCGGGCCGTGGACGCACATGGCGCAGCAAGGCATGCTTGCTGCTGTGCAGGAGGGGTTGAATTGGTTTAATGCCAAATTGAAGGGGGATGACGAGGCGATACGGCCGTATCCCGTTCATCTCTACCTGCAAGGGGCCGACAAATGGCTAGGGTACGAGAGCTGGCCGCCACCCACCGAGGAAACGCTTTTTTACCTGCAAACGATGGGATATCTGTCCACCAGCAAGCCCGCTGCCGGATCGCCGTCCGATCATTACCGTTACGATCCGGCCGATCCCACGCCCAATTTAGGTGGCGCGCTGCTCTCCACTGAAGCGGGCCAGGTGGACAATCGCCCGCTGGAAGCCCGGCCTGACGTGCTGACCTACACCACGGAACCGCTTACCGCACCGCTCACCGTCATCGGCCTCGTGCGCTTGCAGTTGTACGTGCGCTCTAGCCTGGAACACACCGATTTTTACGGCCGTTTATGTGATGTGCAGGAAGACGGCCGTTCTCTCAACGTGTGTGATGGCCTGTTCCGCGTGGAGCCGGGGCGGGGCGAGCCACAGCCAGACGGCAGTTTGTGCATTGAGGTAGATATGTGGGCCACAGCCTATCAGTTCCAGCCTGGCCACCGGCTGCGCTTGCAGGTTTCCAGCGGCGCCCACCCGCGCATCAGCCGCAACCTGGGCACTGGCGAACCCGTCATGCACGCCACCACCATGCTGGCCGCCGAACAAACCATCTATCACGATCCGGAGCATCCTTCGGCGCTCCTTTTGCCCGTAACATAGACTTTTCATCACGAATGGCACGAATAGACGAATGTTACGAATAAAAAATTCGTGCCATTCGTGTTTTGCTTTTTCCGGTGTAGGGGCAGGTGTAAGGATTGTCGGTATAATCCACGCCTATGGATGTGGAGCGGATTTGTGTCGTTGGTTTGGGGTTGATGGGTGGCTCGCTGGCGTTGGCGCTAAGGCTGGCGCGACGGTTGGCGATTCCGCAACGGCCGTTTCACCTCACCATTGTTGACAGTAACCCCAAAACCCGCGCTGCTGCCGGGCGCATTGCCGATTTTGTCAGCGATGACCTGGCGCTGGGCGTGGAGAAGGCCGATTTGGTGGTGCTGGCTACGCCGGTGCGCACCATTGTTAGCGTGCTGAACCAACTGCCCCGGCTGCGTCCCGACGGCTGCATGGTACTGGACCTGGGCAGCAGTAAAAGCGACATTTGCCAGGCGATGGATCATTTGCCCGACACTTTTCAGGCCATCGGCGGGCACCCAATGTGCGGCAAAGAGGTGGCCGGTTTTGGTGCCGCCACGCCTGACCTGTTCCGCCAGCAAACCTTTATTTTGTGCCCCACAAAACGCACCACGCCCGCGCTGGAAACCGTCGCCCAGCAGCTTGTAACCGATCTGGGCGCCAATCCGCTTGTCCTGCCGCCTGCTTTGCACGACAATATGGTGGCGGTAGTGAGCCATCTGCCTTATATGGTGGCCGCAGCGCTCATGCGCAACGCGGCACGGTTGGGGGACGAGCGCCTCTGGCCCGTCAGTTCATCTGGTTTCCGCGATACATCCCGGGTTTCCGGTACCGATCCCCAGATGATGCTGGACATTTTGCTGACAAACAAAACGGCCGTTCTCCAGCAAATCGCCCAATACCAAACCCAGCTGGCCGACGTTGCCGCGCTCATTGAAGCGCATGATGAAGATCAACTGCTGCAATGGCTCACTGAAACCCAGCAAGCATATTGGGCGTATCGGCAGGCAAAGAAAGAAAGTTAATGAAGACCTGACAGGTTTTTTAAGATACCTTCTCAATCAAGCTGCTTTGCGAAAGAAAACGGCTATGCAGCAAAGTTGCTTCGTAAACTTGTCAGGTCTAAAACCAGGAGAAGCCTTATGTACATGCTCATCATGGTGTTAGACGACACAGCTCATCTTAATGATGTGCTCAACGCCTGGGACGAGGCGGGTGTGGCCGGGGTGACCATCATCGAAAGTACCGGTATTAATCGGGTGCTGCAGCGGCACAGTGCCGAGATGGCTTTTGCCGGGTTCAGCCAGATTTTTGGCAGCGGCCGCGTGGGGCACAATACGCTATTTACCGTGATTGATAGTCTGGAATTGGCAGAAACGGCCGTAAAAGCCACCGAAGCCGTCTTGGGTGATTTAACCGAGCCGGACAAAGGTATCATTTTTGCCTTGCCCGTGGCCAAAACATGGGGATTGACCCTACACAAATGACAAGGTGACATGGTGAGGGGGTGACAAGGTAAATAGGCAGAATGCAACTTGCCACTTGCCCACTTACAAACTCGCAAACTCAATATTATGGTCTGGATACAATTTTTGTTCAGTTCGGCCGTTGTGGTTTATGCGGCCATTAAATTAGCCGAATACGGCGACATCATTGCCGTGCGCACCAAGCTCGGTGGTCTGTTTGTGGGCACCATCTTTCTGGCCGGAGCCACCTCCTTGCCCGAACTGATCGCTTCGATCAGCGCTTTTCAGTCGGGCTATCCCAATTTAGCGGCGGGTAACTTTTTTGGCAGCAATATGGTCAACATGATGCTGCTGGCGCTGGTTGATCTCATCAACTACCAGGTGCCGCTGCTGCGCCGTATTGCTGTAAGCCATGCGCTGACGGCCGCACTGACAACCATTCTCATGCTGGTGGCTATCATTTCCATTTTGGATGAGGTAGATATAAAAATTGGTTGGGTGGGGCTGGACAGCCTGGTGATTATCGGTCTGTACTTTGGCGGTATTTGGCTCATTCAGCGAGAAAACAAGGGGCCGGGCGAGCCAGCCCCTGCCCCCGAACCAGCCTCAGATTTTCCTTCGCTGCGCGTTGGTTTAATTGGTTTTTCGATTGCGGCCGCTGCCCTTATCGCCGTCGTGCCCATTTTGGTAAATGCCAGCACCGAAATTGCGGTCATCACCGGCCTGGGCACTGGCTTTGTTGGCACCGCGCTGCTTAGCCTGGTGACATCCTTGCCGGAACTGCTGGCGGCGCTGGCTGCCGTGCGCATGAACGCTTTCGACATGGCCGTGGGCAACCTGCTGGGTTCCAGCGTTTTTAACATGTTGGGGCTGGGGATAGCTGACTTCTTTTATTTGGACGGCCGTTTCCTGGGAGCCATCGACGAAAACTTTGTGTTGGTCGGGTTACTGGGGCTGCTGCTCACGAACATGGCGCTGGTGGGCAACCTGGCCCGCGTCGAGCGCAAATTCCTCTTTATCGAGCTGGATACCATTGCCACGATTGTGGTTTACCTGCTGGGCTTATATCTGCTCTACATCCGCGGCATTGGGGCCTGAAAAAATTCACCGCAAGGGGCGCAGAGAACGCAAAGATAATCTTTTAACTTCTTTGCCACCTTCGCGCCCTTTGCGGTTTTACATCCCTCTGTGTATCTCTGTGTCTTCTCTGCGCAACTCTGTGTTCCGCTTTTACTCACTCGGCCCGCAGTTACCGTAAAAATAATCCCAGGCGTTGCACACATCATCCTCTGCTGCAGAGAAAACGCAGGCCCCGCACTGCTTACCATCTTCCCGCGCGCGAATCTCAAAAGTGTACCCTTGCTCTTCGCAATACAACGCCGAAGGATTGGCCAGACCGGGTTCGACCATGTCATATCCCGTGGATTGGATCTCGCCCTTCGCATCAACCAACGCCTGCCAGCAAAAATCGAGTGTTGCATTGCGCAGTGCCACGTAAAATAAGGTTTCTTCGGTAGCCGGCGCGGGGAAGGACACGCTTAGTTTGTCATCTTCGGCAGAAAAAAGGTAGACGCTGGTACCTGTTTCGGCAAAATCATCGTTGGTGGCACTTTGCCAGGGGGTACCTTCTGGCGGCACCATTATCTGGGCGATGGTACGCAAATGCTCCAGGGCAGACTCGCGGACGACCATCACCTCTTCGGGGATTTCGCTTACTGCTTCTTCGGTAGTCGGTTCGGCCGTTTCTTCGACCGATCCTTCGGCGGTGTCGCAGCTAACGGCCGTTCCCACCAACAATAAAATCAAGCCAAACAGTAGGAAACGAGCAGAATTTAAATACTTCATCATACACTTCCTTATCTTTTAATCCGTAGGCGCGGCTTGGGAAGCGGCATGATGGCTGTGGTTAAACAACGGCAGATACTTTGCTCCCAGCGTAAACGCCAGCAGCGCATAGCCCAACACGCCCACCGAAACCGCAATCTCTACCCAAGATGGCGTGTACGCCACGGCAATCGTATGGCCTAAAACGCCAGGCGACCACTGCGGTGGCACCACCAACCCAGACAACGTCACGTTCCACCGATTAATAATAACCCCAAAAACCACCAAAGCCAGCGCCCCCATCAGCGGCCATTCACGCCGCCGCATTTCCCGGTTCAGCAAAATAGCGGCCGGCACAATGCCGCATAGCAAAATCTCTAGCAGCCAAAACGATTGACTGTATGGCGTGGTGGCTTGCAGGCGTATCATGGCATCCATCGTGCCCGGTGCCTGGCTGTAATAAGAAGTCGCCAACCAATCCCACAGCTTCAAATACATATATGCCAGCAGCGTAAACGCGGCCAGCCGGGCAATATCCCGCCGTAAAAACTTGTCGATCAGCTCCTGATTGGTCAGCTTGCTGGTGATCATTGTGACCAGCAGCGTGGCTGAAACGCCCCCGGCTATGGCTGACAAGATAAACATCACCGGCATAGAAGGTTTATACCAAATCGCTCGTCCGGAAAGAACGCCATACGTCGCGCCCAAAGACGATTGATGCAGCAGCGACAGCGCCATGCCCAGCACGGCCATCACTGGCGTGAGCTTGTGCAATTTATGGCCAAAAGCGCGCCATTTGGGCCGATTGTCAAACAAACGGCTGTCAAACAAAATTGGCAGCAGTTCAATGACCAGCACAGTGGAGTACAAAATGACGCACAGCGTAATTTCCCACAGCACCGAATGCACGTTCCAATAAACCAGCGGATGCCAGAAGCGGTCCGGGCGGCCAATGTCCATCGCCAGCGCCAGCATCGCCGAGGTATAGCCCAAAAAGCCGACAAACACAGCCATGCGGGCCACCGGCTCAAACCGCTTGATCCGGAACAGATAAACCACGGCCGAAAACGTAAACGCTCCGGCACCCAAAGCAATCGCCGACAGGTCATGCGTAATCCACAAGCCCCACGGCACCTGATCGGTCAAGTTAGTTACTTGCAGGCCATTCCATAACGTTTGGTAAATACCCCAGCCGCCAATCAGCAGCATGATAACCAGAGATGTTACCCAGATGTGAAACGGCCGTATCCCACCTATCTTCTTCTTCTCCGGCAGTTGCGTCACAGCCATCTCACACCTCCTCCCGTTCCGGGCGCACGTAATGCACCTTTGGCTCCGTACCAAAATCTTCCCGCAGCCGGAACGTCTCATGCTCGTCCAGATATTTAGAAACCGGGCTTTCTGGGTCTTTAATATCGCCAAACACCCGTGCCCCCACCGGACAAATATTCACGCAGGCCGGCGTGGCTTGTGGGTCCACGCCGGGCGTCAACCCTTCGGCCATGCCGCGGTCGATGCGGTGGACGCAAAAC
The DNA here is from genome assembly GCA_002699125.1 of Anaerolineaceae bacterium. Taxonomy (GTDB): domain Bacteria; phylum Chloroflexota; class Anaerolineae; order Promineifilales; family Promineifilaceae; genus Leptofilum. The sequence goes on from PABI01000129.1 coordinate 66,981, forward strand.
GTGCATTTTTCGGCCACGCCGCGCTCGCGCCGGTCCACTTCGGCCACGCCCCAGGTAGGTTGGTATGGATTGTCCGTTTCTATGGAACCCCAGTTGAAGCGGCGCACATCGTAAGGGCAGGCCACCTCGCAGTAGCGGCAGCCAATGCAGCGATCATAATCCATAGCCACAATGCCATCTTCACGCACCCAGGTGGCGCCTACCGGGCATACCTTCACGCACGGTGCTTCCTGACAGTGCAGGCAGGGCCGCGTCATGAAAAAGTCAGTGCCGCCTTCTGTCCGCTCGGGGAAGCCGATATTCCAGCGCATATTGTCTTCCGGCACGTCGTTGGTGGCCTGGCAGGCCCAAATGCAGTATTGGCAGCCAATGCACTGCTCCAGGTCGATCACCATGTGCCACTCGTGGTCTGAGCTGGCGTGGTGCGTTTCGCGCTGCAAGCCTTCAATGGCTCCAGAGGAGAGAGGTCCAGCTGTGACTGCTTGAGCGACGACGGCCGTTGCCCCCGTCGCCCCTATAATCTTTAATGCATCCCGCCGACTTAGCAGCGGTGGCTTTTTATTGTCACGCTTGCTCATCATCTTCCTCTTCTTCGTATTCGCGCCGCTGCCGCACGTTATTGGCCACAAACCAGGCGGTGGATCCACCCAGCACCAGCCCTAACACGCCGCCCTGGAACAACAGGGTGACATTTCGATTTGCCAGCGCTGCTTCTAACGCCTGCAATTTTTGTTCAGGTGTCAGTTCCGCTGCGGTTGCCTCCGTGGGTTCTTCGTCGCTGCTGCTTACAAAACTAACCGGTTCGCCATCGCCGTTTGCGGCGGCGGCACCGTGCTCATAGCCCGGCAGTGAAAAGCCCGCGTGCAGCGCGTCTGTATGGCAGGCCACACAGGTGGCCGGTGTGATAGTGAACGCATGACCCGTTGGCACAATACCATCTTCCGGTATCTCTTCCGGTGGAATCACCAGCGCATGGCAATCGACACAGCCAATTCCTTGCTGGATGTGCATATCTTCTAGGTAATCGCCCATGCTGTCTTCATGGCAGTTCACGCACATCTCATCAGCCTGCTCAAAAAGCGGCTGCTGGCTGTGCGGATCATGGCAATCCATGCAGCCAATATCTTCAGAAGCATGGCCGGTTTGGTGCCATTCACCCAGGGTGGTGGTGTGGCAGCTGCCACAATATTCCGTATCGGCCAGAATGGGCACCGGGGCCGGAGGATGGTCTGCTGTTGTTTCGCCGTGGCAAGATTCACAAGCCACTCCTTCTTTATCAAACTCGCCCGTTGCCGGTTTGAAGTTCGTGGTGTGGCAAGCCAGACATTCGGCCGGTTCGCCCAACGCTTGCCATTGTGCCTGGAATACCTCATCGTCAAAGGCATGGGCATGGGCGCTGTCTTCCCAATGGCTGGCCACATCTAGATGACACTCCTGGCACTCCTGCGTGGGTATCACAGGGGCGTCCGGCTCTGCGTCATCCTGGGCCAAAACCAGCTGTACGGTGAACAGGAACACAACGACGCCAGCCAATGTGCCGGTAATGAGCGGCCAATTTATCCGCTTTTTTGCAAAAAAGTTATACATAGTCGCCTCAAGAGCTATTTGTGAATATTTTAACAATGTAAGCATTCTAACAATAAAAAATAGCGAACTCAATAGGGTAGACGGTCTTATTGATTGCTTTTAGTTATGGGCCCCAAGAAGCAAAAGCAATAAGAAAAACTTTGAAAAAGGATTGATTTCCCCTGCCAGTTAGTTATACTGTTTGTGACAAAATTCACTAATAAATGTTTTAAGAACATACGTGAGTTCACTGTTTTGAAACTAGATTTGAGCGACTTTTACGTATTTGTTTAAGGAGATGATTTTGGAACAGGCAAAATATCCATACAAAGCAATCAGTTTGCTGGTGAGCCTGCTTTTGTTGTTGGGAACGCTGCTGCTTGCCGGCTGCCAAACGGCCGAATCTGATGCAGATACGGCTGAAACGGTAGCTGTGGCCGAGCCGGAATTAGTAGAAACGGCAACGGCCGTTTCACCTACCGAAGAACCGCCAGCAGAACCTGCTGCAGAACCCATTCCCGTTGACAACTGTCTGGACTGCCACACAAACAAAGACCTGCTCATCCAAACGGCCGACCCCGAAGAAGAGGTAATTAACGAAAACGAAGGGGAAGGTTGAGGCGGAGAGGTGGCTCCGTTGGAGCCATGGGAGAAGGTTTTGGTAGACGGGGAGCTGTTCCCCGCAGAAGTACACGGGCAAATTGCCTGTGCCGATTGTCATGCCGGGCAAAATACGCCCGACAAATTTGAAGCGCACGTGGGACTCATTGAGAATCCCAGTAAAAATCCGGTGGAATCGTGCGGAGATTGCCATCCCGACGTAGTGGCAACTCACGATAACAACCTGCACAGCAACCTGGCAGGGTATTGGACCGTGCTGGATGCGCGCACGGTACCAGAAGATCATGAAGCAATTCAAACGATGTTTGGCAACCATTGCAGCAGCTGCCATGCGACCTGCGGTGAATGCCACGTGAGCCAGCCAAATCTGGTGGATGGCGGCCTCATCGAAGGTCATTTGTTCAACGAAACGCCATCGATGACGCGCAACTGTACGGCTTGCCACGGCAGCCGGGTGGGTAATGAATACCTGGGGAAGCATGAAGAGCTGCGGCCCGATGTGCACTTTAGCCAAGGGCGGATGTCTTGTGTGGATTGCCACTCTGGCCATCAGATGCACGGTGCGCCGGACGATTGCCAATCATGCCACACCGGGCCGGAGGCACAGTTGGCAGCATTGGAAGCACCGCCCGACCACCGGTATGACGGCGTGCAAACGCCGCGCTGCGAAACGTGCCATGTGACGGCAGCGTTGGGTGATGACGGGATTGAAATGCACCAGGAACACGGCGGTGATCTTTCTTGCCAGGTGTGCCACTCGGTAGCCTACACCAGCTGCGATGGTTGCCACGTCGCCATTAGTGAGACGACAGGCAATCCGTTTTATGCCACCGATGATCACTATTTCACTTTTATCATCGGCAAGAACCCGCTGCAAAGCTACGACCGGCCGTATGAGTACGTGACATTGCGGCACGTGCCGGTGGCCGAGGACAGCTTCGCCTTTTACGGTGATAACCTGCTGGCTAACTTTGATGCGCTGCCCACCTGGGTATACACCACGCCGCACAACATTCAGCGCAATACGCCGCAGACAGAATCGTGTGATGCCTGCCACGGCAATGCCGATCTGTTCTTGACGGTGGACAAGGTGTACCCGGAAGAGGTGGAAGCGAATTTACCGGTGATTGTCGATTCAATTCCCGCGCCGGTTTCGGAAATTACGGTGACAACGACGATTTCGGCATCGACAACAATTACAACAACCACGGTGATTACGCCGACGGTGGAATCACCCTAATTAGGGTAGGCCAAGTTTGCAAACTTGACCAACATTTAAATGAGGAGTAAGAAATGAAAACTTACAAATATTTTGTGTTTTTACTGATTTTTGCTTTGCTTTTGGTGGCTTGTGGTGGTGATACGGCGACCGATGAGCCTGCTGCCGAGACCGAGACAACGGCCGTTGAGCAGCCCGAAGAAGTGATGGAAGAAGAGGAACCGGCGGTCGCTGAAGAACCGGCCGAGGAAGTCGCCGAAGAGCCAGCCGAAGAAATGGCAGAAGAGCCAATGGCTGAAGCGGATCTCGATGGTGCCTTTACCAACTTCCTCAGTGGCATGGAGCGCTACAACACGATGAGCGTCGATGCCCTGAGCGAAATGATGGTTGAGAATCCGCCGTTCCTGCTGGATGTACGCGAACCCAGTGAGCTGGAAGAAAACGGCTGGATTGAAGGGGCTGTGAACATTCCGCTGCGTGAGGTGGCTGACAACCTGCAATATCTGCCCAGCTTTGACACAACCATCGTAAGCTACTGCGGCAGCGGCTGGCGCTGCACGATTGCCCTAACCGCTCTGGAAGCGATGGGGTGGGAAGATGTGCGCGGCCTGACCGGCGGCAGCTTTGGTGCCTGGGTCGAAGCTGGGTACCCCATTGCTGAAGGTGATTTGCCGGAACTGGTAGCTCTGGATGCTGCTGAACCGGATCCGGCTATGGTAGCCGCCATGCAGGACATGTTGCACAACGTACCAGACGGTTTCGGCGTGATCACTGCCGAAAATCTGGGCGTGGCTTTAGTGGAAAATCCTGATCTTATTTTGATTGATGTGCGCCGTGCTGAAGAAGTAGAAGAAAATGGCTACATCGATCATGCCAATTTAACCTTTATCCCGCTGGAGCAGTTTGTTGAACAATCTGCTGATTGGCCAGCTGATATGGATGCACCCATTGTTGTTTACTGTGGCTCCGGCCATCGTTCCACCATTGCTATGTCTATTTTGTGGTCCTATGGGTATACAGACGTGCACAGCCTGCGCGGTGGTTTTGGTGGTTGGGCCTCTGGCGGCTTCCCGGCCGTTGGTATGCCTGAACCTACTTTTGACATGGACCTGGCTTTTGCTACCTTCCTGGATGATATGGAAGGGTATAACACAATTGGTTTGGATGACCTGAACCTGCTGTTGGTTGAAGACCCGCCGCCGTTCTTGCTGGACGTGCGCGAACCGTCGGAAATTGAAGCCAATGGGTACATTGAAGGTTCTGTGAACATTCCACTGCGTGAAGTAGCCGATCATATCGAATGGCTGCCCAGCTTTGATACGCCCATCGTGAGTTACTGCGGCAGCGGCTGGCGCTGCACCATTGCCCTGACTGCTTTAGAAGCAATGGGCTGGGAAGATGTACGTGGTCTGAAAGGTGGCAGTTTTGGCGGCTGGGTGGAAGCTGGTTATCCCGTTGCTGAAGGCTTGCCCCTGGAACCGATGGTGCTGGACGTTGCTGAACCCGATCCGGCGGCCGTAGCCGCTATGCAGGAGATGCTGCACAATGTACCGGACGGGTATGGTGGCATCTCTGCCGACGACTTTAATCTGGCTCTGTTGGAAAACCCGGACCTGATTGTGATGGATGTACGCACTCAGGGCGAGCTGGACGAAAACGGCGTGATCGAGGCTGAAAACTGGATTCATGTGCCGCTGGAAGATTTTGTGGCGATGAAGGATCAATGGCCAGAAGATATGGATGCGCCCATCGTGGTTTACTGTGGCTCCGGCCATCGTTCTACCATAGCCATGAGCATCTTGTGGGCGTATGGTTACAGCGATGTACTCAGCCTGAAAAGTGGTTTTGGTGGCTGGGTAGAAGCCGGCTATCCTGTTGTTGAATTTGCGGCTCCATAGTTAAGTGCCCAAATTGGATTAAAAATGAGCAAAGGTCCCCTGTGGAAGCAGGGGGCTTTTGTTATTTGTTTAGTAATGTTTGGTTTATGGTGGCCTATGTCGTTTATAGCATTTGCTTATGACATTTGGCACTATTGCCATTTTTTAGGTAGAGGCATACTTAGCCTGGGACCCATGTAAGGGAGCACAGGTTCTGTTTGGATTTTATTAATTCTTTATCACCGGCAAGTTTAAAGCATGACTTTGGGACTTCTGAGTGACTGTAGAGAGATAGCATGTTAGATGCTCATCAATTAAACGTATTTTTAACCGCTGCCCGCACACTCAACTTTACGGCCGCTGCGCGGCAGCTGCACATGACGCAGCCAAGCGTCAGCCAGCATATTCAGGCGTTGGAGCAGCATTTTGGCATGGATTTATTCATCCGTTCTGGGCGGCATTTGCGCCTGACCGATGCGGGCGAAGCGTTGCTGCCGATGGCCCAGGAGATGGTCAGCATTTCGCAAAGCATTGATAACAAGATGGAATCATTGAAGGGGGATGTGTACGGCCGTCTCACCGTAGGTTGCAGCACGACTGTAGGCAAGTATGTGCTGCCATTTTTGCTTTCTAGATTCATGCAGCAATACCCCAAAGTGGAGGCAGCCTGCTACGTTACGCCCCGCAAAATTGCTGTGCAAATGCTTTGTGACGGAGATGTGCACGTGGCCCTGGCCAGCAAGCAGGAACTCAACAATAATTTGGAGTTTTCCCGCTTCATTACGGATCAGGTGAGCTTGATTGTACCATTGGATCACCCCTGGGCTGAGCGTGAATACATTGAGCCAAAGGAACTGCTAAAAGCCAACTTTATCTGGCGGGAAGAGGGGTCTGGCACCCGTTTTGTGGCCGAAGAAAAGCTGCGCGAACATGGCATTGCCTTTGAGCAGTTCAAGACCGTTTTGACATTGGGGAACTCCGAAGCGATTGCGTTGGCCGTGCAGGAAGGCATTGGCGTAGGGTTTGTCTCTCAAATTATTATTTCACGTCTGGTTGAAGGCAAGGTTGCCCCGGTAAAGGTACGCGGTTTGGACATCAAGCAGGAAATTTACATTGGCCGGGATGCGCACCGGATGGGCACCACGGCCCAAACCGCGTTTTGGCAGTTTGTTACCGACCCTGACAACCTCGTGTTAAAGAGGTTGATGACTTCTTCGGCTGGAAACGAGGATGGCGTTAGCTTTGCCAACGGCCAAATGAACGGCAAGTCAACCGCTAAGGCATAGCAGCTATCGTGGTTTCAAGGCGATAAAAGGGATATGTTCGCGGCCAACTGTACGATATTCTTCTTCTGTAGAAACCTCAAAACCGAGAATTTTGCTCAAATTTTTGGCGGCGGTGGGGTACCGGCGGGCGTAATCGACCATTGCCTGGCCGGATTCTTCTGGGGTGAGGGGAACGGCCGTAACCGCCATTTTGCGCCAGCCTACCTGGATGTTGACTTTGGGATGTTCCAGAATGTTCAGGTACCAATCCGACTTTTTGCCAAAACCGGAAGCGATGTAAAACGTGTCTGTTTCTTTGTCATGGTTGACTACTTCCAGCACCGTTTGGCGCTGCTTGCCGCTTTTACGGCCAATGTGGTTGAGCAGCAAAAACCGTTTGCCCAATAAGCCCCCCAGACCAATCCGATACAGAAATATTGGGGCGCGAAATAAAAACCGTTTAAGACCAGTTACCGGTTCACGTTCGGTTGTTTTCATGAATAATTTTCCTTTGTTTGCACCGCCTCCAAACTGCTTTGAATATCAGCGGCGTGGGACTCAAAGTGGCGCTTGATGTAGCCAAACAGGTAGGTCAGCGTCACGTTGCCCGCCAGCAGCGGATCCCAGTCTGGATAGTGGACGCTTTTTTGCAGGTCAGCCTCGTCCAGGCTGTTCAGCGTTTGCATGATGCGGCGGTGCGCTTTGTCGTACTCATTGGCTAAAAATTGGCGGTCCAGATTGCGCGCGCCAAAGCGGGTGAGGTGGGCGTTAAGCCAGTGGAAGAGCGCTTCGGGGAACAGTTTGGGCAGCAGCTTGAGGAGGAACGGCCGTCTTAAAATCATCGTCACATCAGCCACCATAAAGCGCGGCGCAATGCTCATGTGGTAAAGTAACTCGCCAATGGTCCAGGCTGGATTGCTGCTGGGCTGGCTGAATGCGCTGTCGGGAATTCTCTGCAGCAGATCGTGGAATCGCTGCCGCGTTTCTTCAATCTCTTCTTGGAGTTCTTGCCTGGTTGTCATGTTGGCACATTTCCAAATTTTTCTACAAGCAGCTCAGCTGCCAGGCACGGACCATCCCATTTGTCCATGACCCGGGCAAACGCTGCCGCTTTTTGCCTGGCCAGGGGATCGTTAAGTAAATGTTCAATGGCTTGTTGGACTTTGGCGGAGGGGTCTCTTGATTTTGGCACGCGAATGGCAAACCCTTTGCGCACCAAACCGGCAATATTGGCATCCTGTTCCGGCTGCATCCCTACGCCCACAACTGGCTTTCCGGCGTAAGCGGCCGTCATGACCGTACCGATGCCGCCATGAATAACTGACAGATCGACCAGTTTGTTTATCTGATGTGCCGGAAGCCAATCGGTTACCAGCACATTCGGAGGAATGTTCACGTCGGGGACTTTGTCGAGGTGCGATTTAACTGGTGCGATAACCCGATATGGCTTACCGGCAAAGCTTTCGGTGATTTTGGCTACAATCTCCGGCGTGCCGGAACTGCCCATAGCAAAGTAGATGAGCGGTTTGTCTCGCGGTATCTGATTTATTTCTTCGGGGATGGCAAACGCTTCACGAGCGATGAGGGGGCCAGTGTAATAATAGTTCGGCGGCAGCTCGATTCCAGTATATTCAGCTGGTTCGGCTACCATTGTTACATCGCCGCGCCAATAATCAAAGATTGAGCGGTACTTTGGAACGCCAAAATGTTTGGCGGCCTTATTGAGCGTGTATAAAAACCCATAGCGGATCCAAAAGTTGATGAATAGGTAAATGAAGGCATCCGCAATCTTTTTGAGCGGCTTAAATTTGATTTGGTCCGTCATGCCTGCGCCATTGGCAAAAAATTGGGGCAGCCACGTCGATTGGATGACCCAGACCAAAGGCACTTGCTGTATCTGGCAAGAAACCGGGATAGAAACGTATGAGCCAGTGATAACGGCCGTTGGCTGCAACGTTCTTAAGTAGGCAACCTCATTTTCAATTCTTTCGATTAGTTCCGCTGTTGAAAATGCCGGCGCAAACGTTTCCCCTTTATCTACTTTGCTGATGAATTCTATTTTTTCTTCGGTTAATTGTGGCTGCATCTTTTTGAGGGGGAATCCAGCTTCCGTGATGAGATGCTCAAATTGGCCACCGTCAGAAATAAACTGAATATCAAAAATTTGGTTTGCTTTCTCGTTACGTCTGACCCCTTTGGCAATTTCTAACATTCGCGTTGTTTCTGCCAGATTGAAGGCAACGGGGGCAAATAATAATATTTTCTTAGACATGGGTATGGCTCCAGGATTCACGTTGTTTGTAAGCCTTGCAGCAGCAGCTGTACGGCCGTTTCCACCTGCACACTTAAATCAATACTTTCCGGCGCAACAGCCCAAATAAGCAGCAATCCTTCAAAAAGTGCCATGATCGTATTGGCCGCGTCGGTATGGTTTTGGTCATGGAACTCGCCGCTGTTTATGCCCTGGGCAACCAGCGCCTCAATTTTTTGCCGGTAATTGTGAAAGTGGCCTTGCAGATGCTCTTTTAAGAGATCATCGCGGGCGGCCAGGGCGTAGAATTCCAGAGGGGAGGGGAATTGCGCAGCCAGTTCGGCCACGCTGTCGCCGGTGATGGCAGCCAGCTGGTTGAGTTTGGTGACGGCCGTTCCTGCACCCGCCATGACCTCATCCAACAGCGCTAACTGTTCTATAAAAAATTGGTCAAAAATGGCGGAGACCAACTTATCCTTGCTTTTGAAGTGCCAGTAAACGCCGCCTTTACTCAGGCCGCTGGCCCGCACAACGTCGTTCATGCTGGCTTTGGCAAACCCTTTTTCGGCAAAAACCGACATGGCGGTGGCTAAGATTTGGGCTTTGCTTTCATGTTCTGTCATTAAGTTCACTCCTAGACCGACCGGTTGGTCGATGATGGGATGATAGCATGGGGTACGGCCGTTTGTCAAGCAATATCCTGGCTAACCGACTGCAAAATTAAACCGGTTGTTTGCCAACTTTTATCGCCTCGTTCACGAACCAGCTCCGGGACAAATGCTACGATGCCCACGGTTGAGTCCGAAATGATGGTAGTTTTGGATTTAGCAGAATTGGAAGCATGTTGTGTTCGGCGCGAGCCAAAAGCGCCCATCATGATTTTGTGAAAGGAGTCAAACGTGTCCCATTTGCAAGCGAACGGCCGTTTCCGACGGTCACTTTTCCTTTTATTATTTCCCTTCTTTTTTCTGGGCAGTCTGTTGAGCCTGTTTAGCAGCGGCCCGATCCTCACCACACATAAGGCGGCAGCCGCCCCCACAACCCAACTCGATCTTTCGCTAGAACTATTCAGCGAGGGACTTTCGCTTCCCACCGGCATCATCAATACGGGAGTTCCTGGAGACGGCCGTCTTTTTGTCACCCAGCAAGGCGGCCAGATTCGCATCCTTACTGCTGAAGGCACTTTGTTGTCTACGCCTTTTTTGGACATCACCGGTAAGGTGAGTCTGTTTGGCGAAAATGGTTTGCTCGGCCTGGCTTTTGATCCGGACTATGCGACCAATGGCACTTTCTACATTTATTACACGCGCCTGAGCGACCGCAACAACGTGCTGGCCCGTTATCAGGTGAGCAGCGATCCCAATGTAGCCGATGCAAGCAGCGAGCAGATTTTGTTAACGGCCGTTCAGCCCAAAGATGGTCACAATGGTGGCGCGTTGGCGTTTGGTCCCGACGGCTACCTGTACGTCGCCATTGGCGATGGCGGTTTGGTGGACAATGGCGGTCCGACTACACCGCAAGATCTTAGCAGCCTGCTGGGAAAGATATTGCGGTTAGATGTGTCCAGCAGCACTGCTCATGCCCCAGATTGTGGTTCTGCCCTCTACACCATCCCTGACGATAACCCTTTCCGCAACGGTGCAGGCGGCACCTGTGATGAGATTTGGGCTTTTGGCTTCCGCAATCCGTGGCGCTTCAGCTTTGATCAGGCCACAGGTGATCTTTACATTGCTGACGTGGGCGAAACCGCCTGGGAAGAAATTAACTACCAACCAGCCAGCAGCAGCGGTGGTGAAAATTATGGCTGGCCCTGCTACGAGGGGAATGCACTTTATGATCAGCCTTCTTGCCAGGCTGTAACCTATACATTTCCTGTCTTTGCCTATGAGCATGGCAGCAGCCACTGCTCGGTGACGGGTGGGTACGTTTATCGCGGGCAGCAATATCCGGCAATGGCGGGCCATTATCTACTGGCTGACTTTTGCAGCGGCTCTATTTGGAACCTGCATCCGGCAGGCAGCGGTTGGGAAGCTCACGAATATGCCGGGCTGACGTCGTTCCCCACTACGTTTGGTGAAGATATCAATGGTGAACTGTACCTGGCGGAGCTTTTTGGCGGCAATATCTACCGCATCATTGAAAACACAGTTGTCGCACCGACCAGCCTGGCCATTCACAAAACAGGTCCCACAGAAAGCGGCGCGGGCGCACCCATCGACTACCAGATTACGGTGACGAATACGGGCAGCGCCAGTGCCAGCGGTTTGATCATTACCGATACGTTGCCGGTGGGCGCATCTTATCTGAACAGCCCCGGTGGCAGCTTGCAGAATGGCGTGGTGACCTGGTCTGTGGGTGAGCTGGCGGCGGGCGACAGCGTCACCGTTAACTTTGCTGTTACGGCCGCAGAAACGATCACCAACTTTGATTATGGGGCGCAGGCGGCCGGTGGGGTGCAAGTGTTGGGGAGTACGGCCGTCACCACCCAAATCCTCGCGCCCAGCCTTAGCATCAGTAAAGTAGGAACGGCTCATGTGCAAACCGGCGAGCCAGTCAGCTACACGCTTACGGTGCGTAACGATGGCGATCTGCCGGCCAACAATCTGACGATCACCGACACGCTGCCTGCCGGTACCGAGATGCTGAGTGCTACCGACAGCGGCCTTGAGTTTGGCGGTGTCGTGACCTGGAATTTGTTGCCCTTAAATCCTGGCGAGCAGATTTCGGTTGGTCTGGTTGTGACGCCGACGAATCCAATTGAGGATACGGCCGTTATCCGCAACGAGGACTTTGGCGTGAGTGCCGATGGCGGCTACCAGGCCAGCGGCCAGCCTGTTTTCACCATTGTAAACGGCAGCCAGACGTTTGCGCCGATTATTTTACGGCCGTAGCCAAACAACACCACCGCTCCGTTTTGCGCTCAAGCTGCGCAGAGAATTTTATTCTTTGCGCAGCTTTTTTTGTTGGGGAGAAACGGCCGTGTCAACCGATCGGTTGATAAACCAGCACTATCCAGCGGAGTCAAGAACCCACCAATCGTTAGCGAATGTTCCATCGGCTGATTGGTTACTTTCAGGTTGGCCACTGCTATGGTTTAGGCATAAATCACACACCACACACCTGAAGGAGATAGAAATGAATACACAAATTGAAGCAGTTCAGAATAATCAAGCAAATAGTTCCGTTGTGCGTAAATTGGTTTGGGTCAGCCCGCTGGCCATGCTGGTTTCCGCCGTGGCCAACCTCGGTTTGTACGCGGTGGCCGGCAGCATCTTCCCGGAGGTGACGGCCTGGAGCGGAGCTGGTGCTGGTCAAATCGTTGGGGCGAACATTGTTTATCTGCTCATCGGCTCGGTTGTTTTTGCGCTGGTGGCCCGCTTTTCCAGCAGACCGGCCCGGCATTACCTGGTTGTGGCCACGATTGGTTTGCTGCTCTCATTGGCACTGCCCGTTGGGGCAGGCTTTGGCTACGGAGCACCGGGCGCACCGACCGCCAGCGTGGCCACGGTGGTTACGCTTAGCCTGATGCACGTTGTTTCTTACGCGATTAGCGTGCCCATGTTCAATCGCCTCGCGTTGAATTGAGGCCTCAAATTAGCGTGGCAGTCACCGTGACCCTGTTCCGGTGACTGCCATTTTTGAAAAAGGAGTTTCTTATGAACGAATTATTTCTGGCACGTATGTTTGCTTATTCGCTTTTACCTTTGCTTTTGGCGACGGCCCACATTTTGCTGAGCAAAGAATCCCGGTCGGTGGCGCGGCGGGTTGAGATTTTTACCGTATACCTGCTGGCGATTAGCGTTGGAGCCAATGGCCTGGGCGGCGCGTTTGGCCATCTCTTTTTGTCTGATTTAGTTGCCGAAGGCATTGGCTGGCCTGCCGGCAGTCCGTTCCAGCTGGAGATGGGATACGCTAATTTGCTGATTGGCGTGCTCGGGTTAATGGCGGTGGGGCGTCGGGATGGGTTCCGTACGGCCGCAATCATTGCCACGACGATTCTTGGTTTGGGGGCAACGCTGGTACACTTGCAGGACATTGCCGCGCACGGCAATCTGGCACCAGGCAACACGATTCAAAATATTAGCAACTTGCTGGACCCAATTTTGCTGATTGGCCTGAGTTGGTGGTCGGCGCGACGGTTTGGGGCTGAGATGGCAACGGCCGTTTTCCAACAATGGCAAATGCGGCAGCAGCCTATCGCTGGACTGGCCGCCGCAGGCATCGGCATGGGTTTTGGCCTGGGTTATGCCGTGGGCGGACTGTTTGTTTGGACGTTGATTGGTGCCCTGGTGGGTGTTGGCATGGGCCTGGTCATGAGCCGGCGCGCCGGGCAAGCCACATCTGGCCTGGTGGTTGAGCAGCGATAACAAGACTTGATTACGAGAGGAAATGATGAACAATCAACATCCTTTGTTTGAGGCATATCCGCTGCATGGCGAAGCAGAAATTTCGGTGGGACGCGTGCCGACACCGTACCAAACTTATGATGGGCACGGCTTGCTAATTGGCGGTACGGCCGATCTGGCCCAGGTACAGGCATTGTTAAAAAACGAATCTGTCCATCTGCTGCAAACGGAAAACGGCCGTGCCGTCATGGGCATCTGGGTGGTGGATTTTACGGAGGCGAGTTTGGGACCGCACAAGGAACTACAGTTTAGCTTTTTGGTTGTGCACCAGCCTCAGTCACCTATTCCCAACCATCCGCTGGCGCTGCTGCGCGCGCTTTTTACGAATCCGGCCGCCCGGATGTTTTGCTATGGCTTGTGGAACGACACGGAAACGGCCGTTGCCTACAATCGCGAACTGTTGGGGCTGGAGGCGCAGGTGATGCAGGCCACCATCACGCGCGGCGCGGGCCAAAAGCAGTTCCGCTTTACCGATGCAAACGGTGCGCTGCTTTTTGCCGGGCAGGTCCACGAAGCAAAGCGTCCTTCACCTCGCGTTGGGTGGTCATTGCTGCGGCTGTTGGGTCTACGCCAGACGTGGAGCGCGCCGTCGCAGCCTTTCCTGGGGGCCAAAGTGGTGAATCCAATTGGCGACGTGGTGCCTTACAACGGCGATGCCCAATCCTTCGTGGCCGCCGATCAGCCCATTATCCAATTTTATGATCCAGGCACTGATTCTTTTGAATTTGGTGGCAAAGATTTTGATTTTCAGCCGGAATTCGTTGAGCATTTTGCCCCGTTTCGCTTTGTTTATCTGCCTCCGGAACGGCCGTAATACATTTCCCCGGAAACCTTAGTGGAAAGGAGTGAAAGATGACTACCTATCAACAACAAGTAATGCGGCCGGAACGGCCGTTAACGTGGCCAATTGTTTCATTTTTTGTCCTGGCATATGCTATCGCCTGGGGAGCTTTTGGCATCTTGGGCGTGATTGCCCGCCAGTCCGGCGCGGAAAGTACCCAGGCGTTTATGGCAATGGCGGAATCGTTTCAGTTTAAGGACGTGAGCTTGAGCGTAGCGCCCTGGCTGGTGTACCTGCTCACGCGGCTGGCAGACTTTGCCTTTTCGATTGCGGGCGTGGTGATGATTGCCGTCACGGCAGGGCCGGTGGGATTGCGCCAACTGGGGCAGCGGCTGACGCGCTGGCGGATTGGTTGGCGCTGGTATGCGCTTGGTTTGCTGCCGGTGGGGTTGTATTTGGTGGCAACGGCCGTTGCCAACGGGTTCTCATCGGCACAAATCAATTTGTCCACCATCGGGACGGCGCTTTTTAGCCTGCATGCTGGCTTTTTTGTCTCACTCTTTTTGCGCGGAGCGCTGGGGGAGGAACTGGGTTTGCGCGGTTTTGCTTTACCCTATTTGCAAGCGCGCATGTCGCCCTTTCGCGCCAGCCTGATCATTGGCGTGTTGTGGGGGGCGTGGCACATACCCGTCCTCATTGGCCGCGATATGCTGTCGATTGTGGCTTTTAGCCTTCTCTCGGTTGGGTTGGCAATGCTGTTTACCTGGCTGTTTAACGGCAGCGGCGGCTCACTCATTCCCGTACTGTTGTTCCACGCCAGCCAAAACTGGGAAGAAGGGTTTGAGACGTTATTTCCCAGCCTGGTGGGCACGGAGTGGGAGCTGGTTTCTACGCTGAGCCTGCTATTGGTTGGCGTGGTGGCGGGGGTGATGGTGTGGCGAAACGGCCGTAATGAATGGGGCGCGGATAAACGCAGATGACGCGGATTTTTCTTTTGATCAGCGTAAATCTGCGTTCATCAGCGTCCAATTTCTCACGGAATCTAGTTGGGCGGGCGGGGGGAGCCTGCTATGATTGGGCACCATGCAAGGACCACACACTATTTTGCTGATTGAAGATGATACGGCCGTAGCCACCAGCCTGAAAGAAGCGCTCGAAGCCGAGGGGTACAGCGTCACCTGGACCAAGCTGGGCCGCGAAGGTGTCCGGCTGGCACAGGCACAGCCACCACACCTCATCATTCTGGATGTGCGCCTGCCCGATGGTTCCGGCTTTGATTTTTGCCGAGAGCTGCGCCAGCACAAGCTGCGCCAGCCGATCCTGATGCTGACGGCGCAGCAGGAAGAAATGGACAAAGTGCTGGGGCTGGAAATGGGGGCCGATGATTACGTCACCAAGCCGTTTGGCCTGCGTGAGCTGCTCTCCCGCCTGCGCGCCCTGCTGCGCCGCGCTTACGGCGAATTGGCCAGCAGCGCCGACAGCAATCAGCTTTTTGTGGCCGACCTGGTGATTGACCTGGATCGCAGCGTAGTGCAGCGGGGGGATACGCCGCTGGAGCTGACGCCAACGGAGTTCCGCCTGTTTGTCTACCTGGCGCGGCACGCCGGGCAGGCACTGACGCGGGCGCAGATTTTACAGGGAGCGTGGGGGTATGATACGGCCGTTGAAGACGAGCGCACCGTCAACGTCCACGTCCGCCGCCTGCGTGAAAAAGTGGAGCTCAACCCCAGCCAGCCAACCCTCATCCTCACCGTCCCCGGCGTTGGTTACCGCCTGGCCATATAAAAACAGGATGCTGATTTACCTGTACGCGAAGTGGTCGCCTAGCGACATTACCCTGATTCTTAGCCTCTGGAGACAATTCTCGATTGAAGAAATGAATAAAAATTGAAGAATGGTGTAAAGTTGTGTAAAATCTTTCACTAAATGGAGGTTATCAATGGCTGTAAATATCAAAAATCAGGACGTAGAAAATTTGCTGAACGAAGTTGTCAATTTGACTGGTGAAACCAAGACTGAGGCCATCCGCAAGGCGCTAGAAGAACGTCGAAAGCGGTTATCCTTACATTTTGCCAGCCCAGACAGGCATCAAAGACTTATGGCTTTGCTTGAAGAAGAAATCTGGCCACAAATTCCAGCAGATCAATTAGGCAGACGGTTGAGCAAGGAAGAAGAGGAAGCCATCCTTGGTTATGGCGAGTTTGGGGTATGATCTTGGATAGTTCTGCCGTTGTTGCCATTATTTTCAAAGAGCCTGATTACGAGATTTTGATGAATAAGATCGCTGGAGCTAAAGAAGTGGGGATTGGCGTGCCCACTTTGGTTGAATGCGGAATCGTTTTATCTGCCAGACTCAACCAGGATGCACGCGGCCTGCTGGGGCGATTTGTGCGCGATGCAAATATTGTCGCTATCCCCTTTAGCGAGGAGCATTTTGGAACGGCCGTTGGCGCCTGGTTGAAATATGGCAAAGGCAGACATCCTGCTGGATTAAATTTCGGTGATTGCCTTGCCTATGCCGTTGCCAAGCTGGCCAACACGCCACTGCTGTTTGTGGGGGAAGATTTTCCTCAAACAGATATTTCGCTAGCCTAATATACTGAGATTTTGCTGTTTAACTAAACAGCACCTGCACATCTTCGGCGGTGAGCTGTTTTAGGAAGTTGCTTTCAGCCGTGATGAGCTGTTCTACCAGATTTTGTTTGCGCTGCTGCAGCTCCAAAATCTTCTCTTCGACGGAATCTTTGGTGATGAGTTTGTAGACAAAGACGGGATTTTCTTGCCCAATGCGGTGCGACCGATCGGATGCTTGCATTTCAACGGCTGGATTCCACCAGGGGTCTACGTGAATGACGTAATCGGCGGCGGTCAAATTGAGCCCCACGCCGCCCGCCTTCAGGCTAATCAGGAAGAAAGAGATATTGGGGTCATTTTGGAATTTATCGACACGTTCTTGCCGCTTGCGGGTATGGCCGTCCAGGTATGTGTAAGTGAGCCCAAGCTTCTCTATCTCATCCCGAATTAGCTGCAGCATTTTCACGAATTGTGAGAAAATGAGCGCCTTGTGGCCTTCTTCATGCAGGGTTTGCAGTGTTTCTACCAGCAGCGTCATCTTGGCCGAATCCCCTCTAAAGTTTTGCCTGACCAGCCTGGGGTGATTGCAAATTTGCCGTAGGCGCAGCAGTCCTTCAAGCACCTTAAACCGGGCGCTGTTAATGCCTTGCGATTCAATCAGCCCCAGCAGTTGGGCGCGATAGTTGTCGCGGGTTTTGGTGTAAAAATTGCGCTGTGCTTTGTCCATTTCCACATACATCACCCGGTCTGTGCGTGGTGGCAAATCGAGCGCGACCTGGTCCTTGGTGCGGCGCAAAATGAAGGGGTAAACCATCTTGCGCAGTAGCTCAGCGGCCGTTTTGTCATTATTGCGCTCGATGGGGTTGCTAAATTCCTTGCGAAAATAATCGACGCCGCCCAGCAGGCCGGGATTCAAAAAGGCAAATTGGGACCACAGCTCGAAGGTGGAATTTTCCACCGGGGTGCCGGTCATGACAAGCCGGTGCTGGCTTTTGAGCAGGCGCACGCTTTTGGCAATTTTGGTGTTGGGATTTTTGATCGCCTGCGATTCATCCAAAATGATGTAATGGAAGGTGAATTGGCGCAGCATTTTGATATCGCGGCGTACCACGCCGTAGGTTGTCAGGATCAGTTCGGCGTCGGCGAAGGGCTCGGTGGTTTGGGGGCGATCTGTGCCAAAGTGAGTGAATATTTTGAGATTGGGCGTGAAGCGTTGAGCTTCCCGTTCCCAGTTCACCAGCAGCGAGCGGGGCAGGACGATGAGATTGGGCGGTAGGCTGTTGTCTTGCTCATGTAGAGATTGGAGCAGCGTTAAAACCTGGACGGTTTTGCCCAGGCCCATATCGTCGGCCAGGCAGCCGCCGAAGTTGAAATCGTGCAGAAAATGGAGCCAGTTGAGACCCGCTTTTTGATACGGCCGTAATTCCCCCACAAACCCGTCTGGCAACGGCCGTTCCGCAATTCCTTCAAACGAGCGCAGCTTTTGCAGCCTTTCCCGGTATTGGACGTCAACCTGCGTCTGGTCCGCCTGGGCCAGCAGCTGATCCAGCAGCGTGAGATGGTGATTCGAGAAGCGAATGTTGTCGTCGTTTTGCTCGCCCAGGTAAAAGAGGTGGCGATATTTCTCCAGCCACTCTTCGGGAATTTCGCCAATGGTGCCGTCTGCCAGCTTAATGAACCGCTCTTTGCGGCGCAGCGATTGGCGCACGGTTTTGAGATCTACGGGAACGTCGCCAAACTGCACCAAAGCCTCAATGTCAAACCAGTCGATGCCGGATGAGACGTTGAAGGAAATGGTAGGCTTGTGCCGGTTTACCCGCACCGATTTCAGGTTGTCTTCCCCAAAAATCTCATAACCATCGGCGGTTAATATGGGCAGTTTTTTCAGTAGGAAGTCGAGCGGGGTCGTGTTTGAGCGCAGCACAAAAGTTTCATCGCTCGTTTTGTAGGCATATTTCAGGCCGTATTGGGCAGATGAGGTGCTCCGGTAGATGGCTTCTTCCATCTCAGGATCGCGCTGGACGTCAATCAGCGTCAGCTGCCCGGCGTTGGAATTTATCTCATCGAGGGTGGTTGTGAGTTGGGGATATGTGGGGGCGTGGGGCAAGCTGATCGGCCCATAGCGAAAATGAAGCGTGACGGCCAGATCGCCCTCTTTTTCTTCGAGGAAGAGCTGTTTGCCTTCTAGTTCGGTATTCAGTTTTTGGTGGGAAACGGCCGTTCCACCCAAAGGCAAATGTTCCAGCAATGGTGCCAAATAATGGGTCACAAAAAACGATTTTTGCGCTTTGGGAATAGCCAGCTTGCCTCTCTCGATCAGTTTTTGCACCAGGAAATGCGGATACTGCTCTTCACATTTGGCTAAAAGTGAGTCGGTTTTCAGCCAATAAGGATCTGTGCCAAAAATTTCCAATGGCTTCGTATGCAGGTCTACGGTTTGGTCACCCACGTTGGCTTTAAGAGACAGGGTAAGCTGATCCCCGTGTTCACTCAGATCCAGGTGGATTTGGGCTAGGTGGGGGGAGATGTGGAGGAGATTTTCGAACGGCCGTTGACTGCTTCCCGTAAAAAGTGGCATCTCAAACTGCCGTAAAGCGTCTAGCTTTGTCGGTAGACTTTGCGACCGATAAAAGTTGTTGCTCTCCAGGCTCAATGCCAATATTGTTTTGTAGAAGGGCGAAATATTGACATCATTACCCGAGTTGAGCCCATACATGCCGTCTATCGCCTTTGGTTTTTCGGCAATTTCAGGGTGATTTACCAGGTATGTGGCCAGGGCAAAATTGTCAATGTCGTCGTCCTTAAATAAGTCGTCGGGAAACAGCTTGCGATCGAGGCGATACCCATTTAGCTGATAGCCATACCCATAATAATCTTGTTGAAGGCTTAAAAAAAGTACCGTTTGCCGAGAACGTGTCTTGCCTGTCCTTGAATAATAGGTGGCCATCTGCACAACTTCATTTAGCTGCTTTTGCCATCTTGTTGGATCTTTATGAGCAAAAACCTGCTTTTCAATAAAAAGAAGCGAGGCAACAATGTGCTTGCAGATGTCAAAACTGGCGTTCGCGGGACAATTACATTCATAATAGATATCTTCATCAAGTCGGGCAATATCTACGCAATATTGGCTTCCATGGCTGCCCCGCACATGCAGGTGAAGATGATCTCCTTGCTCCGCGACTAACTCAACGCGATTTTCCTTAAAGTAGCGCTGGCCTCGGTCTAGAGCATTTTTAGAGGCAAATTCTTTGATATCGTCCTCAACAATTGTCCGCATAAACTCATTGTAATTTGTCAAAGCCTAACTCCACAAAACTAGAAAAGACGTTTTTATACTTGAGTAAACAGTTTTAGTTAGCTTATTTAGATTGGTCCAATTGTACAACGACCCCAGCCCGAAAAGAAAAGAACGCCGGTTTTTCTTTCATCCTCTGATTACGAAACCGTAACCGCGTATTACGAAGCTGAAACTTCCCCATAACCAAACCACAACCTGGCCCGCCTATGCTGATCTCATGTTTATGGAGGTCAGATGATGAAGCGTTGGATTACTATTTTGTTTGCCGTATTAGGGCTGGCGGTAGTTGGCGGTGCAGGGTATTGGGGGGTCCGGTCGCAGCAAACGGCCGTTCCCCCCATACCATCTGCCCCCGTCACCATTGCCGTTACCCTGGGGGACGTGCAGAAAACGGTCACCGCGCCGGGCCAGCTGGTGGGTACGCAGCAACAGATGCTGGGGATGGATGTGGATGGCCGTCTCATTGAGCTAAACGTAAGGCCGGGAACGGCCGTTTCCGCCGGAGACGTCATTGCCCGCATTGATCCTACCCCGTACCAAAACGCCCTCGAACTTGCCCAAATTGAGCTGGCAAAAGCCCAAGACGCGCTGGCGCAGCAGCTGGCCGAAGCCGAACTGTCCACCGCCAACAGCGAGGCGCAGGTGGGTGCCGCCCAAGCCCAATTTCCCCAACTGACCGCTGCCGAAGTGAATTTGAATCTGGCGCGCGAAGCCGAAGCCCGCGCCGAGAATGAGTACAACAAGGCGCTGGATCGCCACTGGGAGCCGGCTGAAGTGGTCGAAGCGTACCGGCTGGAGTGGCAGCACGCTATCGCCAACCGCCAGATTGCCGAATCCGAATACAACGCGGTGCTGAACCAGCGTTGGGCGGTGGGGCAGCAGGTGGAGGCCCAGCAGACGGAGCTGGATCGGGCCAAGTTGACGGTCGACTATTTGCGTGATTCGGGCGTGGATCCGTTGTTGGAAACGGCCGTTACTCAAGCAGAAGCCAATCTCGCCGCCACCGTTTTACATGCCCCGTTTGACGGCGTGGTGCTCGACGTGTTTGTCACTGCTGGTGAGGCGGTCGGCGCAGGCACAAACCTGGTGCTGCTGGCCGATCCCAGCCTGGGCGAAGTGCGCACGACGGTCATCGAAGAAGATTTGGCCGATGTGCAAATTGGCCAGCCTGCCGAGCTGTTTTTCGACGCCCGGCCCGATCTGGCGGTACAGGGCACGGTGGCCCGGCTGGTGCCGCAGCGGGTGATTGGCGAAGCGCGTCCCCTTTATCATGTTTACATAACAATTAACGAACGGCTGCCCGACGGCGTCTTCCCCGGCATGACGGTGGATGCCTCGATCATCGTAGATGAGGTGCTGGACACGGTGCGGCTGCCGCGCACGCTGCTGCGGCCTCGTTCGGATGGCACGGCCGTTATCGAGCTATGGCAAAACGGGCAGCGGGTTGAGCAAGAAGTGGTTGTGGGTCTGCGCGGCGACGTGTTTATGGTCATCGAATCTGGTTTGCAGCCGGGCGATGAGGTGGTGGGTGAATGAGCGCCGTTATCGAAACGCACGAATTGAGCCGTGATTACGAGATGGGTGACCAGGTAGTCCACGCCTTGCGCGGTGTCTCGTTCCAGGTCAGCACAGGCGAGTTTGTCGCCCTGATGGGACCATCCGGCAGCGGCAAATCGACGCTGATGCACCTGCTGGGCTGCCTCGATTCGCCGAGCAACGGCCGTTACATTTTGGCGGGCGAGGACGTCGGGCAACTATCCCGGCGACGGCGAGCCACCATTCGCAATCAGCAAATTGGCTTTGTTTTCCAGACGTTTAACCTGCTGCCGCGGCTGACGGCGTTGGCAAATGTGATGCTGCCCTTGCAGTACGGTGGTCGCCAACCAGAGGTACGCCAGCGGGCCGAATCGGCATTGGAACGAGTCGGTTTGGCGGATCGAATACACCATCGACCAACGGAATTGTCTGGCGGGCAGCGGCAGCGCGTGGCCATCGCTCGCGCCCTGGTGTCCGACCCGGCCATCATTTTGGCCGATGAGCCAACGGGCAACCTGGACAGCAAAACCGGGGCAGACATTATGCAGTTGCTGGGTGAGTTGAACAGTGAAGGGGGGAACGGCCGTACCATCATCCTCGTTACCCACGACCCGGAAGTCGCCCGCCACACCCGGCGCATCCTGCATTTGCATGACGGTGAAATTGTTCGCGAGGAAAGGATTTAACGCAGAGACGCTGAGGCGCAGAGTTTTTTTCTCCGCGTCTCCGCGCCTCTGCGTTGAGAAAAAATTATGACGCTACTAAACACAATTGTAACGGCCTGGAACGGCATTATGGGCAACAAGCTGCGCGCCGCGCTGACGACGCTGGGCATTGTCATTGGCGTGGCTTCGGTGATTAGCATGTTGGCTCTGGGCAACGGGGCGCGGGCGGCAGTGGACGCCAATTTTCGCTACCTCGGCTCAGACATGGTGCAGATTGACGTGAAGGAAAAGATCGACCAGGGTGAACTTGTGCCTGTAGGTGAAATCCTTTCTTTTGAAGATGGCCTGGAGATGCCGGAGGCGGTGTCGCTGGTGCAGCGCGTCATCATGTCTGTGGGCGGTGAGGGAAAAATTCGGCGCGACCGCAATGTGCTGGACATGAACGTAGCGGGCACGACGGCCGAAGGCCTGGCCAATCTCATCACGCAGGGGCAGGTGCAGCCGGTGGGCTGGCCCGATGGGGTGCCGTTGACGCCGGAGGGATTTTTGGGCAGCGGCCGTTTCTTCACCGCCTCTGAAGTGATTGCCAATGCCGATGTGTGCGTGCTGGGCCACAAAACGGCCGAAGATTTGTTTGAGGGCGATCCGCCGCTGGACGAACTGATCTGGGTCAACCGGCGCAAATGTCTGGTGATTGGTGTGCTGGCCGAATTGGAAGTGATCAATCCTGCGCTGCGCAACCAGCTTCGCCCCAACGAGGCGCTCTACCTGCCCATCAGCACCGCCATTTTGAATTTGTTCGATGAGGAACCGTCAGTAGACATCTTTGCTCGCATTAGCGATGAGTCGCAAATGACGACGGCGCGCCAGCAAATTATTGAGTATTTGCGGCAGCGGCACGGTGTGGAAAAGGACGATCTGGGCGATTGGGAAGATGATTTTGAGCTAACGACGCGCCAGGAAATTTTGGGGGCGCAGCAGGCGGCGGCGCGCACCTTCGCTTTCTTGCTGGCGGCGATGGCCACGGTGTCGCTGGTGGTCGGCGGTATCGGCATCATGAACGTGATGCTGGTGAGCGTGACGGAGCGCACGCGCGAGATTGGCGTGCGGCTGGCCGTCGGGGCGCAGTCGGGCGACATTGTGCGCCAGTTTTTGCTGGAGGCGGTGTTGATTAGTGCGGCGGGCGGATTGCTGGGAACGGCCGTTGGCATTCTGTCGGTTCCGTTGGCGGCGTCGCTTAACCGGGGCGTGGCCCTGCTGGACCCGCGCAGCATTCCGCTGGCCTTTGGCGTGGCCCTGCTGACGGGGTTGGTCTTTGGCCTCTACCCGGCGGTGCGCGCATCGCGGCTCGATCCGATTGAGGCGCTGCGTTATGAGTGATCGGTAATCAGTATTCGGTGGTCGGTAAACAGTAGCCGCGGTTTCTTACCGCGCAAAAAGGAGTTTGATATGAAACGTTCAGTTTGGTTTGCGATTGGTTTGGTGGCTTTGTTGGTGGTGTTGGGAGCGGGGGCGTATACGGCCGTTCAGCTGCTCACCGCCCAAAATGATCCGGATGTGCCTGCCGGGGCGCAGGTGTTTGAGGATGTGTACGACGACGGCAGTGGCAATCCGGTGACGGTGCAAACAGTGATTTTGCCGGCACCGGAGCTGCCGACGGACCAGCCGGGTGTCGGTGGTGTTTTTCTCCGCCAGGAGGATAACAGTTACTTTGTTGGCACCGGTTCTACCAGTGTCAGTATCCAGGTAGAAAATGGCGAAACGTCTACGGCCGTTGACCACAGCGGCCCGGAAATTGAGGTGGTCGTCACAGGCGACACCATTTTCTATGAAGACATCACCGAAGTGAGCTTTGAATCGTCGGAGTCGAAGGAACAGACGCTGCAGCAGGTGGTGCGGCAGGTAGACCCGCCTGCGGAATTGTCCCAGGGCGCCTCAATTGCGGTCTGGGGCGAGCGGCGTGGTGATCGGATTACAGCGACCGTGGTTGTTTTTGCGGAGGGCCGATAATGAATAAACGAACGGTTTTGATTGGTGGCATGGTTTTGGTACTGCTTGGGTTGTTGGCCGGTGGGGCGTATACGGCCGTTCAGCTGCTCTCAACCCAGAAAGATGGCAGTGTACCGGACGGTACACAGGTATCCCAAGGATTGTACGAAAGCAGCGGCGGTAATCCGGTAGCGGCGCAAACAATTCTTGTGCCTGCGTCGGAGCTGCCAGACGAAGAGGCAAGCACCGTCGGCATTTTCCTGCGGCAGGAAGATAACAGCTACTTTGTGGGCACGGGCAATACCAGCATTGACATTTCTGTCGAGAACAACGAGCCTTCGGTGGCAACGGGTCACAGCGGCCCAGAAGTGGAAGTGGTGGCTAACCGGGACACCATTTTTTATGAAGATATTACCGAAATAGATCCAGGTGTGCCCGATTCGCCGGCACAGGAGCTGGTGCAACTTGTGCGCCAGGTGGAGCCGCCGACCGATCTGCCCCGTGGCTCATCGATGCGGGTATGGGGCGAACGACGCAGCGACCGCGTGGTGGCAACGATTGTTTTATTTGTCAAATATCAATTACCTCCGGAGTTACGATAATGATGAAGCGAAAAGTTTTGTTAGGCACGGCCGTTTTAGCGGTCATCGTTTTGTTGGCCGGTGGGGCGGTTACGGCCGTTCGGTTGTTGGCCCCTGAAGATGAAAGTGGGGGTGGAGAAGCAGATACGGCCGTTGCCGATTCTGGCGGCGGTGGACGTGTCATGCAATCCATGATGTCGCAAAATGGCGGGCCGCCCGTGGCCGTGCAAACCACCATCTTGCCTGCGCCAGAGCTGCCCGATGAGCCATCGGCCGCCTTTGGCGTCTTGGTGAGCCGGGAAGACAACACTCTCCTGGTGGGCACAGGCAACATCGATTTAGAGGTAGACATTGAGGTTGATCCCGAAACCGGGCAGGAAAGCACCAATCTCATTCCCAGTACGGACGGGCCACAGCTGGAAGTGGTGCTCACGCCGGACACCATTATTTATCGCGACGTGACCGATCTGAGCCTATCGCCCGAGCAAGAAAGCGGCGAGCGGGAAATTGTGCAGCAGGTACGCCAGGTAGATTCAGCAGATGACGTCACTGGCAATCTGGAGCTGGAAATATGGGGCGAGCGGCGCGGCGACCGCATTGTGGCTGCGGTGTTGGTGTACGGTCCGCTTGGCGGTGGTGCGTTTGAATGACCTACAAGGTGACAGTCACTTCCAAAAGTGACTGTCACCTGTGGTCGGGTATACTTTGGCCATGATTCCAAAAACGCTTCGACTGCGACTGCCATTGAGTTATGCCGGGATTGCCCTTATCGCCACGTTGGTGCTGGGGACTGTACTGTTGCTAACCTTGCAGCGTTATTATCGCCAGCAGGAGTTGGACTATCTCACAGGCAATGCTTATGCCATTGCTGAGCGGCTGGCACCGCTGTTGGAAGCCGATGACGTAGGGCAGCTCCAGGCAAATTTAAAGGGGTTGGCCTTTTTATCGCAAACGCGGGTGCGGGCGCTGGATGCAGACAACTCCGTGTTGCTGGCCGATTCGGGCGATCCGCGTTTGGCTGATGAGAATACACAGATTGCCGTTTCGGTGGAAGTGGATGGGGTTGAGCAGACCTTTAACCAGCCAGCAACTGGTCCGGTTAGAGAAGTATCGGAATCCACGATTGTGATTGAGCCTGGTTTGTTTGGCAACACGGTTGAGGAAAATGTGATCACGGAGATCATTGAGCAAGACGGTGTGCCAGAGCTTGAAAGTGGGGTTGTTTTGGAAGAGGAATTGGTCGATTCCTCAGGCGTAATTACCCGTACCACGACGGTGACACGGGAAGTAGTCGGTGAGGCGCTGCCGGTGATTGGTACGCAGTTTGGCTTTGGTTTTGGCGATGCGGCCACGTCGGAAACGGCCGTTTCCCACCTCACCGTGCGCCACCCCATTGAAACAGCCGACGGCCGTCTCCTGGGCTTTGTTGAATTGTCACAAGGGCCAGCCTACGGCCGTGACATTTTGCAAAGTGTCTTTTTTGGCTGGCTGACCGCCTCGTTGGTGGCTGTGCTGTTGGCGGGTTTGGTGGGCTGGCGGGCCAGTCGCCGCCTGGTAAAACCCTTGCTCACGCTCACATCTGTGACGACCCGCATGGCCGATGGCGATCTGGCGGCGCGAACTGCCGTGCAGCGCCAGGACGAGCTGGGCACGCTGGGCAGCAGCTTCAACAAGATGGCCGATCAGATGGAAAGCACGATTACCACTCTGCGCCAGTTCATCGCCGACGCCGCCCACGAGCTGCACACGCCGCTCACCGCGCTGCAAACTGACCTGCAAACCCTGCGCCAGACCGATTTAGAACCAGGGCAGGCGGCCAAAATTGAGCGGGCGCAGGAGCAGGCGGTGCGCCTGGAAACCCTCACCAACAGCCTGCTAGACTTGTCGCGTATCGAGGCCAACACAAACGGCGACAGTGAAATCGTTAACCTGAATCATCTACTGCAAGAAACGGCCGAACTTTTTGCCTCCCGTGCCGAGCAAAACGACATCCAGTTTGACCTAACACTGCCCGACATGCCGCTCCAGGTACAGGGGTCGCCGCTGCGCTTACGCCAGGCGGTGCAAAATCTGCTGGACAATGCCCTCAAGTTCACCCCGGCTGGCGGCAAAGTGACCGTTGCCCTGGCGCGTGAAGACGACTTTGCCTGCCTCACCATCACTGACACGGGCATTGGCATCCCCGAAGAAGATGTGCCGCATTTGTTCGGCCGTTTTCATCGCGGGCGCAACACGGCCGATTTTTCCGGCAACGGCCTGGGGTTGGCCATTGTGCAGGCGATTGTGGTGGGTGTGAACGGCCGTATCACTCTCCACTCCCTCACCCCCGGCACCCAGGTTCAACTCCACCTTCCTCTGAAATAGATCTTCCGCAGATTTCGCAGATTACGCAGATTGGAAACAAAAAAATCTGCGTAATCTGTGTAATCTGTGGATATTTTTTCTTTTAGGTGACAGAGTTCACGCTGCTTCGGTGCTGTTCCTCCTAACGAAAGCAAGCCGCAATTTAGTATCTTATCAAGTGACAGTCACCTCCAAAGGTGACTGTTACTTCGATTGCATACGAGAGGAAGTTATGAAACAAATTATCGCCTTGCACCTGAACCACCTGGAAGAAACGGAAACCGTTACCTTTATGGGGCAAAGCCTCAAAATCTGGCACATTGATTGTGACAACAGCATCGAGAAAGCCCGTGAACTGATTGCCCAGTACGATGGGCAGGCGGACGCCATTGCCCTGAATGGGATGCCGGCCCAGCTGGAACTGGGTCCGGCGCGGCGGGCGCATGAGCAGGGAGCGGCGTTAACGGCCGTTGCCCAACAAACACCGGTGGTAGACGGCCGTATCATCCGTGCCGGTTTAGAACGCTGGGGCATGATCCTGGCCGACCGGGCCCAACCGGGCATCTTCAGCCGCAAGCAGGTGCTCATGGTGCCCGGCCTCAACCACAACGGCATGGTCCGCGCCTTTGAGCAGCACGGCGGCACACTGCGCTATGCCGATCCCTTCATCTACTTCAATTTGCCCAAGGTGCCCGGCGTTGGCTTGCGCCAGACGCGCAACCAGGCGGCTCCCTTCACGCTGGATCGCTTGAAAGAGGTCAGTTATCAGGCGCTGTATCCAACGGCGAACGGCCGTACCGAACCCAATCAAGCCCCCTTCGACTGGGCCGACGTGATTGCCGGTGACATTGGCACGATTCGCCACTTTGCGGCGCAAACGCTCAAGCGCAAAACCGTCGTCGTGGAAAGCGCCAGCGAAGAAGATTTAGCCGATTTGCAGGCACGCGGCGTAGACATTGTGGTCACGCTCATGCCTGCTTTGGACGAGGCCGCCGGTTTGGGCCGCTGGACTGCCGCCACCGTCGAGGCCGCCCTCACCGCCTTGCGCCCCGATGCCACTGCTCCACTTAACGAAGACACCTACCTGGACATGATGGCCGATCTGGAATGGATGCCCGCCATTCGCACGCTCCAACTGGAAAATGCGGACATCAACCGTTTCGCTTTTGTCATTCATCCCCTGAGCGTGGGCTTCATCCACAGCCATCGCGCCTTCCGCTGGACCAAATATCTGCCCGACAGCCTGGTCGAAGCCGTAGCCGCCTACCTGCCGCCGCTTACCATCTCGCGTATCACCGGTGGGCAGTCACCCACTACCGGACAGCGCATCGAAGGGCATCTGTTCAGCCTGGGGGCCACGCCGCGCCAGATGATGCGGCATGGCGAGCGGTTCACCTACAACCGGCTGCGCCAGGCGGCGCATTTGGCCGAACGCAAGGGTGCGCGCATCATGGGGCTGGGCGCTTTTACCAGCGTCGTGGGGGATGCGGGCATCACCGTGGCCCACGAGGCGGACATCGCCATCACCAGCGGCAACAGCCTGACCGTGGCGGCCACGCTGGAAGCGGCCAAGCAAGCCGTCATCAACATGGGGCGGACCGATCTGACCACGGGCAAGGTGATGATCATTGGCGCGACCGGCTCGATTGGCTCCGTTTGCTCGCGCCTGCTGGCCCAGGCGATTTACGACGTGGTCCTGGTCTCCATCGAACCAGAGCGCCTCATCGACCTCAAGCGCACCATCCAGGCCGAGACGCCAGGGGCACATGTGGCCATCGCCACCCGTCCCGACGAGCTGATTGGCGAGTGCGACCTCATCGTCACCGCTACGTCTGCCTTTGGCCAGCGCATTGTAGACATCACCAAATGCAAGCCCGGCGCGGTCATCTGCGATGTGGCCCGCCCGCCGGACATCAGCCCGGCCGAAGCGGCCCTGCGCCCCGATGTGCTGGTGATCGAAAGCGGCGAGGTGCTCATCCCCGGCGACATTGATTTTGGCTACAACATCGGCCTGCCACCCAAGACGGCGTATGCTTGTCTGGCAGAGACGGCGCTTTTGGCGATGGACGGCCGTTTTGAAGATTACACGCTGGGCCGCAACATCTCTGTTGAGCGGGTTAAGGAAATCTACCGACTCTTCAAAAAGCACCAGTTCCAGATTGCCGACCTGCGCTCGTTTGAGGAAGTGGTGACCGAGGAACAGTTTGCCGAAAAGCGCCAGCTGGCCGCCGAACTAAAAGCCAACCTGGTGCGTTTTGCCCAGCTCCAGGCAGAAACCGGGGCGCAGCTGGCCAAAATTCCGGTGCAGGCCAAGGGGGTGCGCTCGCGGCGGAAAAATAGCGGGGGTGTGATGGCTGTGGTTGCTACGGCCGTTGGTGGGCTGGCGCTGCTGCTGTGGAATCGGCGGCGCTAGCTAACCTTCCCTTGTCATGTTCAGCGCAGCGAAACATCTCTCTAAACTTTGCCTCGGTTGAGTATAGTCTTGACAAGGTCATCTCCGCAGGGATTCTTCGCTGCGCTCAGAATGACGGGTGAGGGGTGCGCGTGGGGCGAAAATTATGGACAACGGCCGTAATTTCCCCTAATATACTTCCTCATGAGCACTGACATCTTGCAATACGGCCGTGTTTCCTGGATCAACATCACCAATCCCACCCCCGAAGACATGCAATCGCTGGCTGAGAAGTATCCCAATTTTCACCCACTGCATTTAGGTGACAGCCTCAGCGAATTGGAGTTGCCCAAGCTGGACGTGGGTGACGACTACCTGTTCATGGTGGCCCAGCTGCCTCGCTGGAACGGCGAGGCCAGGGTGTGCTATCCAACCGAAATTGACATTTTTGTCGCCAGCGGCGTGCTGGTGACCATCCACGCCAACGAAATCAAGCCGCTGCACGAACTGTTTACCGTTGCCCAGGCCGAAGAGGCAAAAAGGCAGGCGATGATGGGGCAGGGTGCCAGCCCGCTGCTGTATCAGCTCATGGATACACTGGTCAATTACTGCGATCCGATTTTGGAAAAAGTGAACCAGACCATTCGCCACATTGAGCTGAGCCTGTTTGAAGAGGACATGGAGCACATTTTGTATGAGGTGGCCGTGGCCCGCCGCGGCGTCATTGCCATTCGCCACATTTTACGGCCGCAGCTGGACGTCATGCGCGAGCTGGGGCAGGGTGATTGGCCGTTTATTCAGGGGCACCTGGATATGTATTGGGACGACATTGCCGATCACCTCACCCGGCTGCTGTCGATGCTGGATGAGCACGTGGAGGTGATCGGCGGCCTGTCCGATACCATCGACACGCTGGCCTCCCACCGTATCGATGGCGTCATTCGCCTGCTGACGATCATCACCATCTTAACCGTGCCGCTGACGGTGCTCTCCACCATCTTTGGCATGAACGTCGATCTGCCCTACGGTTCCGGCCCCGCGCTTTTCTACACCGTCAACGCCATCGGCGTCGTCCTCACCATTGGCGTGATTCTGTACCTGCGCCGCCGCAGTTGGCTTTGAGTCGGTGAACGGTAAACGGTGAACGGTAATCGGTAAACAGCCCACCGATTACCGAATACCGATAACGGATTACCGCTCAACCTTGATCCTCAATCGTCAACGTATACTCCCCACCCGCGGCGTCATCCTCCGTGGAGACTTGTAAAATGAAGGTGACATCAGACGTGACTTCCAGCCCTTCAAAGCCGGTGAGGGTGTCGGGGTCGGTGGCGGCCAGCAGAGTGCCGTCTTCATCATAGACGGTGAGGATGAACGGCTGGTCATCGCTGCTTTCCAGGATGAGCCCGGCCACCTCGCCGCTGAGTAAGTTAACGGTGTAGCGAACGCGTTCGCCGGGGTTGAGGACGGCCGTAACCGAATCCCCCAGCACCAACTCACCCCCATCCGTCACCTCAGCCGACTCGCCATTCAAAAAGGCAATGGCCGCTTCCAGCACCGGATCGCCGGCGTTGAACAGTGTTTCTTCCGTTAGCGGCACGACGATGTCTGGCACCACGCCAATGCCTTCGATGTGAATGTTGCCCTCAGCATCCACGGCGCGCCCCTGGGTGAAGCGGAACGTTTCGTCGGCGGGCATGGCCACGTCATCGACGCTGCCGCCCAGACCGGCCGTGGGGTAGATGCCCACGATGGTGGCCCGGTCTTGCAGCATCATGTCGTAGCTGAAAAATTCGCAGGCAGAGGCGCAGTCGGGGCCAACAAGGACGACAACCTCCCCGTCATAGCGCCGATCTTCACTGGGCAGGAAGAAGGTATCTTCATAATCGGGATTCATGTAGAATTCGCCGCGCTCGTCCTCGTAATAGGCCGTGTTGCCGGTCACCAGCGGCTCATCGAAGAAGTACGCCGCCATCTGGTCGGCCAAAAAGCCGCGCCCGCCGCCGTTCTTGCGCATGTCGATGATGATCGCCGGAACCTCGTTTTCGTTCATCTCCTGAATCATGCGCTCCCACAGCTGGATGGTGAGCAGATCGTTGTCCAGGAAGCTGAAAATTTCCACATAGCCCACGCCTTCATCTTCCAGGAACTCGTACTCCAGCGGCAGCTCAAAGCCGTCGCGGGTTTCATCCTCCAGCCAGAAGTTGAAGCTGTCTACCTCGCTCACGGCCTCCAAAGTTACCGTTTCCGGCGAGCCTTCGGGGTTTTGGTAAGTCACTTCCACCTCGGTGCCGATGGGGAAGCGGGTGGCAAAAAGCAGTTGGTCCAGCCGCTGGCTGTGCGGCGTGCTGTACGGGGCAAAGTAGCTGATCGTGTTGCTGATGGTGTCGCCGATGGGACGGCCGTTGATCGCCAAAATCTCGGCACGCAGTTCCATACCGGCTTCGGCAGCGGGGCCATCATCCAGTAAGAAATTGACCAGCACACGGCCGTCATCCAGTTCACGAATGGCAATGCCAATGCCGCCCAGCGCAGCCTCCCGAAAATCATCGCCGATAAACGGGCCGGCAATGTGCCCGTCGGGAATCTGCCAGGAGAAGTCGCGCAGTGCCCGTAAATATTCTAACTCATCGTCATTGGCGTCGGCATCCTCAAAGCGGGGACGGAACTCGTCGCGTAGGGATTCCCAGTCGATGCCTTTGTACTCGGTGAAGGCGTATTCGTTGGCCAGCTGGTCCACCAGCGCATCAAACGCCTCCGTGTAGCTGAGGTCGGAATAATCCACCAGCGCTGCCCCTTCCGGCTCGATGAGGTCAATGACCGGATTGCGCGAGCGGTCAAAAGTGAACGGATCGCTGTCCATATCGACAATCGTGTAGCCCTGCGGCAGCGTGACGATGGGATCATCCTCGGTGAAGAGCAGGCCGTCTTCGCCAAAGCTGCTGGGGAAGCCCTGCTGGCCGTCTTGAGCATAGACCAGGAACTTGCCGCCCACAATTTCCCGCTCCAGGTCTGGGTCTTCGCTGACGATGGTGGAGGCGTAGGCGGTGGACCAGCCGCCGCCGCCCAGGTCGCGCTCCTCCAGGAAGGGATCGCCAAAGGTATTGTTCCAGTAGGCGATGGCAAACACCTGGATGCCGGTGTCCTCTTCACCGTCGTTGTCCACGTCGCGGAAAGCGCCTTTTGGCTCGATGGGCAGGGCGATGGAGTAGTTAAATGGTGAGGTGTAAAAGTCGCTGGTGATTTGCCCCAGGGTTTGGGATTCCACCGGCATTAGATAATCTTCGTCGCGGTCTACAAAGCCGGCCTGGTCCTCCAAAATCACGACCGGCGCAGCAACGCCTTCGTTGAAGAACGGATTGGTGTAGGCCACCTCGCCGGTAATGCCCACCGGGCCGCCTTCGTCGTTGGTGATGGTGGCGGGGGGACCAGGCAGTTGGCCTGCGTCAACCATTGGCTCTTCGTCGTCAGCGGCCGTCGTGGGGGTTGGCGTGGCTTCGATGGGCGCGTCGGCATCCGGCGTGGCCGTGACGACGACGGTGACTTCGACTTCCACAACTTCGGCCGTGGGAGCATCGCCGTCGTCGTCATCGTCGTTGGCGCGAGGGGTGGGTGTGGGGTCCTGGGTGCAAGCGGCGGCCAGCAGGCCCAGGCTGATGAGTAAGAGCAAAAGTAGGCGCAAATGCTTCATGATTCCTCCTAATGCGTCATTCTGAGCGAAGCGAAGAATCCCTACGGCGTAACAGCAGAGCACATCTGGTCCGCGAACAAAGGCTTCGGGCGGCAAAGTTTAGAGGGATTCTTCATTTCGCTGCGCTTCATTCAGAATGACAATTATACCGTTGTACTTCTTCTTTACTGTGTAAGTTCGAGCTGGTAATGGGCCGGTTCCAGGGTCATGGGGGCGGTGGCGGCGATGATGAGATACGGCCGTCCCCCGCCATCACTGTCCAACGAAAACTCAGCGATAGCTGTGTTATCCGCGCTCAGTTCGATGGGTGTGACGACCGGTGCCCCATTTTCATAGGTGACCAGTAGGATGTGCCAGCGCTGCGGTACGTAGCCGGTGGCCCGCACAAACCCTTCGGCCGTCCAGCCGTTTTCGCTTTCGGCGTCGTCGTAAAACTCAATTTCGGGGATGGCAATGTTGTCGAAGGCAATGCCGCCAAAGGTCAGAATAGGATCGGTAACGTACTCAAAGCGAATTTGCACCACCTGTCCGGCGTAAGGTGTGAGGTCAATTGATTCCTGCACCCAGTCGTTGCTGCGGCCGGTGTAAAAACGGTCGGTGTAGGCCACGTCTGCGGGATCGTCCCGCACAGCTTCACCCTGCATGTTGCTGCCTACCAGCCCTTGCCACGTTTGCCCGCCGTCGGTGGAGATGGAGACGTAGGCAAAGTCGTAGCCCACTTCAATT
This sequence comes from Anaerolineaceae bacterium, assembly GCA_002699125.1. Taxonomy (GTDB): domain Bacteria; phylum Chloroflexota; class Anaerolineae; order Promineifilales; family Promineifilaceae; genus Leptofilum. Next base: position 100,762 of record PABI01000129.1, read on the forward strand.
TCGTGGAAAACGGCGTATTCCAGAGTAGCGCTGGCTACGCCACTCAGGTCAAATTCGTGCGTCAGGCGCATGTTGCTGTAGTTGGCCCGGTTGGCCAGCCACATCTGCTCGCCGGAGAACGGCAGCACTTTGAGCAGCGGTGTGTGGTTGCTGCCGGTGAAGTTCAATGTCGCCGGACCATCACCAAAGAGCCGGTAGTAGTCGGCAGCATATTGGCTGACGGTGGTGTCTGTAGTGGTGGGGAAGTTGTTGATGCCGGTGGTTGCGGCCGTATCCAATCCATCCCGCAGCGCATACAGTTCCGGCGCATTTTCGTCGCTGTGGATCACCAGTGCCGCCAGCCAATCCAGGAAAATTGACAGGCCAGTGAACTCAAGCTCATTTTCAGCGGCGATGGCATCTAGGGCGGCAAAGCCGGGCTCGGGATGGGTGGCAAAGGTGCGGTACAGGTCTGGTCCGAGGCGATTGTACAGGTAGCGATTCATGACGTAGCCCTGGCCGTAGTAGGGCAGCGTGTTGCCATCGACCCAGCGGTTGAGTTGCTGGTCCGGGTTGCCCAGGAACATGTTACCGCGGGCGATGGGATCGGTGGGGAAGCCGAGCAAATCTTCGGCCAGCATGGCCGAACCTTCCACTTCCCAATCCCAATCGTTGGCGTCGTAGTTGGATTCGATCATGTGGCGGAATTCGTGCGCCAGGATGTCCAGGTAGGTGCTGGAGCCGAAGAAGCTGCCGTTCATGACAAACATTTCGCGCTCGTTGGAGCTGGGGTCTACGGCCTGGGGCAGAATATCGCTGGAGCCAAAGTAGCCGCCCAGGCCGCACAGGTGGGACGTGCTTTCTTCGACATCACACACGGAAAGCGGCGAGGCGTTGACGATGTGGACCCGCGCGTTGCCGTCAATGCCGGGATTGTCTTCTGGTCCGAATATGGCCGTATTCTCCTCATAAATCTGGTCAAAAGCGGCACCGGTTGTTGCCAGCTCCTCGCTGTCGGGGTCGGAGAGGCCGGGTGTGGTGTCGAACCAGAAGTAAGCGTGGTCGCTGATGTGCAGCAGCTCAAAATCGGGGGCCGAGAGCGTGTTGAGGTCGGTGTTGAGCACCAGCAGCGGCTCGCGGACGCCAACCGTGTAGTCGCGCGGCACGGGCGGATCGGTGGGCAGTTCGGTGAGGCCGCGATAGGCAATGGCCAGGCCGACATCGTCCCGTTCAGGTGGATAGTTGGTTTCCAGATCGTTGAATGTGGCCTGTTCTGCTTCACTGATTGGCGCGCGGCTGAGGTCTTCGTAAGCATCTGCTGGGGCCGGCCATTCAAAGCCTACCGGTGCGGGTTCTTCAGTGGGCGCCGGTTCTTCGGTGGGTGCGGAAGTTTCTTCTACGGGTGGGTCTGTGGGTTCCGGTTCTGGTGTAGGTGGTTCGGCGGTGTCGGTGGGTGCGGCTGTTGGTTCTATCGGTTCCTCAGGTGCCGCAGTTGGGGTGGGTTCGAGGTCTTGCGTGCAGGCTGCCAGCAGCAGAATGAGTGCCAGAGACAACCAGCGTTTCCAATTGTGCATGAAGCTCTCCTTAAAAAGTTGGTCAATTTTTATAAATTAACCGACGGATGTGGTGTTTTTGCTTTGCCGATTATAAAGGGGAAAGTGGAAACATTGAAGCAGTTGGGACTAAGGCGTCATCAATCTCTAAATTAACGATTGCAGAGACGTTGTTTTTAGTGTTTAAAAAATAAATCGGGTAATGGTAGGGGCGACCCTCCGTGGTCGCCCAAATTAGGGCAGACACGGGGGTCTGCCCCTACCCAAAATCGTTGCCCATTTTAATTCTTAAAATGCAATGACAACGTCTCTACAGGTCAGATTATCGTGGTGTCAGGGTCATCAGCAGCTTGCCTTTGGGACGCAGGGTAATGAGCGGTTCCAGCTCCACCAGCGTGCCGGGCAGCAGCGTCAGCCGGTAGCGCTGCACGATGCTAGCCAGGAGTAAGATGGCTTCCGTCATGGCAAAGTTGTTGCCGATGCAGAGGCGTGGCCCGCCGCCAAAGGGCAGGTAGGCATAGCGCGGCCGTTCCGCTTTGCGCTCCGGGGTAAAGCGCTGCGGATCAAACCGTTCCGGATCGTCCCAAAAGTCGGGATGGCGGTGGGTGACGTAGGGACACATGGTGATGACGGCGTTGGCCGGCGTGGCGTAGCCACCGACCTCGTCTGGTTCATTGCCCCAGCGAGCAATGGCGTAAGCGGGTGGGTAGAGTCGCATACTTTCTTCCAAAACCATCGTGGTGGTGGGCAGGTTGGGTACGTCTTCGATGGTGGGCAGACGGCCGTTCAACACCCCATCCACTTCTGTTTCCAATTCCTCCCGCACGGCCGGGTGTTCGGAAAGCAGGTAAAAGGTCCAGGCCAGGGCCACGGCCGTTGTTTCGTGTCCGGCCAGCATGATGGTCATCACCTCGTCGTGCAGCTGCTGGTCGCTCATGCCTTCGCCGGTTTCTTCATCGCGGGCAGACATCAACATGCCTAGCAAATCTTCGGTTTCTATATTGGCATTGCGCCGTTCTTGAATGATGCCGTTAACGACTTCGGTGAGAACGGCCGTGTTCTTATTGATTCGTCGCGTACTGGGCAAAAACGGGATCTTCAGGCCGATGTTGGCAAAAGGGATGCCGGTCAGGCGGGCGACTTCTTCGTTTACAACTGAAAATGCTTCACCGACGGTGTCTGCCTCGCGGGTCAGGTCGATGCTGAACAAGGTCTTGCCCACAATTTCCAGCGTCAGGTGCATCATTGCTTCGTTAATGTCGAGGGGACGGCCGTTTTGCGCCAGCCCGTGCCAATTTTCCAGCATTGTGTCGGCCGCCGCGGTCATGGTGCCGGCAAAAGAGGCGATCCGTTTGCGGTGGAAGGCGGGCGCGGCCAACCGCCGCTGCCGCCGCCAAAACTCCCCGTCGCTGGTGAGCAGGCCATTGCCAATCACCGGCCGCAGCAGCGCCAGCGAGGGATGAGGCATCTTGGTGTAGTTGCGGTTGTTGTCTTGCAGAATCTGTTTGTAATGATCGGGATGAAAGAAGAGGTAACCGTAGAAGTTGAACGCAGCGCGGAAGCGAATCGCGTCGCCGTATTGACGGAACATGGCCATCATAGCCTGTAAAGGCTGTTCCTGAAACTGTTGCAGTACGCCCCAGGGCCAGCTGCCCATGGGACCAGGGGGATGGGTCGCGTGATTTTGCCGAGTTGGCACAGTTGCTGATGTCATGATTTTCTCCAAAGCGATGCGGCAGTCACGGCCAAAAGCAGTTTGGTTTGCGGCATCGGTGCGAATATATTAGCGAGTTGTGAACTATTTCACAAAAAGATTCTACAAAGAGGTGTTTGCGGTGTCAAGATATGCCAAGTATTTTCCTATTTTTGAATAAAGGGCAGGTAGCTGACGGGCGAGACATCAATTCCGGCAGCGTAGAGGATGCCGCCAAGTAAGTGCTGGCGGAAAAGCGGTTCGCTGTAGCTGGCTTCGGTGTGGCCCAGGGCGGTGTAGAAGGAACGGCCGTTATCAAATTCGTGATACCAGGCGATGGGGTGGGGATCACCCATGGTGCCGCCACTGTAGCTTGTTTCATCGACGGTGAGCAGGACGTTTACGCTGCTGGGGAAGGGAGCAAAATTGTACCATTCGTCGGTGCGTGTCCAGGGGCTGGGCAGACCTTGCGTGGCAAGATGGTCATTATCTACCACATTCACCTGAGCCTCCTGAATAGCAGGATGGCCGTCAAAATAGCTGCCGACAAGCTGACCGTACCAGGCCCAATCATACTCCGTATCGGTGGCGCTGTGGATGCCGACAAAGCCGCCGCCGTTTTGGATGAATCGCTCCATCGCCCCCTGTTGGGTTTCGTCTAGAATGTCGCCCGTGGTATTAAGGAAGATGATGACGGTGTAGGGGGACAGGCCGTCATCGGTGAACAGGGCAGCGTCTTCGCTGGCGTCTACAGTGAAGCCGTGGGCTGTGCCCAGTTCCTGAATAGCGGTAATGCCTTCATCTATCGAGCTGTGGCGGAAGCCGGTTGTTTTGCTGAAGACCAGAACGTTGAACAAGGTGTCCTCCTGTGCCCTGGATGAGGCGAGGGTGGTGCAGGCGGCAACGGCCGTGCAAATGAAAGTGAAAAGTAAACAGTGAAAAAGTCGATTGTCAAACATATTGTCCATTTTAACAAAAGTAGAAAAGGGATTATACCATCTGTCTGGATGGTCAGTAGATGTTTAATGCTTGACAACTGCCGGAAAATCTGTAAAATACTCCGAATACCATCCGTGTGGATGGTAATAAGATGGTTTTGGAGGATAAAATGGCAGACAGCGAAAAAATGACAATTAATATCAGCGTGGTGGATTTAGGCAAAATTGATTTACTGGTGGAAGAAGGTCATTATGCTAACCGGACCGATTTCATTCGCACCGGCATTCGCAATCAGCTGGATAAACATCAGGATGAAGTGAAGCAGTCTGTGACGCGCAAAACGATGGTGGTCGGCGCGGTGACATACGGCCGTAACTCCCTGGAAAAACGACGGGCCGCCGGGGAAAAGGTTTCGGCCTGGGTTGTGGGCAGCCTCATTATTGCCGATGATGTATCGGCTGAATTGGCGCTGGATACCATCGAGTCGATCAAAGTGTATGGGGTGTTAAAGGCCAGTGATAAGGTGAAAAATGCGCTGGCAGATCGCATTCTGTGAGTTTTTGCCACAGAGACAAAAGAGGTTATGAGAGATGACAAGTGAGTATACGATTCGGGAATTTAGAGCGAGTGAGGCGACAGAGGCAGAATTTGTAGCGCTGCACCAATATGAAAATGAGATGCGAGCAGAGCGACTGCCGGAGGACCCGCCAAAATCTTTGGCTGCGGTAAAGGCCGATTGGCAAACGATTCCCCCATTTTTGAAAATGCGGATGTGGCTGGTGTGGGATGCGGCAGAAACGGCCGTTATCGGCCAGGGCATTATCGCCTACACAGAAGAGGATAACCCACATCTGGCCCAGGTGGTCATCGGTGTGCTGCCTGCTTACCGACAGCAGGGGATAGCACGCGAGCTGCTGGCGCTGATTGTGCCCGTGGCTGAAGCGCAGGGGCGTCGCTTGTTGGTGGGGAATACAAACGGCCTTGTGCCAGCCGGCGAGAAACTTATGGAGCGGCTGGGCGGCAGTCGTGGCTTAGCCACGCACATTAACCAGTTGGCTCTGACCGAGCTGGACGATTCTTTATTAAAAAGCTGGTTGCAAATTGGCCAGAAGCGAACGGCCGAATTTGAGCTAGGCCTGTGGCAAGGTGCATACCCCGAGGATCGTCTGGAGGAAATAGTGGCTTTGCATGAAGTAATGAATCAACAACCTTATGACGATCTGGATGTTGAAGATTTCCACATCACCGGCGAGCAGCTGCGGCAGATTGGAGCCAATCTGGTGGCGCAGGGGGTTGAGCGCTGGACTTTTTATGTGCAAGAACGGGCCACAGGTAAGCTGGCCGGTTACACAGAAATGGCGTATTTGCCCGACCGGCCCGCCGTGGCCAGCCAGGGTGACACGGGCGTATTTCCTGAGTTTCGCGGGAAGGGTTTAGGGCGCTGGTTGAAGGCGGCGATGTTGGAGAAGGTTATGGTGGAACGGCCGTCTGTCCAATACGTCCGCACCGGCAACGCTGACTCCAATGCCGCCATGCTCAAAATTAATCGCGAACTGGGCTTCAAACCGTACCTGTCGCAGACAATCTGGCAGGTGGAAACGGAGAAAGTTCGGGCGTATCTGGCGGAATAGTTGATTGAACCGCAAAGGACGCAAAGAACGCTAAGAAAAAAAACTTTGTGCCCTTTGCACTCTTTGCGGTTTACTCCCCGAAGGAGATGCCTTGGGCCAACGGCAAATCTTTGGACCAGTTAATCGTGTTGGTCTGGCGGCGCATGTACGCTTTCCAGGCGTCGGAGCCGGATTCACGGCCGCCGCCGGTTTCTTTTTCGCCGCCAAACGCGCCGCCAATCTCCGCGCCTGAGGTGCCGATGTTGACGTTGGCAATACCGCAGTCAGAACCACTGGCGGAGAGGAACGCCTCGGCGGTGCGGAGGGAGTCGGTGAAGATGGCGCTGGACAGGCCTTGGGGCACACCGTTGTGAATTTGCAGCGCTTCTTCCACCGTGTCGAATTCCAAAATGTAGAGGATGGGGGCAAACGTTTCTTCGCGCACGATGTCGGTTTGGCCGGGCATCTTGACGATGGCGGGTTCTACAAACTGCGGGCCGATGTCGGGCAGGGGATTGCCGCCAACGACAATTTCGCCTCCTTCTTTTTGGGCTTGTTCCAGGGCGCGTTGCATGGCGGTTACGGCCGTTCCCGTCGAAAGTGGTCCCATCAGCGTATTTTCATCCAGCGGATCGCCAATGTTGACCTGCTTGTACGCCTTGGCCAGCCGGTTGGTCAGATCAGCGACAATATCCTTGTGGGCAATGATGCGCCGCGTGCTGGTGCAGCGCTGCCCGGCGGTGCCCACCGCGCCAAACAAAATAGCCCGCGTGGCCAGATCAAGATCGGCGTCTTTGGCCACGATGATGGCGTTGTTGCCGCCCAGCTCCAAAATGGTGCGGCCAAAGCGGCGGGCCACGGTTTCGGCCACAATGCGGCCGGTGCGAATGGAGCCGGTGAAAGAGACCAGCGGCAGGCGGTTGTCGTTGGTGATCAATTCACCCACGGCGCGATCCCCCACGGTCAGATTAAATATGCCGCTGACGCCGTGATCGGCCATGACCTGGTTGGCGATGTGTTGGATGGCAACGGCCGTTAACGGCACCAGTTCCGACGGCTTCCACACAACGGTATCGCCACAAACGGCGGCAATCGCCGCATTCCAACTCCAGACGGCTGCCGGAAAGTTAAAGGCGGTGATGACGCCCATTGGCCCCAGCGGATGCCACTGCTCGTACATGCGGTGGCCCGGGCGCTCGGAGTGCATCGTCAGGCCATAAAGCTGGCGCGACAGGCCCACGGCAAAGTCACAAATGTCGATCATCTCCTGCACTTCGCCAATGCCTTCGGCGCGGATTTTGCCCATTTCCAGGCTGACTAGTTCGCCCAGCGGTTCTAAATTGTCGCGCAGAGCGTTGCCCAGGTCGCGCACCAGCTGGCCGCGCTGCGGAGCCGGGGTGCTGCGCCAGGTTTGGAAGGTGGATTGGGCGGTATCGACGGCGCTGTTGTAGGAAACGGCCGTGGCCGGCAATACGCTGGCAATCGGTTCACCTGTTGTCGGGTTTAAAGACACAATTGGCTTGGTGTCTGACGCTATCCATCCATCTGGTCCCGTACAGACGCCTTGGTTCTCTGAGTTGATCTGTAGTTTTTCCAGAATTGCTTTCATCTTACTGTCTCTCCTCATTCCTTCTCTTCATCACTCTCATCAATTTCGTCAATCTCGTCAATCGTTTCTTTGCTTGCCTGATTGTTTCCCTCCTTGGGATTAGAAGGAATCTTAACCAGCATCTGTTTACGGCCGTCTGCCACGGCAATGACCGTTTCCACATTAATATCTTTAGAAATCAGGCCAAAATCTTGCAGCGTCCAGATTGTGGTAATGCGGTCGCTGAGATTTGGCCACTGATCTTTAGCCCATAAATAACGGCGGCGGCTGAACTGCCAGATAGGTTCGGGCTGAATCTGCGGCTTATAGTTACGGAATTCTTCCCAAATTTCTTGGGAATCTGTTTGCGGAAACAAAATGCTTAACATCGCTTTTTGCACCACAGAAGCGTTTCTGCCGTGCTCCTCAGACACCCAATTTATATGGTAGTTGTGGATGAAGGTAAAAATGCCAAAATGCGAATAATCCTCAACATCCCGCAAAATTTGTTTACGCTGCTCAAAAGCAGCCTGGTATGTATCCTGAAGTTCTGTGCTGGGTTCCTCAATGCGTTCATGGTGATGAGCCTCACGCTCAAAAATCGTAGGCTCTAACTTGTAAAGATAACAAATGAGTGTTCGAATACGGTCTGGCCCCACATTGAATTTGGCAAAAGCCCCTTCATGAATCAAATCGTCCACGGCATGAACAATGCCGCGTTGGCGCGCTTCATCATGGGCGCGCAGCAGACCCAATTGGCCCTCCAACTCGCTGGGCTGCAAGGGAGCTGCTGGTTTAACAATGGCAATATCAGACAATTTCTTCAGACCACCGTTGGCATTCACGAATTGAATAATGGTAATAATTGCACCAAAGACAATAATGACGCCCAGCGCATCCGTTTTTTGGGTAACCAAAACGATCATCATTGAGTAACTGGCAATCATGCCGCGTAGGCCAGCAAATTTAAGCGATTTTGCTTCGCCAGATCCCGGCTCAATGCCCCGCTCGCGAATCGCATCATCTCGCACAAAAAAGACAGTTGTGCTGGTAATCACAAAAGCGCTTACAAAACCAAAGGCATAATATGATTCCACGATAACAACTTCGCGGATAATAGGAATGAGAATAGCGGAAATGACCCAAATTACAGCAATACCGATGCGATCTTCCTCAAAAATACGGGGCAAGCGTCCCAGCCGGGCGGCATTGGCGGCAACGGCCGCTCCGCCCACATAGCCACCCCCTTGAGCCAACAACAAAATGATGGCCAGCAAGGTGCCGGCCACGACCAGAAAGACCTGGCCCGGCGTGTCTTGAATGACGTTGTTAAGCTGGCGCGAAATAGCCAGATCAACCGCCACTTCATCAATGTATTCCCCCCGGCTAAGGCCAGCCAGAGGGTCTGGCTCTTCGCCTGTCACACCTGCCAGTTCTTCTTCAGCCTGTTGGGCAAACCGTAAATCGTAAAGATCTCCAGCCGCTTCCCGATCTTGTTCCGTGATTCTAATGTCTTCTTCTGTGATGCCTCGGCCAAAAGTTTGGGCGGCAATGATTTCATATTCAATGAGCAAGGTGCTGTACCCTTCGGTGGCCGGGATTTTCCACTGTTGGGCGGCAAACAACTGCACGACGCCGGTACCGATGAGAAAAAAAGCAGCCAGCGACAGGGAAGTGTTGATGACTTTCCATTTGGGTCGGGCCGCATGTTTACCGCTGGCGGGAATGACTTCGTAGCCAGAAAAGCCCAGCATAGCGCTGGACATTGAACGGAAAAAGAGCTGAAAGAAGACGACGGTACCAATTGTAGAAATGTCTTGCTGCGCCCGAACGACATGTTCAGCGACGCCATTGATTTCTAGCCGGCTGACAATGCCCTCGGTTAAGAAAGCCCATTCGGGATTCCCCATGGCGGTTCCGCCCACGATGCCTAAAGCGGCTACGGTGAACAGCGTAAATGCGCCACCCCCTATCAGAAAAATGGGCACCGCTCGTTTAGGTCCTAAGGCAACCAGCACCACCATAATAAAAAAGGCAAACAATTCTGCCAGCACAATGCGGTAAGGAGCCAGCTCCGGCAAAAGAAGCATGGTTACATCGGAGGCCGAAATGGAACTGATAATAATGGTTAGAATGGCGTCCAAAAAGAAAAGGCTGGTTCCAATCCAGGAGAGCCAGCGCATTTTAGGCGGTCCAATCGCTTCTACCAACGGGCCACTGCCGCCGGCGTTTGGTCTTAGATAGGCACCTGCTTTGTAGGCCGGCACAATGCCCAAGAGGAGTAAGGCAGAAAGAACAATAAAAGCCAAAATAGCAATTTCATGGTGCCCTTCTGCACCATGAATGGCAAGCAAGGTTTGGTAAGCAGCCACGCTAAACGCATCGGCGGCAATTTCAAAGATCAAGGCCAAAACACCCAGACCTGAACCACCCAACAGCAAGCCTTCGACTAATAGTTTAGGTAATTTTCGTTTTGCTTCTTCGTTTTCTGCCGGGTTGACATAACTTTTAAACATCTTTCTTCTCCAAAAATCCACTTTACGTAGATCGCCCGTATTGGGGCTGTTACTTAGCTTGTTTGGATTACACACGTGGGGAGTGGGAATGCTTCAAACAAGGGTTACTGCCTAGCTTTGCTAATTTGTAATCGGCAAAAGGTTTGTAGAAAAAAAGGCATTGGGGCCGATTACGGGCTGACCCGAGAGCATCTTCTTGTAAAGTAAAGCTGCTCTGCCCCAGCCGCCAATTTGGATAGTTTGTTTCAGGTCAGCAAGTAAAAGCAAGTGAATCGGGGTGTCTTATTTTCAATAACTTTCCCGCTTTTACACAAAATGGGTGCGTTTGTATTTGATGATTAGGCATTAGTAGGATTATAGTTGATGGTGAGTAGCGCGCCAATAACAGTGGGTAGCGCAGGCGACTGCGTAAACCGCAAGAAGTCCTAAGAAAACGCAGAGGCTATTCACGGTTTACGCGCAGGTGAACAAAAGCTTATTCAAGTTGAAATTATTTTGAGACCCTTTTGTTCTCCACATGATAATTGATAAAAAATTTGGAGAATGCAGGAGGCTGATTTTGCAAAGTCAAATAGGTAGCGAGGAAATTACCCTGAGCCGAACGTTGGGTTTGTTGGATGTTACCATGATCGGGGTTGGGGCTATGATTGGTGCCGGTATTTTTGTTTTGACCGGCATTGCGGCAGGTGAAGCGGGGCCAGCGTTGGTGCTGGCTTTTTTGCTGAACGGTGTTGTGACCACATTTACGGCACTTTCTTATGCGGAATTGGGATCATGTTTCCCAGAGGCGGGCGGTGGCTACCTGTGGGTAAAGGAAGGATTGGGCGGCACGCAGGGTTTTTTGGCCGGGTGGATGAGCTGGTTTGCTCATGCGGTGGCCTGCTCTTTATATGGATTGGGATTCGGCCGTTTTGCCGTCGAGATTATTTCTTTGTGGTATCCAGATGTACATGAGATTGCTCATCCGCTAACGCTGGGAATCATGGCAGTGATTGTGGTGCTGTTTGCCTACATTAATTTTCGAGGGGCCAGCGAAACCGGCCTGGTAGGGAATGTGGTCACAATTGCCAAGGTTATTATTCTTGGCGTTTTTATTGTGATTGGGTTTCGTGCTGTGGCAGCACAGCCTAATTTAAATGTATTCACGGACAATTTTTTGCCTCACGGTTTAGGCGGGGTTTTTGTAGCGATGGGGTTGACGTTTATCGCTTTTGAAGGATATGAAATCATTGCCCAAAGCGGTGAAGAAGTGAAAGACCCCAAACGCAATATTCCCCGAGCCATCTTCATTTCCATTGTGGTCGTGGTCATTATTTATGCGTTGGTGGCTTTTGTGGCTATTGGTGCGGTGAATGTTCCGGCCAGTGCGGGCAACATTCCGGTGTGGGATTATCTGGCTGAGGCCCGCGAGGTGGCAATTGTACGGGCGGCGGAACAGTTTATGGGCCGCTGGGGCGGGATTTTGATTTTGATTAGCGGATTGGCTTCGACGATGTCGGCTCTCAACGCGACGATTTATTCGTCTTCTCGCGTTTCTTTTGCTATGGGGCGGGATAACAATTTACCCTCCATTTTTGGGCGCATTCACCCTGAGATGCATACGCCTCATTATGCTGTCGGGCTTTCGGCCGTATTAATTATTGTGATGGCCTTGCTGCTGCCCATTGATGAAGTAGCCAAAGCGGCGGACGTGATGTTCTTGTTTATGTTTGCCCAGGTAAATGTTGTACTGATGACCCTGCGACGACGGCGGCCAGACCTGGACCGCGGTTATTACGTGCCGTTTTTCCCCTGGCCGGCGGTCATTGGCATTGTGACGAATGTGGCGCTGGCCGGGTTTTTAGCGGTGGAAACAGGTCGCGTTGGTATTTTGACGATTGTGTGGATTGCCGGAGGAATGCTGCTGTATATGGGGTATTTCCGGGGTCGTGAAGAAATGGAACGGCCGAATGAAATTCTGCTCAAAGAGGCATTGGTCTCTGTTGACTATTCCGTCCTGGTGCCGGTGGCCGATGTGCAGCACGCAGAGGAGCTGGGCCGCCTGGGCAGCCTGCTGGCCAAGGAGCAAAACGGGGAGGTGTTGGCGCTGCATGTGATTAAGGTGCCGCCGTCCTTGAGTTTGTCAGACGGCCGTTTATTCCTCAAAGAAGGGCGCGAGCCATTAGAAAGAGTGATTGCGCAGGCGCGCGACCATGACGTTCCGGTTCATACGATGATTCGGCTGGGGCGCAATGTGCCTCAGGCGCTGATGAAAACCGTCTCGGAAAATGCCAGCGATATGATTTTGTTTGGCTGGCCGGGCACGTCGGGCACAAATACTTCTTTGTTTGGTTCGGTGATTGACAGCATTGTGTCCAATCCTCCAGCTGATGTCGCCATTGTGCGCTCCCGGCCTTATGAGCAGATTCGCAAGATTGTGGTGCCGGTTGCCGGTGGGCCTAATTCGAGTTTGGCGGTGTATACGGCCGTAAGCCTGGCGCGTAATCTACCCGAACCGGCTCAAGTGGTCATGGTGCACGTGGCCGTGAACGGGTTGTCGGAAATGGATGTGGCAGCTCGGGCCAACAACACCTTCCGGCGAGCTTCCAGCAGCGTGGTTTATGATCAACTCACTCAGGAGATTGTCAAAGCGGAATCACCCGTCGCCGGTATTCTGGAAGCGGGTAAAAGTGCCGATATGATCGTGATTGGTGCCACACGGGAGACACTTTTCCGCAATTTATTGTTGGGGAATGTATCGCAGCAGGTGGCGGAACAAGCGAGTTGCCCGGTGATTTTGGTCAAGCGGCGGAGCACGATTTTGGAATCTGTACTGCGGGAGACGGTGCTGCCGCCCATTCACACATCAAACAAGTTGAAAAATTAGATTAAACCTCTGTTTCAACTATGTGCCTGGTGTCGATTCCGGTGTAAACGTAGGAATGGGTGTTGGCCAAAAGGTGGCTGTCAAAGTTGGCTGCGGGGTGGGGCTGGGCAGGGGCGTCCGGGACGGCATGGGCGTGGCTGTCGCGGTGGGTGGTTGCGGTGTGGGCGTGCTGGTTGGCAGCGGCGAAGGGGTAGGGCTGGGCAGGGGGGTGCTGCTCGGCGCTGGCGAGTTGGGTGTGTTTGTGCTGGTGGGAGGCTGTGGTGTAGGCGTTTGAGTCTGTGTCGGCGGTGATTGTGTCGCTGTGCCAGAAGGCTGTCCCGACGTTGGTGTGGCGGTAGAAACGGGCACGGCCGTATTGGCGCTTGTGGGCGTGGCTGAGCTATCTAACGTCGGGGTAACAGTAGCGGAAGGAACAGGCACGGCCGTATTCGTCCTGGTGGGTGATGCTGTTCGGGTTGCTGCGGGTGTGGCTGTAGCTGTATCTGGGGCCTCCGTGGCTGCGGCTGTGTTGGAGGGTGTGGCCGTTGGCGGGAAGGGAATGGGCGTTTCGGGAACGGCCGTTCCCGTTTCACGCAGTTGAGCCTCATCTTCTTCAGAACCGGCGGCAATGGTTGGGTCCAGCGGGGCAAATTCAAAGTCATAATTGTCGCCATAGTCGGCTTCGGTTTGGGCCAACATGCTGGCTTCCAGGGAGCGTAACGGCCGTACATTTAGCCCCAGCCACATAAAAGTAAAAATGCAGGCAAAATTAATCAGCAAAGCCAGCAGCAGCACGGCATACATGTTGCGCCGCGCGTTTTTAGTATCTTGTGCTTCAGAAGAGGTAGGCAGATCGGGCGGAGGAACCATTGGCGAAGCGCGCATCAGGCTGGCTCCACCAGGGGCAGCTCAATGGAAAATGTGCTGCCAACCCCCAATTCACTGTCCACGCTTACTTTGCCGCCATGCAGCTCTACAACCGTGCGGGTAATGTAAAGTCCCAGCCCAACCCCCCGCGCGGCAAAATTGACGTTATTGTTTGCCCGGAAAAACCGCTTGAACAAATGTGGATGATCGGCCACGGCAATGCCTACACCGTTGTCCAAAACATCCAGGCGCATCGTGCCATCCTGCTTGTGGATGCCCAGCTCTACATGCCCCCCTTCCGCAGTGTAGGTCAATGCATTGCTCAGAAGATTTTCAATGGCCCGGCCTAAATGTTCGGCATCTGCTTCCAGCCACAGCTCCTCGTCGGGCATCGTCGTATCCAGGGCAATCTCTTTTTGTTCAAAACGATCCCGCCAGCGTGTTACTGCACTGTCTATCAGGCTTTGCACATTTACCTGCTTCTTGTGCATGGAGATCGTGCCCGCCTCAATTTCCGAAATCTTAATGAGCTGGTCGATGTGATGCTCCAGTTCAGCACTGCCTTTGTTGATATATTGGATAAACTGTTTTTGGTGTTCATCCATATGCCCATTGGCTTTTGCCTGCATCAGGTTGGTATACGCTTTAATCACGGTCAGTGGCGTGCGCAGCTCGTGGGAGATGGAGGTGATAAAGGCAGATTTCAGATTGTCTGCTTCCACCTCGCGGGTAATATCACGCATTACAATGACGTTCCCAATGCGCTCATCGCTTTTATCGATAACCGGTGCCGAGAGTGCGCTAAGGACGCGGTTGCCTAACTGGTAACGTCGCGGGCGCAAGGTGCTGTTGGGCAGCGTGAGCAGATCACTCACGTTGGTAATTTCGTTTTTGGCCTGGCCATTCGCTGTCGGGCTTAACTCGCGCACGGGACCAGAGAAGAAATCCTGGGCCAGATCGGCCAGCAGCTTTTCTGCGGCTGGATTGACGCTTAAAATATTGTCGTGATTGTCCAGCACGATGATGCCATCCACAATACTATCCAGGATGGCTTTAAGCTGGCTGCGCTGTTCATCCAGCGTCTGATTTTGTTCGGCCAGGGTAGCTGTCATGGTGTCGAAGGAGCGGGAGAGCAGGCCGATTTCATCGCTGCCCTGGAGATTGGAACGACGGTCGAGATCCCCTTTGGTGACGGCTACGGCCGTATCCACCAAATAATGAATCGGGTCCGTAATGCGCCGGGCAATAAGAAAGCCGCCAATAAAGACAGCCACCATCGCCAACGTAAAGATGGCAGTGAACTGCTGCCGGCTCACGGCCACCGTGCTCACAATGAAGTTGCTGGGCAGCGCCACGCTGTACATGCCAAACGACTGCCCGCGCAGCCGCCAATCACCATAGGCCAGCACATAAACCTGATCCAACACCGCCAGGCGGCGCAGTGGCACCTGACGACTGGCCGTGCTGGTTACCAGTTCGTACTGCTCCGGCGATTCTGCCAGCTCGGCAATGACCCCGCTAAATATTTCCGGATCATCCTGGTAAAGTGCCGTGATGCCGACCTCACCACCGCCCAGCGACGTGTCCAGCACGTTGCCTGCGGTATCATAAAGCGTTACCCGGGCGACGGCGTTGAGCGTTAGCTCCAACATCATGCGGCGACTGTAGGTGCCCACCATGGCCACACCAACCTGGTCGCCGCGGAAAAACATGGGCGTGAGGGTGAAGAGCATCAACCCATTTTCGGTTTCGGTGATAAAGACGTGCCGGTTGCCTGCGGCGTCCTCTTCATTGCGCAGGGCTCTTTGCACCGCTTCCACATCAGAAAAGTCTGCCCCGCTGCGGGTGACGCCCTGTGTGTCAGTTGAGGAGCTGACACGCTGCCAACCATAAATCTCTACACCGTTCATGTCGAGCAGTAAGACGGCATCTGTATTGCTGTTGATAATGATTTGGGGGGCGAGTTCACCCAGCGTGGCGGGATCATTGGCGGCAACGGCCGCAGGAATGCCTGATGTACCCACAATGGTACGCAAAGTTTGCAGCCTTTGATCTTCGTGGCGTACCATTCCTTCGGCGACAATCTGGCCAGCATCGAGCAATTGGTTTGTGATTCGCTCTTCCAATGAGCTGGCAACGAGGTTGGTCACCACAAAAGCGCCGACACTGGCCACGACCAGTGTCAGCAAAAAGTACGGCAGTATAATTTTTGTACCAATGCTCAGTCCGAACCTGGTACTGGTGGCAGTGAGCCGTGAGGGTAAATTTTGATACTTCATCTATGGTATGGTATCGGATTTACCAGAGGGCACGGGTTAAGGTGACGTGAAAAATAGTACTTTTGGGTAAAGGGATTTTTCTCTGGTAGGTGGCGGATATATGTCTTACATTGAATGGCTGCGGGGCCGTGTGGGTAGGCGGAAGATTTTTTTGGTTTTTGGTACGGTGGTGCTGCGGGATGCAAACGGCCGTATCCTCCTGCAACGCCGCACTGATTTTACCTTTTGGGGCTTGCCTGGCGGGGCGATGGAATTGGGAGAAGATATAGAAACCTGTGCCCGCCGCGAACTGCTGGAAGAAACGGGACTCACCGCCGGGCCATTGCGGTTGGTAGGCCTTTACACCGACCCTAAATATGATGTGACCTATCCTAACGGCGATCAGGTGCAGCAGTTCACCGTTTGCCTGACGGGGCAGGTGGCTGGAGGCACCATGCAGCCCGACGGTGAAGAAACCAGTGAGCAAGCATTCTTCCCACCAGAAGCCATCGCCCGGATGGATTTGCCGCCCTGGTATGCCGACATGGTACAGCATACGTTAGCGGGCGGCGATCCGGTGTTTGCTCCACCATTTTCTACGGCTGCCACGACGGACCAGATTCAGGCAGTACGGCCGTTCATCGGCCATGAGCGTTTAATCGCTGTCGGATCAATGGTGGTTGTGATGAATGAAAAAGGCCAGGTTCTCACGATTCAGCGACAGGACGACGGAGCGTGGTCCTTGCCGGCTGGACTGTGCGACTTGGGGGAAAATGCAGCGCAAACGGCCGTGCGCGAAACATTCGAGGAGACAGGATTGCATATTGAGCTGGAGCGGCTGCTAGGAGTTTACAGCGGCCCTAATTTCCAGTTCACCTATCCCAATGGCGACAAGGTGCAAAATGTGGGTGCTGTTTTTCGGGCCCGCGTGGTGGGCGGGCAGCTGAACCGGGCCGTTACCGAAGTGGCTGCGCTGTGCTGGCAAACACCGGCTGAATTTTTGGCCAGAACGACGCCGCAGTTTCGGCCGTTTTTTGCCATGGGCTTACAACATCTGGACGCAGGCAGCTTTGTTTGCTAATCTCGCCATTATGAACCGACGCGTACTCGCCCTGATTTTGATTCCTTTTTTACTGTTTGCTTTTGGCACGGTTGGCTACATGCTTATTGAGAAGTGGAGTGTCATCGATGCTTTTTACATGACGGCCATTACCCTAACCACTGTCGGGTTTGGCGAGGTGCGCACGCTGACAACGGGGGGCCGTATCTTCACCGTTGTGCTGCTGGTGGCCGGCGTGGCGTTTGTGGCTTACGGTTTGGAATATTTGTTGACGGCCAACCTGGGCGATACCTGGAGAAAACGACGCATGATGCAAACCATAGAAAACCTGGAAAACCATGTGATTGTGAGTGGATACGGCCGTGTCGGCCAAAGCGCCGTGGCTTCCCTGCTCAACAGCAAAAGAAAAGTGGTAGTGATTGAAAAAGACCCGGAAAAAACGGCCGAACTCGATCAATTGGACCTGACCTATCTGATTGGGGATGCCACTCGCGACGAAGTGTTGCAGCAGGCGGGCATTGATCGGGCCTGGGGCATGTTGATTTGTACGGGAGACGATTCGCGCAACTTGTTCATCGTTCTTTCGGCTCGGGCGCTCAATAACAACTTGTACATTGTCACCCGCTCTGTAGACGCCGAAAATGACCGCAAAATGCGTCGTGCTGGGGCTAACCGGGTGGTGTCGCCTTACCAGATTGGCGGGCAGCACATGGCCAATATTGTGATACGGCCGCACGTCACCGACTTTTTTGATGTCGTTACCCTGGATGGCGGCATTGAGCTTTGGGTGGAAGAGTTGATCATTGGCGAAACGTCATCCCTGGTGGGCAAAACCGTTGGCGAGGCCAACATTCGCCAGGAAACAGGCGTCTCTATTATTGCCATGCTGCGTGAGAATCACTCGTCTATTCCCAAAGCGCACACCCAGTTGCAGGCTGGCGATGAGCTAATTGTTGTTGGAACCCGTGAGCAGCTGGCCAAGTTGGAAAAATTAACGGGCGTGGAGGTTGCCCACCTGTAAGAACGGAACGATTTGGGTTACGAATTTCCTAAATCAAAGGAAATATTTATAAAAAGCGGTTGCAAAGCATCCTGTGAATCTGTACTATTGGGAACGACTCGCGGTACTTTGCCGTTTAACTAATTATTTGGATGCATTATGACTGCAATTGAACCAGAATTAATCACAATCATTGAAGGACCCACACCTGAATTCCGACCCACCCCTGTTGATTGGGTACAGTCGGTGTTGGAAGGGCCAACAGATCGGCTGGTGGCGGTGTGTCACCTGCGTACGGGTAACGGCGAAGATATCATGGAACGCTGCCGTAATGCCTGGAAGGAGCACCGGCCCGTGCGGCTCGATTTCCCCGATGAGATGCGGATGAGGCAGCAGGTTGATGTGGTCTCTATCCGCCTGGAACAACTGGAAGCCGGCCCGGCTCTCATGCTGTGGGTCGCCCTGCCGCTGGACGTCCTGGAAGAAATGGAAGATGCAGACGATAGCGACGAAGACGACGATTCATTCTTCCCCTAAAATTGGCGTGTGACACAATTAATTTTTATGCAATAACAAACGCAGCCTGCTTTTGCGGACTGCGTTTTTGTTTTTTGAGGGGCAGTGGTAGCATAACAGCGAATTACTAACTGTCATTCCCGCGAAAGCGGGAATCCAAGCGCCTGGACTCCCGCCTTCGCGGGAGTGACAAGCAAAGGTTGAGGTTGTGATGGCATACGAGACGATTCTGTTTGAAGTCGAAAGTGGCGTAGCTACCATTACGTTAAACCGGCCAGACAAGTTAAACGCATTTAACGACCAGATGATCGATGAGACAACCAACGCATTCAAGCAGGCTAATCGTGAAAAAGAGATTCGTTGCGTGGTGCTGACGGGAAACGGCCGTGCCTTTTCCAGCGGCCAAGATTTGGCCGACGTGATGGAGCGGGGCGACAGCTTCTCTATTGGCGACCATTTGCGCCACGGCTACCACCGGCTCATCAAGCAGATGGTGCAGCTGGAAAAGCCAATCATCGGGGCGATCAACGGCATCGCTGCCGGGGCGGGCGTTGGTGTGGCCCTGGCCACCGACATCCGCATTGCCGCCGACAGCGCCAGCTTCATGCTGGCTTTTTGCAAAGTAGGGTTGGTGCCAGACAGTGGCACCAACTGGCTGCTGCCCCGGCTCATCGGGCAGGCGCGCGCTTACGAGATGGCCATCACCGCCGACAAAATTCCAGCCGATACGGCGCTGGCCTGGGGCATGGTGAACCGCGTCGTGCCGGCGGCGCAGCTCATGGAAACGGTCGCCGCCTGGGCGGGTCCATTGGCTACTGGCCCCACGCTGGCCTACGGACTGACCAAACGGGCTATGAACCAGGCGTGGCAAACCGATCTGTTTGGTGCGCTGGAATACGAGGCCCATCTGCAAGAGATTGCCGGGCGCAGCCACGACAACAAAGAAGGTGTGACGGCGTTTTTGGAGAAGCGCGAGGCGCAGTTTAAAGGTGAGTAAGCGGTAATCGGTGAACGGTAATCAGTAATCGGTGTTCAATAAGAAAATTACCGATTACGGATAACGGATAACCGATTACCCCAGAAAAGGAAACGGCATGAAAAAGGTTGCAGTCATCGGCGCGGGCACAATGGGGGCGGGCATTGCCCAGGTGTCGGCGCTGGCGGGGTACGAGGTGATTTTGTACGATGTGGCGGATGACGTGCTGGCACAGTCGTTGGACGGCATTCGGGCGTCGATTGATAAGGGCGTGGCACGGGGCAAAACGGAGGCGGACGCAGCCGAAAAGGCTAAGGAGGCGTTTGAGCTGACCACTTCGTTGGAAACGGCCGCACAAGCTGACCTCATCATCGAAGCCGCACCAGAGAAGCTGGAGTTGAAGCGAGAGATTTTTGCCACGCTGGATGCCGCTGCGCCGGACCACACCATTTTAGGCAGCAACACCTCCAGTCTGAGCGTCAGCGCTCTGGCGGGAGCTACCCAACGTCCAGAGCGTGTTGTTGGCATCCATTTCTTCAATCCGGCGCATATCATGCAATTGGTGGAGATAATTCGTGGTGATTTTACCAGTGAGGCGACGGTAGCGGCGGCGCAAGAATATGTGGCCAATGTGGGGAAAACGGCCGTTCTTTGCAAAGATACGCCTGCCTTCATTGTGAACCGGGTGGCACGGCCGTTTTATGGTGAGGCGTTTCGGCTGCTGGGCGAAAACGCCACCGACCCCGCCACGCTGGATAAACTCATGCGCTCGATTGGCTTCCGCATGGGGCCGTTTGAACTGATCGACCTGATTGGCTGCGACGTGAATCTGGCCGTCACCCAATCGGTTTATGATGCTTATTTTCAGGAGCCCAAATACCGCCCCCATCCTATCCAAAAGCGCATGGTGGAAAGCGGCCGTTTAGGCTGCAAGACCGGTCGTGGCTTTTACGATTACGAATATGAAGAATAACTATCCGCAGATTACGCAGATTGCACAGATTTCTGGTTTTCAGTCTGCGTAATCTGTGGATTTATTCCTTACACAAATACCTTTCTATGGCGAACTTCAACGAACAAGCATTAACCTGGCTGCGCGAGCATGGCCTGACGATTCTTTTGATTTTGGTTGTGTCTGTGGCCGCCTATTATTTGCTGGGCATGTTGACCCGCACCCTCAGCCGCCGCATTCAGGCGATGGATGGCGAGGAAGATAGCGAGCTGGATCGGCGCACCAAGACGATTTTCCGCGTGGTTCACAGCACCGGCGTCGTCATCATCGTCAGCACGGCGATTATGATGATTTTGACGGAATTGGGCGTGGCCATTACGCCTGTGCTGGCCAGCGTCGGCTTTGTCGGGCTGGCGTTTGGCCTGGGCGCGCAAACCCTGGTCAAGGATATGATTGCCGGGCTGTTCATCCTCATCGAAGATCAGTACACGGTCGGCGATGTGGCCGAAATTGGCGGCATTACCGGCACCGTGGAGCATATGACGCTGCGAGCTACGGAACTGCGCGATTTGTATGGCACGGTACACATCATTCCCAATGGGGAGATTCGCATTGTGGCCAATAAATCGCGGGATTGGTCGCGGGCGATTGTAGACGTGAGCGTGACGTATGAGGAGGATGTGGATACGGCCGTAAAAACCCTGCAAGAAATCGGTGCAGCGATGGCCGAGCATAAAATGATGGGCTTGCTGCTGCAGGAACCGGCCGTGGTCACCGGCGTGGAAGGGCTGGAAGAGTGGGCCGTGCGGCTGCGCATCATGGTCAAAACGCTGCCCAACGCCCAATGGGAAGTGCAGCGCTACCTGCGCCGCCAAATTCGCCTCACCTTTGCCGAAAAAGGGTTGTCACTCGCCTTCCCCCGCCAAGACGTCATGATCGTCGGCGAACCTCCGCAAAAGAGTTCATGAGCCACAGAGATCACAGAGAAAAAAGAGGATGCTTCTCATAAACCTCTGTGCCCTCTGTGGCTAATTCTTTATTGCTCCACGTCGTAACCGGCGGCTTCCCAGGCCAGAATGCCGCCGTCCATGTTGTGGACGTTGTCGAACCCTTGCTGGCGCAAAAAGTCGGTGATTTGGCCGCTGCGGTTGCCGCTGCGGCAGGTGACAATCACCTCTTTGTCGGTGGGAATTTCGGCCAGGCGGTTGGGCACCTCGTCCATGGGGATGAGGGTGACGCCGGGGATGTGGCCTTCGTCGTACTCCCACTGCTCGCGCACGTCCAGCACAATCACGTCTTCGCGGTCTTTGATGCTGGCTACCGTTTCTACGTTAACGGTATCGGCCAGATCAAGCGTTTCGCTTAACGCCACTTCTGCCGCCGGGGCCGGGGCTGCTGTTTCGGTTTGGCCACCGCAGGCAACGGCCGTTCCCAGCATCGTCAATAAAAATAAAATCAACACAAAACGTTTCAAGTTCATGTTTACCTCCAAATTGGCAAAGATTGTTTAATAAAGAAAAGGGATCAGTTTGCACACGCGTTGTTGGTAGGCGGCGTAACCGTCGTATTTTTCGCGTAGCCAGTTTTCCTCCCGCCTGGATTTCACATCAAAAAAGATGAACAGGATGAGCGCGTAGAGCAGGCCCAGCCAACCGCCGCGCAGCAGACTGAGGCCAAAGGCACCCAAGATGATGCCGCTATAAATCGGATGGCGCACCCAACGATAGGCACCGTGTTCCACCATATTGGCATCCTCTTTAGGGCGGGGAACGGCCGTTAAGTTACGGCCCAGGCTAAACAGTCCGGCCAAAACCAGTAGGCCACCCACACCACCCAAAATCAAACCAACGACGATGCTAATCGTGCGCCAGAGCCCATCCCAGGCGGGCCAACCGGGCAGCGTTACCGGGCCAAGGGCAACCAGGCCAAACAGGATGATCTGAATCACCACGTACCACTCGCCATTGGGGCCTTTCCACCACGATTCTCTGTCCATCAAAAATTCTCCACTTCTTATGACACAAAATTCTAGCATAGGTTACAAGATGGATGGCGCGATTTACACAACTCTTACATTGTGCCAAGCACGGCGTTAACCAATGCTTGCAGCAAATTTACCGTTTGCTCGATTGCCGGAGGGTGACCGTAAAATGGTTTGGCCTGTTTGCCAAACGGCCGTCTCTCCACCACGCGCGCACTGGCACAAAGCTCAATTTGCAGCGCGGGCACGCCCAACTGCTGCGAAGCAAAGCGGGTGATGGTGTGGTTGGCCAGCCCGCCGGTAAAGCGCGAATGGTTTAGCACAAAATGGTCCCAGTGCAGTGCGGAAAAGGTCCTGGCGGTCTGCTGGCTGATGGGGCGAAACCGGTTCGCCACTGTTTGCAGGATAAGTGGTTCGTGTTCCGGGCAGGAACGGCCGTTCATCGTGCCCAACGCCAACCCGAATTTGTATCTGTTGGACATGCCGTGCAGGTCCAGGACAAAGCGAATGTCGTTCCGGCGCACAATCTCTTGCAGACGATTTTTATAGGGACTATCGTGATCCCAGTTTGGATCGCCAGTGGAACGGTAATGGCTGTAAAGGGCGTGGATACCGGTTGTTTCGGCCAGGAATTGGGCCAATGCCCCGGTGAATTCTTCTTCTCCCTTGATGCGCTGGCGGCGCAGGTGGGCTGTGGCGTGGGGCGCAGAAATAAGGATGGGCAGTTCGCCCGGCCGGTAGGTGAATGACGGTTCTCCGTCAGGTGCCAATGTGGTGTAGGAAACGGCCGTTTCCAGTTCCTGTAATCGGTGAAGAAATGATAACCCCATATCAATAATTATAATTCAGGATGAATTCCTTGACCCCATTGTCACAATCCGGTTGAATACCGGCAGTTGGTAAGAGCGGCGTTTAAGGAGACAGTGTGGTGAATACAAAAATCATTTTGCCAGAAGTAAAAAATATTATCGCCGTGGCCAGCGGCAAGGGTGGCGTAGGCAAAACCACCGTCACCGTTAACCTCGCCCTGGCGCTGCAGCGTCAGGGTGCCAGGGTTGGTATTTTTGACGCCGACGTGTATGGGCCAAATGTGCCTATCATGCTGGGAATTCATCGGCATAAGGCGGCCAAAGGCATGGCAGCCATTGCCCGCCGCCAGGAAGCGCCGCCTTATATTAAGCCACTTTCCCGCTTTGGTCTAAATATTATGTCAATTGGCTTGCTCGTTGCGGAGAATGAAGTAATTGATCCGGCGCGCAGTCCCGACGCGGTGGGTCAGCTCGTGGTGCAAACGTTAAAAGATGTCATCTGGGGGCCGCTGGATTATTTGCTCATCGATTTACCGCCGTCGGCCGGGCAGCCGCAGGCGTCGCTGCTGCAGCGAGTGCCACTGCGCGGTGTGGTCATTGTCACCACGCCGCAGGATTTGAGCCTGCTGGATGCCTCCCGCTCGCTGCTAATGTTTCAGGAAGCAAGTGTGCCCATCCTGGGCATTGTGGAAAACATGAGCTATTTCATTTGCCCTAACTGCAATGAAAAGCACGAGATTTTTCAGCGCTCGGCCAAATGGCGTCCTGCTGCGCTGGCTGACACACCTCTTTTAGGTCAAATTCCCATGACTACGGCCGTTTCCCAAAGTATCAACCAGGCCAATCCATTGATGCACGATCATCCAGACACGCCGCAGGCCGAAGCGTTTATGGCGGTAACGGCCGTTTTGCAGCAGCAGCTTCAGGGGAAAAACGGCCGTGCCTAAAACTTAACTCACTTCCTCAGCCCGTTCCGCCCACCAGCTTTTCAGCTTGCGTATTCCCTCTCCGTTTAGCTTGTGCCCTGTCTCGTATTCCCGGTATTCTAGAAAAGCGCCCGCGGCGCGCACCGCCTTGCCGCATTCTCTGGCAATTTCTAGCGGAACGCGATCATCCTCTGTGCCAACTGCCATGAAAACCGGCAGGTCAGACAGTCGAGCCGTTTCAATCGCTTCATCTACCTGGCGCGGCATAAAGCCAACCAGGCTGGCGATGCCCTGTACTTTTTCCGGGGTGAGGATAGCCACGGCAAAGGCGGCCGCAGCCCCCTGGCTGAAGCCCATCAGGTAAATGTGGTTGGGATCAGCATCATATAGTTCTGGTAAGGTGTCGATAAATTGCTCTAGAACGTCAACGGCCGTATCAAAAGCATCCAGCGTCGGCCATTCATCCTGCTGCCGGGGGTGCCAACTGTAACGGCCGTTACCTTCATCCACAATGGCGCGGGGCGCAACCACCAGCCAATCTTGTGGCAATGTCTGGCTGAAGATCCACATCACATCTTCCGAGCCCAAATGACCATGAATCATCACAATGGTGGGGTGGGGGCCGGGCTTGTTTGGTTTGAGGACGCGGTGGGGTAAAACGGCCGTTTCATCTTCAACAAGAATGGGTTTTACATCCGTCATATTTGAATCCCAATGGTATGTGGCCCCCGCGATGAATAGACAAAAAAAGGAGGTGGCGAACTAACGGGCGCTAGTTCGACCACCTCTGGGGGGGGAGCCGTAAACAGTATAACACTATCAGTTTATCTCGTCAATCATTTTGTCAATAGCTCCCAGGTAAGAGGTCATTTTTCCCAAAATTGACGCCAATTTGCCGGTTGACAGCCGAGCTAAATGGGATAAAATACGCTCTACCCCTCCCCCAGGGGGGTGGGGCAAGTGAGTGAGATATGGATGATATAACCAAAAAAACAGTAAAACAAAGATTAGCTAGCGCCGCCGGACATCTAAAAGGTATTGAGCGGATGGTGGAAGATGACACCTACTGTATTGACGTGATTAAGCAGGTACAGGCGGTTCAGGCAGCGTTGAACAAGGTTACATCTATCATTCTGGACAATCATTTGCATACCTGCGTAACCACAGCAATCCGTGATGATGAGCCGGATGAACGGGAGCGCGTTTTGCAAGAGATTACCAGCGTGTTTACCATGTCCAACAAAATATAAATCTACATTTTTCCTAAGAGGAGAGTATCATGACAACAAAAACATTTACGGTACCAAATATTAGCTGCGGCCACTGCACCCACACCATTGAAATGGAACTGGGCGATCTGGCCGGTGTGCAAAGCGTAAAGGCCGAGCAAGAAAGCAAAAAAGTAACGGTTGAGTGGGGCGAACCCGCTTCCTGGGAGAAAATCCAGGCGCTGCTGCAAGAAATCAACTACCCGCCCGAAGGGCTTATCCAAATTAGCTAGCAAGTTTTCGGGGACTGCAAAGTCCCCTTTTTTGATTTTGTATTAGCCACAGAGCTCACAGAGAGTTGAAGAGAGTGATCGATAGTTCTTACTCCTCTTTTTCCTCTGTGGCTAAATCTTTTTGAGGAAGGACACAATGTCCGAAGAGAAACAAGTGACGCTGCCTGTGTTGGGCATGACGTGCGCCAACTGCGTGGCAGCGGTTGAACGGAATTCTAAAAAGGTTGAAGGTGTCACTGGGGCAACGGTAAATTTTGCCAATGAAAAGGTGACGTTTAGCTACGATCCTGCCATGGGGAAGGGGCAGGATGTGACAACGGCCGTTATCGAAAAGGTCAAACGAGCTGGCTACGAAATCCCCACTGCCACGCTGGAGTTGCCGCTGCTGGGCATGACCTGTGCCAACTGCGCCGCCAACATCGAGCGCGCCTTAAATAGGGTAGATGGCGTACTTTCCGTCACAGTAAACTATGCCAGTGAGAAAGCGGCCGTTTCTTACGCCCCTGGTACCGTCAGCCGCGCCGAAATGGTCGCGGCTGTGCGCCGTGCCGGTTACGACGTGGTGGAATCCGACAGTGATGAAGAATTAGAAGATGCCGAAGCCGCCGCCCGCGAAGCAGAAATTCAACACCAGAAGACGCGCCTAATTGTGGGCACTATCTTTTCGCTGCCTCTCTTTTTATTTAGCATGAGCCGCGACTTTGGCCTGGTAGGCCATTGGGCGCACGCCACCTGGGTTAACTGGCTCTTTTTGGTCCTGGCGACGCCGGTGCAGTTTTACGTGGGCTGGGATTATTACGTGGGCGCTTACAAAAGCTTGCGCAACGGCAGTGCCAACATGGATGTGCTGGTGGCTATGGGTTCATCCGTGGCCTATTTCTACAGCATTGCCGTTTTGCTGGCGCAAACTTTCTGGGACAGCGTGGCGTTGGGCGATCATGTCTATTTTGAGACATCGGCCGTTATCATTACGCTGATTGTGCTGGGCAAGCTGCTGGAAGCGCGGGCCAAAGGGCGCACCAGCGAAGCGATTAAGCAGCTGATAGGCCTGCAGGCCAAAACCGCCCGCGTGGTGCGCAGCGGGCAGGAACTGGATATTCCCATCGCCGAAGTGGTGCAAGGGGATGTGGTTATTGTGCGGCCAGGTGAAAAGATTCCGGTGGATGGCACGGTGGTGGACGGCCGTTCCGCCGTTGATGAATCCATGTTAACCGGAGAATCCCTGCCGGTGAGCAAAGAACCGGGCGATGAATTAATTGGGGCTACGATCAACAAGCAAGGTCTGCTCAAGTTTGAAGCGACCAAAGTGGGCAAAGAGACTGCTTTGGCGCAAATCATCAAGCTGGTGGAGCAGGCGCAGGGCAGCAAAGCGCCCATCCAGCGCGTGGTAGACCGCGTGGCGGCTTATTTTGTGCCATTTGTCATTACCATTGCTGCACTTACCTTCATCATCTGGCTGTTTAGCGATGCCGGCTTTGTACCGGCACTCATTCGGTTAACGGCCGTTCTCGTGATTGCCTGTCCTTGCGCGATGGGGCTGGCCACGCCGACTTCTATCATGGTGGGCATGGGCAAAGGGGCCGAGAAGGGCATTCTGTTCAAAAGCAGCACCGCGCTGGAGCAGGTGCAAAAGCTCAACGCCATTGTCCTGGACAAAACGGGCACCATCACCCGCGGCGAACCGGCAGTGACCGACGTGGTAATCGGTGAACAGTTATCAGTAATCGGTGAGCCAGTCACCGCTAACGGCTTACCGCTAACGGATAACGGCTTATCGAATACCGATTACTGGCTTCAACTGGCGGCCAGCGCCGAGCGCGGCTCGGAGCATCCACTGGGTGAGGCAATTGTGCGGGCGGCCCAAGAAAAAGGGCTGATTCTGGACGAACCGACCAACTTTAGCGGCATTGCTGGGCATGGTGTGGTGGCGGAGGTGAACGGCCGTCACGTTCTCCTGGGCAACTTGCGCCTGATGGAGCGAGAAGGCGTGCATCTCAACGGGCTGGAAGCGAAAGCGCAAGCCTTGCAAGATGAAGCCAAAACCGTCATGTGGCTGGCCGTCGATGGCCAGGCCAGCGCCGTGATAGGTGTGGCTGACACGATTAAGGAAGGCTCTAAAGAAGCCGTAGCCGCCATGAAAGCACGCGGCCTGACCGTGGTGATGATGACCGGTGACAACCAGGCTACCGCCAACGCCATTGCTGCCGAGGTGGGCATCGACCGCGTTTTTGCCGAAGTGCTGCCCGGCGACAAAGCCAGCTACGTGAAGCAACTGCAAGAAGAAGGCTACAGCGTTGGCATGGTGGGCGATGGCATCAATGATGCCCCTGCCCTGGCCCAGGCGGATGTTGGGCTGGCGATTGGCACGGGGACGGACGTGGCGATGGAAACGGCCGATGTCACTCTGATGCGCGGCGATTTGCGCAGCGTGCCGCAGGCGATTCATTTGTCTAAAGCCACCATGCGCAACATTCGCGAAAATCTGGCCTGGGCCTTTGGCTACAATACGATTTTGATTCCCGTAGCAGCGGGCATTTTGGCCCCGTTTGCCTGGGCACCAGATTTCCTCAAGCAGCTGCATCCCATTTTGGCCGCCGGGGCAATGGCTTTTTCCAGCATCAGCGTGGTGACCAATGCGCTGCGTTTGCGCCGCCTGAAAGTGTAATTTTCTCATAGCCGCGGATTCGTTCCGCGTACCTGGCGCGGAACGAATCCACGGCAACTGATTTGTGAACCTCAGCCGATAGATCATCGGCTGAGGTCTTTTTATTTTGGGGAAAAGTGGACCCGAGTCTGAGTTTCATATGAAAATTTATTGATGGATTTGGATTCATGAGGATAATTGCGGGCGCGATCTGCAGGCTGTTTGGGTTTGCAGATGGCACAAAACACCTACGGAGACAACAAGTGAGCAAACGATCAGCAGGCCAAAAGCGAAGTAAGCGGGATATTCGGCGGGAGCAGGTGGCGCGTGAGAAGCGCATGCGGGCGTTACGCATTTGGGTGCCAGTGGCCGTGGTGGTGCTGGGTTTGGCGGGGTTATTGATTTACCGGGTGACGCGGCCAGAAGTTGAGGGGGTTGTGGAAGTGGAAACGGCCGTTGCCAACCAGCACGATGACGAGTTACAAATTCCTTTTGGTGGGACGCCGCCGATGGGTGGACCCCATGCATCTGTCTGGCAAAATTGTGGCATCTACGCCACGCCAGTAGAGGGCCAATATGCTATTCACTCCATGGAACATGGCGCCGTGTGGATTACTTACAATCCCGATTTACCGGCTGAAGAAATTGTGGCCTTAGAAGATATGGTTCGTGGTGAAGGGTATACGTTGCTGAGCCCCTATCCGGATCAAACCAGCCCCGTTGTGCTGACCGTATGGGATCGCCAACTAGCGGTAGATTCTGTTGATGATGATCGCGTATCTGAGTTTATTGATCGATACAAGCAAATACGCGGCCCAGAAGCAGGGGCCGCCTGTTCTGGCGGTGTTGGCACACCCGTGGGTTAATTTTTCCCTCTCAAAACAAAATTTCGGAGAAGAAGATGTTGAGCAATCGTCGCAATCAAATTATTTTAGGCATGATAGTTTTGGGAGTTGCCGGTCTGGCATTTATCCTTTATTTGAACGTACGCCCGGAGCCACAAATTAATGACGTGGTACAGTTTCCACGCCCGGCGCGTGGCCATGACGACAGTATTGTATTTGATACGTCTGAACTGCCGCCCGCTGGTGGCGAGCATTACAATATCTGGCAAAATTGTGGCATTTACCAGGAGCCGATTCAAGCGGGGAATGCCATTCATTCGATGGAGCATGGTGCTGTTTGGATCACATACCAGCCCGATCTGCCGGCAGATGAAGTGGCAACATTGGAAGATATTGGGCGCAGCCAGACGTTTTTGATCGTCAGTCCGTATCCTGGCCAGCGCAGCCCGGTTGCGCTCACTGCCTGGGGCATTCAGCTTGAGGTCGATTCGGCAGATGACGGCCGTATCGAACAATTCATCGAGCGATACCGGCTTGGTTCTCAGACGCCTGAGTTGGGCGGCGCCTGCACCCAGGGTGTCGGTGTTCCGCTTCCCTAATTTGTATGATTCGTTCTCGTCTCATTTTTATCACCTTGTTTCTGGCGTATCTGGGGTTGACGCCCGCAGGCGTGTATACGTGTGCCTGCCTGATCCCGGCCCAATCAGCGCCGCACCAGATAGATTTAGATGAGATTTCTGAACAAGCCTCTGTAGTGAATACGGCCGTTACCACGCTGCTCAACTTCTTATCCCTCACTTTTTTGGTGGCAGTGGCCTTCATGTTCGCCGGGCGACGTTCTTTTCGTCGCCTTTTTGCCTTTCTTTGGCTGGAACCATACCGGTTCTGCCAACCACCCCCAACGCCGCCCCCTCATTTCGTCTGAGCTTCTCCTCATTTTTCGTTGCAAATTGAAAATGTGGCTTTACACTTCTTGGTGGAAGATTTAGCCGTTTAACTTTACATAAACAGGATTTAGCTATGACAACTCAACTTGCCCGAAATGCCAGGATATTTTTTTTGTGGGGCACGGCCGTTTTTCTGGCGCTCATTGGCTTGACCCAATCAACTCATACGGCACTGGCCCATACCCGCGTGGAGGTGGGACCGTACGCGATTGTGGTGGGCTGGCTGCAAGAGCCGCCCATTGTTGGCGAACGGAACGCCCTTACCATCGAAGTGACCGAAGATGAACAGCCGGTGGCTGGGGCCGAAGCCACGCTGGATGTGGAGGTGTTGTACGCCGGACGAACCTGGCGGGTGAACATGAATCCCACCGAGACGCCGGGATTGTATACGGCCGTCCTCTTCCCCACCGTGCGCGGAACTTACACCACTCGCATCTTCGGCACTTTGCCCAACACAGAGGTGGATGTGCAAGTAGACCCGGAAGAAGTGCTGCCAGCCAGTAATCTGCACTTTCCGGAACCACTGCCTGACACCATTGCCTTGCAAGAGCAGGTCGATCAACTACAAACAGATCTGCAAACGGCCCGAACCTGGGCGTTTGTCGGTGTCGGTGGGGGCATAGTGGGCATTGTGTTAGGCTTCGTTGGGTTACTCAGACGAAAATCTGACTGATTAACAGTTTTGGCAGGAATATCAACTGGTGCCACTCAAATTGTTGTCCAGCGATCCGCTGGTACAACAAGAAAGGAAAAAACAATGATCAATAAAAATAACCTGACGCGCTTTTGGCTTTTACTGGGTCTGCTTTTCACCGCCCTGTTTTTTGTAGCTTGCTCCAGTTCTGGGGGCACCGAACCGGCTTCTGGCGATGAAGCTATGGAAGACATGGACCACGATGATATGGAAGAGATGGATCATGAAGATGGCGATGACCACGCAGAGGCGCCCAACCGCGTCCCCAACGAAGGCGGCGCGGCCATCACCATCACCTCCCCGGAAGAAGGCGCTACTTTTGGCACCCTGGACCAGGTTTTGGTTGAGGTCGATGTAGAAAACTTTGCGCTGGGCGAAGACGGCAACCATTGGCACGTTTACGTCGATGGCGTCTCTTTTGGCATGGTGATGGGCGGTAACACCGACCAGGCCCTGCCTGGCCTGGAACCCGGCGAACATGAAGTTTCCGTTTTTCTCTCCATTGACACTCATGAAGAGTATGAAGATGGTGATTCGGTCACCATTATCGTTGAAGAATAGGCTTTAATAGAAAGTAAAAAGTGAAAAGTGAAAAGTAATAAGAAACTTTTCACTTTTACTTATCACTGACCTCATTATGAAGTTTCGTCGATCGCTATTGTTCTTGCTGCTGGCTGGCCTACTGTGGGTTTGGGTCACACCGGTGTTTGCCCATGCCGTGCCGGAGTTTTCCAATCCGGCTCCCAATGCTCAGTTAGATGAGCTGCCGGACAATTTAATTATCCAGTTCAACGAGCCGATTGTGGCCAACTTGAGCCGGATCGAACTGCTTACCCAGGGTGGGGAAGCGGTGGAAACTGGTCCCTTGCAGCTGATTGACGCCGACGGCCGTACCGCCGCCGTCGCCCTGTCCGATTTGGAACAAGGTGCTTACCTGGTAAGCTGGCAAGTGCTTTCTACTGTTGACGGGCACACTACCAGCGGGACGTTTGCCTTTGGCTATGGTGTGGCCTCTACGGCTATAGCCACCGAAAGCACCGTCACTGCCCAACTCTCCCCGCTGAGTGCTGCTGCCCGCTGGCTCACCCTCACCGGCATTGCCCTGCTAATGGGGCTGTTTGCTTTTCGCCTACTCGTCTGGAATCCCATCGTCGCCGATGTGGATTTAGAGATGGAAGAAGAAGCGCTGGACCTCAAGCTGGCCCGGTTGGGTATTCGCATCGGCATTATCGGGATTGTACTTATTGGGCTGGGGCTGGTTCTCATCTTCCTTGACCAGACTCGCACATATAACTTGCTGCAGACGGCCAATTTGCAAACCTGGATTGGCACCCGTTTTGGCACCATGTGGCTGGTGCGCTTTCTGCTGCTGGCCATTTCCCACTTTAACTTGAGCCTGTTTGTGGATGTGAAAAACGGCCGTAAAGAGCTGCGCGGCTGGGAATGGTGGCTTGGGTTTGTCCTGGCCATCGGGCTGTCGCTGACTGTTTCCCTCATCAGCCACAGCGCCGCCCTCACTGAGGAGACGGTCCAGTCAATTTTGATCGACTGGGTGCATGTACTGGCCGGGACCATCTGGGTGGGCGGTTTGCTCTTTTTGGCACTGGCCCTGTGGCATGCCCGCCATCTGAACAACGAACCCCGCGCCTGGCTCAACCTTAGCCTGATGATCAACTTCTCGGCCATTGCCGCTATTGCCGTGGGCTTGCTTCTCACCAGCGGCGGCTACCTGGCGGCCAAGCACGTTGGCGGCTGGACCGAACTGATTGGCACGGCCTACGGCCTCACGCTGCTGGGCAAAATTGGCCTGGCGCTGATCACCATTGCCATTGCCGGAATTAATTTACTGTTTGTCAAGTCACGCCTCAGCGCCGTCTACGAGGAGCCAGAAAGCAAACGGACGCCGCGCGTCTTGCGCCGCTTCAGCCTGCTGGTGTGGATGGAGATGATCGTTGCCCTGCTCATCCTGGCGGCGGCCGGTGTGCTCACCGATTTGCAGCGCGGCGTCGATGCCCCGCTGCTGGCCGATGCGCCGGGCCAAACCACCGTCATCCAGTCCGCCGAAGATTTGCAGGTGGAGATGTCCATCGAACCGGCTTTGGTAGGGGCCAACACCTTTGACATTCGCATTACCGATGAGAATGGCGAGCCGGTAACTAATGCCGAAGATGTCTCCGTGCGCTACACGTTTTTGGGGCAGTCGATTGGTTCTTCAACTGGTGTGGCTGAATCTTTGGGAAATGGCCGTTACCGCCTGGAAGGTAGCTACATCAGCCTGATTGGTACCTGGCAGGTAGAAGTTTCCATCCGTCGCCCCAACACCTTCGATACGTTTGCTGCGTATCGCCTAGAAGCCGGTGTGGGCGGCAATATTCGTGAACTGGATAGCGGGATACGGCCGTTAGAAGAATTCGCCAAGTTCATGAATCGTACCGGCAACGGTGCCACCGGCGTGGGCATTGTGCTCTTTGCCCTGCTGTGGGGCTTTGTTGGCGTCCGTGCTGCCAAAAATGAAGGGCAGCTGGTGGCGCTGCTGGCCATCAGCCTGATTTGTTTCTGGCTGGGCGGTTCGCAGCTCTTCACCTTTTTCACCGAGGAATATACGCCGGCCAAATTTGTGACCAACCCCATCTTGCCCGATGTAGAATCGGTGGCCATTGGGCAGGAGCTGTTTAACGAAAACTGCATCGCTTGCCATGGCCCCGAAGGGCGGGGGGATGGCCCTACGGCGCAAAGCCTGTCGCCGCCGCCGGCCGACTTCGCCGCCGGGCATACTGCCATCCACACTGACGGCGATCTCTACTTCTGGATTTTGCAAGGGATTGAAGACACCGCCATGCCCGCCTTTGAGTCGCAGCTTACCGAGGAGCAGGCGTGGCACCTGGTGAATTACGTACGCCGCCTTAGCGTCAGAGATGATTCGACCGTGTCATCACAGTAACCTGAGAGGGAAAATCTGTACAGATATTTCGCTTTAGAAATTCGTGTGCTAAACTGAGTGTGAAGTTGATGACGAGAGATAGATATGCCAACATCATTACGAACAGGACCTTACCGTTTTTACTTCTACTCTTATGATTGTGATGAGCCACGACATATGCATGTTGATCGAGACAATAACAGCGCAAAATTTTGGCTTGATCCGGATGTTTCATTGGCAACAAATTTTGGGTTCAAACGCAAAGAGTTAAGAGATATTGAGCATATAGCCAGACAGAACCTGTTGAGGTTACGCAATGAATGGGATGACTTCTGTGGTAGTAGCTCCACCGAAAGCAGTTGATGTTGAAATTACAGATGATACTTTGACCGTGGATTTGGAGGACGGCCGTACTATATCTGTACCTATTGGCTGGTTCCCTCGTCTTGCTCATGGCTCTCCTGAGGAAAGGGCTAATTTCCAGATCAGTGGTGCTGGTCGCGGCATTCACTGGCCCGATCTTGACGAAGATATTGGCATTGAGGGATTATTGCTCGGCAAAAAATCAAACGAAAGTCCCGCTTCGTTCAAGAAGTGGCTTGCTCAAAGGGATCAGACTCATTAGATAAATAGGGCCAGGCGGATCTCAATTACCCTCTACGGCCGTATCCAACTAACCCCGCCCGTCGTGCCCAACCAAACCGACCCATCTGCGGCGATGGCAATGTGCGTGATATGATTGTCGGCCAGCCCGTCTGCTGCCGTGACGGTGCGCCACTGACCGCCTTGCAGCACCGCCGCACCGTTTGTCGTCCCCAACCAGACCGCGCCGCCGGGTGCAATTGCTAGCGAAGTAAGCGTCTCCGGGTCCAAATTATGGGCCACTGGCAGCCGCTGGTGCCTCTGCACGCGCACCAAATCTGTTTCCGTCACGTACCAGACGGCGCCATCGGGGGCAACGGCCGTAATGGGCAAAGCCAACGTCCCCATGCGCTCGAATCCCGCCGCATTCCCCCGGTACACCATTCGCTCAGACACCAGCCACAGCTGGCCCGTTAAATCGGCCGACAGTCCGGCAGCCCCGGGATAATCATCCGTCACGCGCTGGCACACGGTCCGGTTGCCTACGGTGGTGATAGAAACTAGGTCGTCGCCGGTGCTCAGCCACACCGTTTCGGCGTCAGAAACGGCCGCTTCCCGCACCCGTTCGCCATAAATAGGTGGCGTGGCCGGGAAGATCTGCCAGCCTTCGTCGTCCAGCCGGGCGACGCTGCTGCCAAAGCTGCCGCGCCACAGCGCGCCATCGGCCGCTTCAAACAAGGCACTAACGATTGAGCCCTCACTGCTGTTTTCCCGATTGGTCAGGGCCGAAACCTGCCCCTCAGACCAGCGCAGTACGCTGCCGTTGGTGGTGCCCAGCAACAGGCTGCTAGCCTGTGCCACCGTCAGCTCGGTGACAGTTTGGGCCACTTCAGCCTCGGTGAGGGGGAACGGCTGCCAGCTTCCGTCGGCCAGCTGTTGGGCTGTGCCTTGATTGGTGCCTAGCCAGAGACGGCCGTCCCCATCGGCGTGAATGGCAAACCCATTGTCAGCTTGCAGCGGTGTTTCCAGTGGCGTGGCTCCGTCTGGTGCCAGCCGCAGCGGCGTGGCCGCAAAACGAGTAGATGCAATGGGGGTGCCGTCCGGCAAAAAGGTCAAATCGGTGATGGCCCGGATCAGTTCCGGATATTGACTGGGTTGCGTGGTGTTGCCTGTGGGTAGATCGAAGGTCCACAGGCTGGTATCGTTGCTGGCCCAAAGACGGCCGTCTGGCCCCAGCCACAGGTGAGAGAATGGCGCAAACTGGCCGCTGCCCGGCAGCGTTACTTCGTGCCACTGCCAGGTCTGGCCGTCAAACTGGGCCAGCAGGTGCTGATCCTGCTCCGGCGTGTCTAAATGGGCGATGAGCCAGAGACGGCCGTCCGGTTCCACCACAAAATCTCGCACCGCAATCGCCGGGTCGGGCAGGTCAATCGGCACGATCTGCCAGCGCTGGCCATCGTAGCGACGCAGCTCCGGGCCACTGCCCGCCCAGACGGTGCCGCTGTCGTCCGCAGCCAGGCGGACCGCCTCGAAGTTGGTCCAGTCGCCCACGCCGGCAAACGATTTCCAGCTTTGTGTGGCGGGATTGAACTGGGCCAGCCCGCCGCTGGTGACGGCCCAAACTAGCTCACCTACGGCCAGCAGTTGGTACACTTCATGCCCCGGCAGGCCGTCCAGCATGGTGAAGTGGGTCCACCGCTCCCCATCGAACCGGCTGATGCCGCCTAAACTGGCCAGCCATGCTGCCCCGTCTGGCGTGGTGACGATGCTGGTGATGACTGGGTGCAGCAGGCCCGCAGGTGCGGGACGAATGGTTGGCTGCCAGGAACGGCCATCAAAGAAGCTCAAATAGTTGTGATGAATCGTGTACGTGCCATACAGACCGCTGCTCAAGGGCGGATCGTTGGGCAGCAGTTCGCTGCTGGCCCAAACGGTGCCGTCGGCGGCCACACCTAGCGCCGTCACCCGGTCACCCGGCAGGCCGTCGCTATGGCCAAAGCGCAGCCAACGGCCGTCCTGCTCCTGCGTGCCATCGAAAAACGCCACGCCCTCCGCTGCTGCCAGCCAAAAGCCGGTTTCGGTGGCCAGTACGTCGTATATCTGGCTGACCGGCGGCGGCACGATATTCTGTGTCTGGCCGTCGCGCCAGCGGTAAACCGCGTCGGCGGTGATGAACCAGACCGTCCCGTCTGGTCCGATAGCCATTTCGCGCACGTCGTCCTGGTTGTGGGTGGTGAAACGGCCGTTGGCCCACATGGCCAATCCTTCGCTGGTGCCCACCCATACGGAGCCGTCAGGATGGATTGCCAGCGCCTGTACCGTGTTGCCGGGCAGTTCGTCGTCGCTGGTGAGCAGGTTCCAGCTTTGGGCATTGTTGTCAAACGTGGCCAGCCCGGCTTCGGTGGCGAACCAAAGCAGGCCGTCATTTGTTTGCACGATGTGGCGTACGTAAGGCGAGGCTGGCCCGCTCACGGGACAGCTCACCTGTCGCCAACGGCCCAGGGCAAGATCATAGGTGGCTGCGCCTTGTCCTACGCTGTTGAAGGTGGTCCAGAGCTGGCCGTTGTTATCCAGATTGAGGCTGGAAACGGCCGTTCCCGGCAATCCGTCCATCATCATTTGCCAGCCGGTGCCATCGAAACGGCTTACCCCGGCACTGCTGCCCAGCCACGGCTGCCCAGCGGCAATCACCAGGCTGGCCATTTCGTTTGTGGGGATGTCGCCGGGCGGCGTGATCGTTTGCCAGCCGCCGGAGCTATCGCGCCGCAGCAGCCCATTGCTGCTGCCCAGCCAGAGGTCGCTGGCGGTGGGCAGGCTGGCAAAGATTTGGTCGACGGGCGGGGAGACGGCCGTTACCACCGGCACCCCGCTATTCAATTCAACCTGTGTCAGGCCCAATCCCTGCTCGCCGTAGCTCAGCCAAACAGAGCCATCAGCGTTGGCGGTGACTTGGCGCACGTCGTTGCTGGCCAGGCCATCGGCGGCGGTGAGCAGCTCCCAACCACCACCATCATACACAGTTAGTCCGCCTTGTGTCGCTGCCCAAAGACGGCCGTCTGACGTTACGGCTACATCTTGCACAGTGTTGATCGCTTGACTGCCTATCTGCGTTAAACTGTCCCAGGAACGGCCGTTAAACAAAACCACGCCTTCTGTGGTTCCGGCATAAATGGTCAGGCCATCCGCTGCCAGCGCCAGACTGGTGACGTTGTTGCTTGGCAGCTGCAAAAAGGTGCGGCTGCGTGTGTAGCTGAACCAGCGACGGCCGTCGTACCGGCCGATGCCGCCATCAGTTGCAGCCCAAACCAGGCCATCAGCGCTCACCACCAGATCACGCACGCTGTCGCCGGGCAGCCCATCGGCGCTGGTAAACGTTTGCCAATCTGTGCCGTCGTACCGGCTGACACCCGCCGAGGCGGTGCCCACCCAAATTGCGCCATCAATGCCCACGGCGACGCTGGTGGTGCGATTTTCGGCCAGCCCGTGCTCGCTGCTAAATTTGGCCACCTGGTTCAGGTCATTTTCCTGCCACACCAGCAGCCCGCCGTCGCTGGCGGCCCAAAGCAAGCCATCGTGCCGGGCCAGATCGTTGATTTTTTGGGCGCTGCTGAAGTTGGTGATGTTGGGGTGAACGATGCTGGGTGTTGGTAGACTGGACCAGGTGATGGGTGGATTGGAAACGGCCGTGCTGCCCAAAATCGGAAAGCTGGTGATCAGGTAGGCTGTACCGCCAAGGCAAAGAAATAGAAAAATAATG
Organism: Anaerolineaceae bacterium; assembly: GCA_002699125.1. GTDB lineage: Bacteria > Chloroflexota > Anaerolineae > Promineifilales > Promineifilaceae > Leptofilum. The sequence continues at coordinate 138,720 of PABI01000129.1, forward strand.
CCGCCCAGCAGGAGCCAGCGGCGGCGATTTGTTGGGGGTGAAGCGGACATCAGGGGAGGAAATTAAGTCCTTACCTGGCGCATTTCCTGAATCAGCAGGCCAAAGGCTGCCCCAAGCAGGACGGTGACCAGCGTGGAGATGAACATCGTTACCATGACGCTGCTGCCGGTAAGATTTAAGTAAGTGCCGATAAGCCCTCGTGCCCCCAACAGGTGAATGCCTACGGACAGCAAAATCATGATGCCGCTGGTGATCTGTAAACGAGAATCGTTAACCCCCATTTGCTGTGGATGCAGGGTAGCGCGTTTGGGTCGACTTGGATCGTAGTAGACGGGTACGGCCGTTCCCGGCTTAAACTGCAAGCTAAACTCTCGTGCCCACTTTTTGCTCCCTTTGGCCTGACCGGTTTTGCTCACAGGATGGAGGCGGCTGTTGTATGCCTGGCTATCCACCGTGTAGGCAATGTCTAGCGAGGGCTGATATTCCTTGCCGGTTTGCAGCAAACGCACGTCGGTTACTTCACCGGTAATCTGCGGCCAGTTGGCCGTGCGTTTAATTTCAGAGAACCGGAGCATCACGGTCATGACCGAAATAATCGGGGTGATAAACATGAGCAGGAGAATGAGCAAGGTGATAATAGGCATTTTGTTGTTGTTTCCAAGATAGGTGACAGTCGCTTTTCTTGCGGAGCTAGGCTACAAAATTTTTTAAGTGATTGTCACCTGTATCTTATGGTTCCGCATAAATTCGGTAAATAAAACCGCCTTTGTCATCACTGACGTAAAGCGCACCATCAGCTCCGACGGTGACGTCTACGGGACGGCCGTCTGAAGAATAATCGCTATTTAACCAGCCTGTGGCAAAATCTTCAACTGGGCCAATGGGACTACTGCCGTCCAGCGGCACGCGCACGATTTTGTAGCCGGTGGGCACCCTGCGGTTCCACGAACCGTGGAAGGCAATAAACAAATCGCCCTGGTATTCAGCTGGAAAGGCATCGCCTGCGTAAAAAGTGAGTCCCAGCGGCGCGGAATGGGCCTGCATGCTCACAACCGGCTGACCGGCCGCTTCGCACGCGCCGGCAAAACCAAATTCGGGGTCCAACACGGTGCCGCTGTGGCACGATGGCCAGCCATAATCGCCGCCTTCTTCCACAATGTAAACTGTTTCCGGCGGTGTGTCGTCGCCCATGAGGTCACGGCCGTTGTTGGTCACCCACAATTGCCCGGTTTCGGGGTGAATGGCCAGGCCAACGGCGTTGCGCAGGCCGGTGGCGTAAATTTGTTCACCGGTGAGCTGATCTTGCCCAACGGGGCTGTCGTAGCTGGTGATGGCGGCCCGGCGCGGGTCTTCTTCTTCACAGACGTTACAGGTGGAACCGGCCGAGATGAGCAAACGGCCGTCGGGCAAAAAGGCAATGGTGCGGCTGCTGTGTTGTCCGGGCGGCAGGTAAGTGTCGATAAGCGTTGTCTGGGAGTCGGCCGTGCCGTCGCCGTCCTCATCTTCCAGACGCACCACGCCTTCGGTGACGGCCACGTACCAGCTGCCTTCGTGGTAGACCATGTTGTGCGGGTTGTTCAGCCCGTCGGCCAGCACGCGAATTTCATCGGCACGGCCGTCGCTATCAGCGTCGGGCAGGGCCACAATGCGGTCATTGCCCCGGTCAGCGACGTAAAGTACGTCGTCTGGCCCAACAGCCATAAAGCGGGGACCGCGTAAACCCTCGGCAAAAATTTGGATGGCAAAGCCATCGGGCAAATTAATGTCGGCCACTTCGGCGTCGCTTACAAGCGGCGCAATATTCACTCGCTGGCGGGCGTAGAAGTAGAGGATAACGGCCGTTACCAAAAAAATACCCACTATCCCCAGAAGTCCGTACCACAATCGTTTTCGCTGCATTAAAAACCTCCACGCATCATTCATTCATTCACGAATTTAGTTTACGGTGCGTGGTAATGGTTCTCCATCTTTTACAGCAAGCGTTAATCTGCCGCCAGCGTGGGGTACAGATCAGGCACAAAGGTTTGCTCGTTCATCGGTGGGCGAATGTAGCCGGATTCTTTTTGGCGGGGAGGCAGTTCTATTTTGTCGGGCGTAATGTCTTCATACTGAATGGAACTCAGAATATGGCTGATGCAGTTGAGCCGGGCACGCTTTTTGTCATCTGAGGGCACGACGAACCAAGGGCACTGCTTGATGTCGGTGTGATCGAACATTGCGTCTTTGGCGCGGGAATATTCCACCCAGCGGTTGCGCGATTCTACATCCATCGGGCTAAGCTTCCACCGCTTGACGGGATTTGTCAGGCGTGATTGAAAGCGCCGCTCCTGCTCGGCATCGCTTACTGAGAACCAATATTTCAGCACGATGATGCCGGAGCGAACAAGCATCCGTTCAAACTGGGGGCAGGAGCGCAAAAATTCCCGGTACTGATTGTCGGTACAAAAGCCCATGACGCGTTCGACCAGGGCGCGGTTATACCAACTGCGGTCAAACAGCACGATTTCTCCGGCGGCGGGCAGTTGGGCCACGTATCGCTGGAACCACCACTGCGTTTTTTCCCGGTCGCTGGGCGTGCCCAGCGCCACAATGCGGGCAATGCGGGGGTTCATGCGCTCGGTAATGCGTTTGATGACGCCGCCTTTACCGGCAGCGTCGCGTCCTTCAAACAGGATCACAACGCGCAGTCCTCTTTCCTGCACCCAATATTGCAGCTTGATCAACTCTTCCTGCAAACGGGCCAACTCCCGTTCATAAAATTTGGTTTTGAGCTTGCCGTTTTTGCGCAGGACAGTTTGGGGTTGAGGTGTGGTTACGGCCGTCTCCTTATCCATCATTACCTCCTGTGTCTATGATTAATAAATTAGTACACAATACCTATGACCCTTGTGCTAGGGATTAGAATTGATTAGACTAAACGATATCGTAAGGTAGTTTGTAAGATTGATTTTAGAAGTAGCTACCTGCCCAGGTAGCATGTGGAAGATACAAAGGGTTTCTACTCTTCTGTGTTCCAATTCAGTATAGCACAGTAAGTTTCTTAGCAAATCGCAAAAGAGTTTCAAAATAAATGAGACTCCTTTGTTGTGATTTGCTCAAGTGAAGGCCAAATTTGAGATTTGCTTGATTCAAGAATCTTTTTGGCTTTTACACCATTTGGGAGGTGCCCTGATGATTCGTTCTTTTCCTGTGGCTACCACAACGGAATCTGCCTGGCATTATTTACCGGTAACAACTTCACTATGGCAGCGACCGAGAAGTTATCCCACTGTTGTCCAACGCATTTTACTCCCCATTCAGTTTGAACATCTTTCTGATATGGTGGTGACGTCTGTTTTGGATTTTGCCGCAAAAATCAAGATGGATTTGGTGCTGCTGGTGATTTGTGAAGATAGTGAATTTGACCGGGAGCTTCTGTTTTCGGCCTTGCGGGGATTTCGCGCTCATGCTCAGCAGTTTGGCGAAGTTTCATTGACCATTGATACGGCCGTTGGCTTCAATAACGAGACAATTTCGCGCTATGCTGATCTATATGGTGTTGATGTTGTGATCCTGGCGAATCAACTTTCAGAATTTGAGGCGAAGGATAAAGAAAAATTCACTAAGTTTTCGACAAGCTGGCAACCGTTGGTTTGAAACGGCCGTTACGCAAGCAATCACCTCCGTGTAAAGTTGGCGCATCTCTTTAGCAGATGCGCCGACTTTTTTGTAGGCAAACTCACGCTGCTTCAAATTCAGTGTAGACTTCAACCGTAAAGCCCATTGGGTCCAGGGCTAAAAATTGCAGCGCGCCGGGGCGGGGCTGCTCCGGTTCCGGCGCATGGAGCGTGTAACTGCTGGCTTGCAACCGTTCAACAATGGCTGTGAAAGACGGCCGTTCCATCTTCAACACCCAAGATTCTGCCTCCAGCGATCCACCCCGGTAGCCAGGATTCCGGGCAAATTCCGCGGTGATTGGCTGTGGCGCAGCGGCCCGCATAAACACCAACTGCACCTGCCCAATCTGATACGTCAGCCAGCCGTGTTCCTCATCGTCCCGAAAGAAAGTTTCCTCCAGTCCCAAACAGTCACTGTAAAAATGGCGCATCAGGGCCACATCGTTGCACCAGCGAAAAATTGTGTTGATTTCTATTTCCATTAATGATCCTCCGGATTAACTAGCTGGAACCAATGACCATCAGGATCGGTGAAAGTGAGACAGTCATCGTCGCCATCGTTGACCTGGAATTTGAGGCCGCGCCGGGCAAGCGTGCGGGCGGTTTGGTCGATGTTGTCAGTGTACAGTACCAATCCGGCTGTGGCTTGGTCGTAGGCGGAGATGAAGGGGGATTCCAGTCCAGGGCGCAGCAAAATTTCGGTGTCAGCCAGCTTGAGCCAGATAAATTGGCCATTGCCTTGAACGGCCGTAACCTCAAGTCCCAACACGTCTTCATAAAACTGTCTTGCTTGAGCCGTGTCCGTAACAAATAGCTCGATATGTCCGATTTGCATAATTAACCTCCAAGAACGGCCGCAACCTCATCATTGCCTTCCACTTTTGCCAACTGGAGCGCTGACTGCCCTTTTACGTCCGGCTGATGCGGATCGGCTCCAAATGTGAGCAGCAGCTGGGCCATGGGAACATTGTTGCGGTGGGCGGCTTGATGAACGGCCGTATAGCCACCTTCCTGTTCTGCATTGACCGCTGCCCCTTTTTCCAGCAGAGCACGCAAGATGACCAGATTGCCATGGGTGGCGGTGGCGTGAATCGGCGCAATTTTCATCATGTTTTTGGCCACCGCGTTTACGTCAGCACCTTGTTCGATAAGCCAAAGCGCGGCCGCTTCCTGATTGAAGTAGCAGGTTAGCTGCAAGGGTGTGAAGCCGTCCCTGGCATAACTATTGAGGTAGCCGGACCAGCGTTCAGCCAGGGTTTGCAGCCGGTCCAGATCGCCCAGGGCGGCGGCGGCAAAGACGTCCGGCTCGGCACCGGCAGTTTGCAGTGTTTCGACCACGGCCGTTTTCCGTTGGTAAATGGCATTCATCAGCAGTGGCAGATTATTTTGTCCCAGCGCATTGGCCAATTCCGGTTTAGCGGCGGTGATTTGCTGGATTGTTTTAGGGTCATCTTCGTTAACGGCCGTTTCCATTCGCCGACAATCTGAGACGACTTGCTGGATGACGGCCG
>PABI01000130.1 GCA_002699125.1 Anaerolineaceae bacterium
ACCCGGAATCACGTTGTCTTCATGGCTTCAAAATCGCCCAAAGCGGCTCAATTTTCGTTTTTGGTCTCATTTATTATCGAAAGACAAGTTAGTTGTTCGATTAGCTCAGTTTTGGAGAGCTCGTCAAATGAAAGAGGTGTTGGGTTATGCATTGAGTTCGTCCGCCTTTGAGGACTGGCAGTCCTTGCCTGATTTTGTGTGTAAACCTTTTTGATAAGGACTGCCAGTCCTGGTCACACTTACAATACTACAAGTTCCACGCGCTGCGGACAGTATGCAAAATTTGGATCGCTTTGGCAATGAGAACTTTGTTGGCCGGCTTGTTGGGCCACAGGCTGGCCCCGGAGGGGTGCGGCAGGGGGACAACGAGTCGACCCGCGGTCGGTAATCGGTAAGCGGTAATCGGTGAACCGTTTACTGATAACTGTTCACCGATTACCGAAACGGGCAAAGCATCGTCCAAATTGAAATTTACGGGATCGGCAAGTGTCTCGGGTGGGAAGTAAACGGCCGTTCCCACCACATCCTTCAACTTTGCCTTGGCCGGATACAGGAGCTTGATCGCCAGGCCGCCGACCAAAATCATGAGTTTGGGGCGCACCAGGGCGATTTCCCGCTCCAAAAAGGGACGGCACAGTGCCTGTTCTGCTTTGCTGGGCACGCGGTCGCCTTTGCCGCTTTTTTGGTCCTTGCCCGGATAACATTTGGTAACGGCCGTCATGTAGTGTCGCGCCCGGAATTCATCTTCGTCCCAGCCGGCTTCCCCCAGCCATTGGAACAACCGCGTGCCAGAGGTGGCGTTAAACGGCCGTTTCGCCTCCACCTCCGTCACCCCAGGCGCCTGGCCAATCAGCAGCACCTCCGCCCCCGCATTGCCGCGAAAAACCGCGCCGGGCACAATCTCATGCCCCGCTTCCAGGCAAAGGCGGCAGGCACGCATTTCGCCGTGAAGTTTTGCTAAAGAATCCTTTGTCCCTTCCAATCCTCATTCCTTTGTATTAGAGTTGTTCCCGATTAAAAAGATAGAGAGCTTAGGACACAGATAAACACAGATTTTGTCTTTTGTCTGTGAAAATCTGTGTTTATCTGTGTCCCATTTCTTCCTAAGTCTTATTGAGGAACAAATATATTAAAAAAAGAATCACGCCACAGTTTGCTCTTCGGCCTGGAGCAAAATTTCTCGCAGTGCCTCCAGCTCGCGCTTTTTGGGCAGATGGCATTTTCTTACTTCCCAACGGCCGCCAAAATAAGTCAACGGCAGAATGACAAGGGTTAATACGCTTACCCAAATTGAATTGTAACCTAAAAGCACGGTCACGTTAGCCGCAATGACGATTGGCACCAAATACCAAAAAACCATCGAGCTGGACTGCTTTATGAGATAGTCCGATTCCCAAATTGCTTTATTCAGTTCACCCAAAATCGTTTTGTCAAACTCCTTAACGTCCTGCTGGCGGGCAAAGCGCCGGTAAAGTGCGTATACAAAAAAGACGAGATACACAACTGCGACGACGTACTCAAACGGCCGTCCATTCTCCCGCACTGTATCTACTATCAACACAATGCCACCAACCAGATTCACCACAATCATCATCACATCTACAAAATCCAGCGCGCGGCTAACCGACTTACTTTTGTGCTGAATTTTTCTGTTCAGCGCTTCTTGATTGATGGCAAACAGCGGTTCATTATTTTGTCTATCCCAAATCAGTTTCATGTCTTCAAACTCCATGTTGCACACCCTCCTTTGATTTTCGGGCCAGGTGTTTTTTAATGCGATTAATTTTGACGCCCACGTTGCTGATGGAAATCCCCAGAATGGCCGCCATCTCTTTGTAGCTGTATCCATCGAGCAGCAGCAGGGTCAGCGAGCGATCAACTTCGTCGAGCTGGGCAATTTGATCGTACAGCCAGATTAATCGGTCATCTTTTTTGGTGGGGGTGGCAATGAGGGTATGTTCAATGCCGATTAACGGCCGTTTCCCATCCTCACGCTTAATTTCCTGCCGCGCCCACGACATCGCCGTGTACAGGGCCACCCGGTAAATCCAGGTCGCCGCGCTCGACTCGCCGCGAAAGTTCGGCACCGAATCCCACACCTGAATGGCAATCTCCTGAAACAGGTCTTCTTGATCTTGCGGCGTGAAGGCATAAGCACGCACAACTTTAAAGAACAATCCCTTATGCGCGTCCAGCCATTCGTCAAAAATTCGCTTCTGTTCGCTTTCTACCATGCAGTGACCACCAATTGTTTTGAACCGGTTCATTACAAATAGTAGCGAAAACGGCCGAATTTATTACAAATTGGGGTAAATTGTGAAGGGGATCGATTGTGGGGAAGAATCAGAAAAATCAAAGATTACGCAGATTAAAAACTGGCAAATCTGCGCAATCTTTGATCAAAATTGCTCTATTAGCCAATCTTATCAACTAACTGCTCAAACTTGTCCACATCTGCCCGCAGTACATCCAGGCTGGCTTCCCAAAAGTCGGGTGTGCGAATGTCAATGCCAAAGCGGGCGGCCAGATCGGCGGCGTTGCCCATGCCGGTCATGGAGAGCAGTTCGTCATAGCCGGTTTTGAATGGCTCCGGCTCGGTCTGGTATTGGGCATACAGTCCCAGACCAAACAGCAGGCCAAAGGTGTAGGGGAAGTTGTAAAACGTGGCCCCATAATAATGGGGCACGTACGCCCAACGATACGGGTGCAGCGAGCCATCTTCCAGCGCATCTCCCAATGAAGCCAGCTGCGTTTCCCGGTCCAGATCGCACAGTTCTTCCACAGACAGTTCCCGTTCTGTGCGCTTCGCCAACAGCTTTTCTTCAAACATGAAGTTGCTGCTGGCCCCCAGCACTACCCGCGCCGCATACTCCAGCACGCCGTCAATAATGATGAGCTGATCTTGGGGAACGGCCGTTTTCAACGCCGCGTTTTCCACAATTTTCTGGCAAAATGTGCTGGCTGTCTCCGCCAGGGTCATGGGGGTTTCGCGCTGCAAGGGGGTACGCACCGCCAGGCACATGTTGTGGTAAGCATGGCCCAGCTCATGGGCCAGCGTGCTCACCCCAGAAAAGCCCACTTCATAATTGGTCAGAATGCGCGACTCTTCATCGCGCAGCCCCATGCAAAACGCCCCGCCCCGCTTGCCGTCACGCGGTTCGGCATCGATCCAGCCTTCCGTGAAAGCCCGCGCCGCCAGGCGGCGCATTTTAGCCGAATAAGTGCCAAACTGCGTCATGACAAATTCTGTGGCATCACCGTAAGCCCAGCTTTGTTCTCCCTGCCCCAGCGGCACCAGCCTGTCGTACCAGGCCAGCTTGGGCAGGCCCAGTGCCCGGGCGCGCGCCTTCAGGTAGCGCTGAAAATCGGGGAACGCGTTGCGCGTGGCGGTCATCATGGCGTCCAGCGTCGGGCGGTCGATAGCGTTATAAAACAGCACCATTTCTAATGGCGATTCCCAGCCGCGCCGCCGGGTGATGGTCAATGTTTCCCCTTTGATACTGTTGAGCGAGGCTGCCAGTGGAACGGCCGCTTCGGCCAACACATCCAATACCGCCTGGTGCGCCTGCGCCCGCAAATCCCGATCCTGCTCAAAGGCCAAATTTTGGGCCGCGGTCAGTGGCATCTTCTCAATTTCGCCATCCCGATCAATTTCTACCGTCAATTGGGACGTGTAGTTGCTAAATAGATGGTACCAACTGCTGCCCCCCGTTAGCGTCAGTTCCGCGGCCAAATCTTCTTGCTCGGGACTCATCAAATGCAAAGACTCTTCTTTTGCTTTCAAAAGAACATATTTATGTTCCCGCGCCACGGCCGATTTTTCCAGCAGTTGCTCAACATCCAGCGACCCTATCCAGGCAGTAAACCGGGTGCCCAGCAAAGAGCGTTGTGAAAGATGGGGCAGCAGTTCACTGTTGCGCGCCTGCGCCCTGGTATTGCGCGAATCGGTCGTGAGAAAACCATACAGATAAACCTGTAAAATGTGGATCTGCTCATCAATTTCGTTTAGGCGATTGATAATGGTTTCTGACAGGGCAACCAGATCGTCATCAACGGGAACGGCCGTATCCAGCCGATTAATCTGATTTTCATCAAATAAAGCTACCGTCGCAGCAATCGCGTCTATCACGCTCTGAAATCCCGCCGCAAACTCAGGTGATTCCAGGCCAGGAAAAACGGTGCTAAAATCCCAATGAGGCAACTCTTTTTTTACTTGGCTCATTTTGTCTCCAGTTTATGCAAAAGCGCGGCAGTTTTTGAAAATAAAACAGCCAGATTCGCCCACTTTTGCTCAGGTAATCGGTTACGCTTTTAATTTTCTGCCAAAACCTTTTGCCGATTACATCATCCTTTCATGGTTACAACTGCACTGCCGCTAGTTTAGCAACGATCAGGAGTAGGGCCAATAGGCAATTAGACGATCATCTATGTTGGAGCATCCCGTCCTGCCAATGGACCTGGTGCCGCTACGTGCAAGCAATTTGGTACAATAGGGTCTGTTAATGCGGCCCGGCAGATATTTGGGCAACTTTATGGAGCAATAAAATGGGCTCTACACAAGCAACACCGATGTCATCGTTAGACCCGATCGCCAGTCAGACGGTCTCACCACGCCGGTTATTGACGCAGTTGTTAAGTATTACGGCCGTTGCTCTCCTGCTGTCTGCGCTGCTGTTTTTACTGCAAGATAATTTCACCAACAGCACTTTGTTTTTAAGCCTCGGCTATGCGCTTTTTCTGGGAATCGAAGCACTTCTGGTGCACGGGAACCACATCCTATTGGCCTCCCACCTGTTTACGGCCGTTGCCTGGCTGTCGCTCACCCTGCATCTCACCATATATGGCATCGACGCCACCCCTACGCTGGGCGCTTACCTCGTCATTATTCTCATCGCCGCATTGCTGCTGCGCGGACGAGCCACCATCGTTTACACAGCGCTTTCTATCGCTGCCGGACTTGCTCTGGCATTTGCCCTCGGAGTTGGACGCATACCACTTTATGCGCCCTTACTTGGTCCGGCAATTACCATTGGCAACAGCTTTCCCAAATTATTTAGCATTTTGGCTTTGTTAGGCATTGCTTTTTGCGCGCTGCACTTTACCCTGGCTACGCTGCGCTTTAACGAACACGATCTCAAACAGATTCGGCAAACGCTGGGGCAGCGAACAGCGGATCTGTCCGTTATTAATGAACAATTACGTCACGAAATCAGTGAACGGCAGCAAACAGAAACAGCGCTGGAGCAGCAGCGCGCCTTCCTACGCCAAATCATCGACACAATCCCACATTTTATCTTCGTGAAAAATAAAGAAGGTCGTTTTGTCATCGGCAATGAAGCCATTGCCACCCTATACCAATCGACCCCAGAGGAGCTAGAGGGGCATTCCGGTCGACAATTTAACCCAAACACAAAAGAGCTCGACCAACTTGCCCAGCAAGACCAAGCGGTTTTGGACTCTGAGGAGGAAATGGTATGGCCTGAGGTGCTCTTTACCGATTTGGCAGGCAATCAACGCTGGTTAAATATTGTGAAACGGCCGTTAACCGTAAACGCCGAAAAGGCAAAATACGTTTTGGGTGTCGCCAGCGACATCACGCTGATAAAGCAAACCACCGAAGCACTGCGCGAAAAAGAAGAAAATTTCCGCACCCTCGTTGAAGCCTCATTTGAAGGCATTATCATTTGTGTGGACCATGTTATTCTGGAAGCCAATCCGAGCTTTGCCACCATGTTTGGCTATCAAACAGCCGAGAAAGTCCTGGGCAAACAGGCGGCTACCTTTGTAACGGTTGAAAGCTCAGCTGCTTTACAAGAATCGATGGCCACCGACCCCAAAATCTCCCTGGAAGTCACTGGCGTTCGTCAAGATGGCAGCACTTTCCCTGTGGAAATCATCAGCCATCCCATAAACTACCAGGGAAAAATGGCCCAAATTAGCGGCTACCGCGATATTACCAACCGCAAACAAGCAGAAGAAGCCGAACAGCATGCGCAAAAGCTGGAAAGCCTCAGCATCATGGCCGGCGGCTTGGCCCACGACTTCAACAATTTGCTGGTGGCCATGATGAGCCAGGTGGCTATTGCCAAAGCGCGGCTAAGCCCAGACCACGCCAGCCACGACAATTTGGACAAAGCGATTCAGGCGACGGAAACGGCCGCATTGCTCACCCGTCAACTGCTGGCTTACACAGGACAAGGTCATTTTGAAGTGAAAGAGCTGCATCTCAACCAGCTCATTAGCCAAAATTTGCAGCTGTTTCAAGACGCCTTGCCCACCAATATCACCTTCCATACCAATCTGCACGAACCACTGCCCCATATCCAGGCCGACAGCGCACAAATTCAGCAAATCATCATGAACCTGCTGCTCAACGCGGCCGAAGCGATTGGCACCAAAGCAGGCACCATTACCATTACCACCGCCCCCTACCAGCTCACCACCAGCGAGATTGATCAATGGCAGCGCGTCAACGAGGCGGTCACTGTGGGCAGCTACGTTCTACTGGAAATGGCCGACACAGGACGCGGCATGGATGAAGCAACGCTCAACCGGATTTTTGATCCATTTTATTCCACCAAAGGCACCGGGCGTGGTCTGGGGCTGGCGGCGGTGCTGGGCATTATACGCGGCCACAACGGCAGCCTGCGCGCCGCAAGTCAACCGGGTAAGGGGACCTCGTTTCAGTTTCTGTTTCCCGCTGGTGGCTCCGAACAACCAGAGGAGGAAACGGCCGAATCTGCCACACAACCACGCCGCGACACAGTTTTGGTCATTGACGATGAAAAACAGGTGCGCGAAGCGATCAGCGATATTTTGGACCTGAAAGAGATTCCTTCTCTAACAGCCGGCAGCGGTCAAGAGGGCGTAGCGCTATACGAAGCCGAACAGGAAAAAATCGGCCTGGTCATCCTGGATCTGTCTATGCCTGGCATGAGCGGCATCGAAACGTTTGAAGCGCTGCGCGGCCTTGATCCTTCCGCTAAAATTGTCCTTTCCTCTGGCTTCACCGAAGGAGAAGTATTGCAGAAGATGGCCGGCACCCGACCCACCGGCTTTTTGCAAAAGCCATACCGCCTGGAAACGGTGTTAAATACCGTGGAAAAATTTCTGGCCGGGTAAATCATTTAGCCACCCTCCCCCTGCAAATGAAAATCCAGCACCAGCGTCACCTGCTCAGACACGGTGACGATGCCCAACAAACTGGGCGGTGCCAGGCCAAAATCGCTTAGCTGAATGTCGGCAGTGGCCGTGCCAGAGATAGTGTCGTCTTGCCAAACGGCCGTTACCGCAAACGTCACCATCGTCGTCTGCTCACGAATGGTCAGCGGACCGCTCATCTGAAAAGAGACGGTGTCACCCGCGCGCAGTTGGTCGGGAAAATCTGATAGGGATTCAATAACAAAACTGGCTGTGGGGAAACGGCCGTCGCCAAATAACTCCCGCCGTACGCTGTTGTCTCGACCCACCTGGTCACTGGTCAGGCTCATCAAATCGACCGTAAAATTGCTCTCACCAACCCTGGGCGGCACCTGGCTTAAATCAAGCTGAAGCGAGCCGGTGATCGCTTGTGTTGTGCCAACGGCCGTCGCCAATCCCGGCACCAGACCGTGTCGCGCCAACCAGTCTGGTTTGTTCAAAAACGTTTCCTCCACCCGGTAAGACGCCAGCGACTCTTCCGCGATCAGCGTAAAGGTTTGCAACTCACCCGCCACGGCCGGCAGCAGCGCCAGCTCAATCTCGGTTGCCCAGCCTTCCTTTTCGGTGGGCTCCATTGGGGCGATAACGCTAAATTCCCAGGCGATTTCTTCGGCCGTCAGGTAGGGATCATTGTCAAAAAGCAGCACCCGTTCCAATGGTTCATAGCCGGCAGCCGTGACGCTTAAATGAATATGCCTGGTAGCCGTGGGATCATCCGGGTAGCGCCCCGGCAAAATAGTGCGGAACTGGACCGTTCCGGTGGCATTACTTTGTAAACGGCCGTGAATACGCGGCACGCCATCCGCATCTTCATGGTAAAGTCCAACATCATCCGTCTGCCGGACATACAGCTCGGCTTCGGGGACGGCCTCGCCTGTGACCCCATCCACCATCTGCACCAAAACGGTGAGCGGTTCGCCCGGCTCGGCGTCGTCGACCAAAGCGACAGCTTCTTGCCCGGCTTCGGGCTCTGCATCCTCTATTGGCACAGTTGAGGTTGGTTCAGGCTGTAGGGTGGATTCAGCTTCCGCTGCCGGAACTTGTGCTTGCGACTGGCAGGCAATGGCAAATAAAGAGGCAAAAACAAACAAACTTATCAGGGAACGATATTTCATCAGCGATATTTTTCCTTTTACAAAAATTCATGTAAAAGGAGTACACCGCTCAGAACGGTTTGGTTCCTTACTCGACGGCCGTATCTTCCAAACCGGCCAAATGCTGCCCCACGCTGCCCCCCTCGGCAATGATCTGCTGCTGATACTGAGACACCAGCTCGCGCCGCAGTACCTTGCCAATAAAGCTGCGCGGGAACTCCTTCACGAAGATCACCAGCCGGGGCACCTGGCTGGGCGGCAGGCGACGCTGGCAAAACGAAATGATCGTTTTAGCCGGAACACGTGTCTTTTCCTTCAGGCTAACAAAGGCCACCGGCTGGTTGGCAATACCCACGACCACCACTTCACGGACCTCGGGCAGCTCGTAAATCACCTCTTCCACGTCACGCGGGAAGGCCATGGCACTGTCTTCTCCCTGCCAGCTGTCCTGCCGCCGGCTGATAATCTGAAAGTAGCCATCTTCTGTCATGCGGGCCACGTCATTGGTGCGCAGCCAGCCATTCTTGTTAATAACATCTTTCGTCGCAGCCGCGTCTTCCCAGTAGCCGCGCATCACCTGCGGCCCACGAACAACCAGTTCGCCAATTTGCCCGGCGGCCAACGGCCGTCCCGTCTTCAAATCCACAATGCGCGCTTCGGTACTGGGCAAGGGCAACCCAATCGAGCCCATTTTGTGACGGCCGTTTATCGGATTGGAATGGGTCACCGGGCTGGCTTCACTGAGGCCGTATCCTTCCACCAGCTTACCTTTGGTCAGCTTCTCAAACGTCTCCTTCACCTCAATCGGCAGCGGGGCCGCCCCACTGATGCAAGCCCGAATCGAGTCGATACCAAATTTACGCACGTTGGGGAAGTTGTTCAGCGCCACGTACATGGCCGGCACGCCGGGAAACAGCGTAGGCCGGTAGCGGCGGATGTTTTGCAGCACCTCTTCTGCGTCAAAGCGCGGCAGTAAAACCATGCTGCCGCCAATGCTCACCGCCATGTTCATCGCCGAAGTCATACCGTACACATGGCTAAACGGCACCACGCACAGCACCACTTCCTTACCATCCTGCGCATCGGTCAGCCACAGCCGCACCTGCATCGTGTTGGCCACCAAATTGTAATGGCTGAGCATGATCCCCTTGGGCTTACCTGTCGTACCGCTAGTGAATTGGATGACGGCCGTATCCGCCGCGCGCACCTCAACTTTAGGCGGCTGGGGCCGAAACTTGCGCAGCCAGGAACCCCAGGCAAAGTCTGGGCTGCTTATGGGTGTCGGCGTTCGGTCGGCCGTCCGTTGGCCGGGCAGCAGGGCAGCAGCGATCTTTTTTAGCAGCGGCAGATAATCAGCAATGCGGGCATAAATAACGTGGCGCACGGTGCTTTGAGCCTGGATTTGCACGGCCGTTTCGCCAAATCGTCCCAACGTCACCAACAGTTCTGCGCCGGACGCATTCGCCTGTCGCACCAATTCCTCCGGCGGGTCCAGTGGATTGGCCATCACGGCAATGCCGCCGATGCGCAGCGTGCCGTAATAGGCAATGACCAGATGGGGCACGTTGGGCAGCAGCAGCATAATGCGCGTTCCCTTTTTAAGGCCCAAAGAGAGCAGTCCGTTGGCAAATCGGGCTGCCTGGGCGCTCAAGGAACGATAGCTCAGGGTGCGCCCCATGAAGCGCAGGGCAGGTCGGTTAGGAAAGCGCCGCCATGCCCGGTCCAGCAGGCGCGTTAGCGGCAGGCGGGGCACGTCGATGGTGGGAGGCACGGCCGTTTCATAATTGGCCAGCCAGGGACGCTCTGCTAACAGGCTGCCCCGTCCACCAGATTCCACCGCATCACGCCAACGGGAATGGGCCGGTGCGGCCGTATCCCCTTCCAAAAAGCGCTCAATCGCCCGGTTTACCGCATCGCGCCGTTCCAGCATCACCATGTGGGCCGACACCCCCACGTTGATTACCTCAGAACCTTCCGGCACCAGCTCCCCAACTCGATCAAACGCCGATTGGGGCAAAACGCGGTCTTTGTTGCCTAGTATGACCATCGTCGGTGGCTTCAGCTCGGGGAATTTATCCCAACCTCGCCAGCGGCGCATGTTGTTCAAATAAAGCTCCTGCAACGCATACAGGGAGGCATCCATAAGCCGGTTGGCTACCGGCTGGAGCAATCGCAGCAGCGCCTCCGGCAGGCGAAACAAAACCTGGTATGCGGGCAAAATACTGTACTCGCCAGCGCCGGCAATTAAAATGAGGTGGCTCAACCGCTCCGGATAGCGCCAGGCAAACTCAGTGGCAAGCGCTACACCGTAGGAATGCCCGGCCAGCACAAACGGCCGATTTACGTCACAATGACGCAGCACCGCCATGATGTCAGCCAGCAGCCGGTCCATCTCATAGCCATGCCCGGGCCGGGATGAGCCGCCATGCCCGCGCAAATCAATAGCAATGACCTCATTGTGAATGGCAAACTGTTCGATTTGGTAACGCCACTGCCTGGCCCGGCCGCCAAAGCCGTGGACAAATAGTATTGTGTGCAACGGCCGTTCCGGGGCAATGCGAATGTAGCTTATTTGGACTTCCGGCTCTACCTGCGCTTCCTCACGGTACAGTTCCAGGTCAAGCTGCATGGTTGACTTCCCGTTCCAAAACCTCTGGCTGCAAATTATGGTGCAAAAGGGTAGCTTCTTCATGCAGCCCCAACAGCCAGGTGGCCAGCTGGCCAATCGCCCGCTGCACCCCCAACGTGGGCCGGGGGAAACCCAGCTCGTGCAGGCTGATCACATAGTTGCCCGGCTCCCGCTGCCGAATGACCAGCCCCAGCCGCTGGGTCACCGGCTCTTCCTTGATGTACGTTTCCACAAACAGCGCATCCTCTGCCTTGGCCCGAAACAACTCCATAAAATTGATGTGGCAGTTATCAACGGAGAATTGCCAACGGCCGTATTGCGCCTGAATCTCATCTAAATTTAGCGGGGAATGCAGCACAACGTGGGGCATAGGAAACTCCTTAGGGACGGGATACTGGTTGGGAACGGCCGTTTTGCGCCTCTCCCATTTGTAATAATGGCAGATGCGCCCTTCGGCCAGGCCAATTTGCTCGTATTTGGTGCGCAGCCGCTCATTATCTTCGGTGACAAACGTGGTGGCCAGGCGGCTGCGAAAGTAAGGCGTTGCTTCCAACGCTTCGGTGATAGCCAGCGCATAATCGGCATGGTCTGTGGCAATGTCTAGCAAGCCACCGGGCACCAGGCGCGTGGCCAGCAAATGCAAAAAGTCCACATTGATCAGCCGCCGATGCAGCTGCCGCGCCTTGGGCCACGGATCGGGGAAGTTGATGTACACCTCGGCCAGGGACTCGGGGGCACACAACGCTTGCAGCAGGTAGCGGGCATCGCTTTGCAGCAGCCGCACGTTGCCCAGCACACCCGTTTTAATCTTTCGCTGCGCCCGGTCCAGCGCTGGCAAAGAAATCTCTACGCCAAGGACGTTGGCCGACGGCCGTTTCTGCGCCAGATCCACTAGAAAATGACCGCCACCAAAGCCAATTTCCAGCAGCAGCGCTGCCTCACGGCCAAAAATGTCGTGCCAATTCACGGGCCAGCTTAATTGTGGGGCAGGCAACAGCGATGATGTCATGGGTGAATTATATGTGGAGAACCAGAAATTTTCGAAAATCATTTGGCCAACGGCCGTTTCCCGCTGGCAAAAGCAGAAAACAAGGGTCAAGAAAACAGAAGGCAACCTTGGATTCCGCCCCGCGACAAGGCGGAAAACCCCGTATAGATACTTTTTTGCCACTTTATTGACACTTAATTGACACCAAGTTGATTTCCGTCTATAATGCCCCTACAAATTCAGAAATTGGATTTTCGGCCGAATCTCCACCCAAACCCGTTTCGGAGGAAATAAGCATGTTTACCCATCAATTTAAGAAACGATGGTCGCTTTTGGCGATCGTCACTCTTCTTGGTCTGGCCTTGCTGGCCGCCTGCCAGCCAGCCGCCGGAGAACCGGTCGAAGTGACGCGCATCGTGACTGAAACAGTGACGGTTGAAGGCGAAACACAAGAAGTAACCCGCGTTGTGACCGAAACCGTCGTGGTTGAACCGGAAGAGACTGAGGAACCTGCGCAGCCAAAAGACCTCATCGTCTGTATGGCACAGGAACCCGACACTTTGTATCCCTATGGGGGATCGATGCTGGCGGCAACGGCCGTTCAGGTCGCCCTGTTTGAAACTGAAGTCACCACCTTCTCCTATGATTATCAAGCCCTCGGTATCGAAAAATTGCCTAGCCTGGAAGACGGTGATGCCGTTATCAGCCAGGTGGAAGCAAATGCAGGCGATCTGGTTTTGGATGCCAGTGGTAATCCAGCCACGCTGGAAGAAGGCGTATCCGTTATAAACGCCGATGGTGAAATTGTAGAATTTGACGGTAATCCCATCACCATGGAACAGCTAAGCGTTGACTTTACGCTCAATCCGCGCGTCTGGTCCGACGGCACGCCTGTAACCGCCGCCGATTCCGTTTACAGCTTTGAGTTGAACCGGGATCCCGATACCCCCGCTGGTAAATTTGTGGCCGATCGCACCGCTTCCTATGAAGCCACAGGTGAGTTGGGCTTGAATTGGACCGGCATTCCCGGCTTCCTCGATCCCACCTACTTCACCAATGTATGGCAACCGCTTCCACAGCACATCTGGGGTCAATTTACCGCCACGGAACTGCTGGAAGCAGAAGAATCATCCCGCCTGCCCGTCAGCGATGGCGCGTTCAGCATCGTAGAGTGGGTTGCTGGCGACAGCATTGTTTTGGAACCCAATCCGTTCTACTATCGCCAGGATGAAGGGCTGCCCTACCTGGACAGTGTCACCTACAAATTCATCCCCGATACAAACCAACTTATTGCCCAGCTCATCTCCGGTGCCTGTGACATTGGCACACAAGATGGTTTAACGGCCAGCGACGCACCTTTCCTCATCGAAGCCGAAAACAATGGGTTGCTGACGCCATACTTCCAGACCGGTACGGTTTTTGAGCACATTGACTTTGGCATTGACTCTTATGCCGATTACGGTGATGACCAGGGCCGCCCTGACTGGTTTGAAGATGCACGCGTCCGTCAGGCGATGACGATGTGTACCGATCGACAAGGAATGGTTGATAATATCTTGTACGGCCGTTCCGAAGTCATCCACACTTACATCCCCACCGTCCATCCGCTCTACCCCGAAGAGGGCCTAACTGAATGGCCTTACGATGTAGAAGCAGCCAACGCCTTGCTGGATGAGGTTGGCTTTGTGGACAGTGACGGCGACGGCATCCGCGAATATTACACGGATCGCGGCACCGCCTGGGAAGGCGAACCATTTGCCGTTACTCTCGGAACCACCACTGGCAACGATATGCGCCAGCAAATGACCCAAATCTTCAAAGCCAACATGCTGGACTGTGGCATCGACGTGGAACTGTACTACATTCCCTCCAGCGAATGGTTTGCTGATGGTCCCGATGGCCCGCTGTTTGGCCGCCGCTTTGACCTCGGCGAGTTTGCCTGGGTTAGTGCCGTGCAGCCGAGCTGTAATCTGTACCTGACCAGCCAAATCACCGGGCCAGAAGAAGAAGGCTTTGGTGGCTGGGGTGCTGCCAACGACACCGGCTGGAGCAATGAAGCATTCGACCAGGCATGTAACACCGCCCTGTCATCTCTACCCGGTACACCAGAATACGAAGAAAGCCACAAGGAAGCACAGCGCATCTTCTCCCAAGAAGTGCCCGTCATTCCCGCATTCTTGCGCCTGATTGTGGCGGCAGCCCGACCCAATGTTATTGGTTTTAGTGTAGACCCAACTGGCGGCACCGAGCTGCAAAATATCTACCAGTTCGATCTGGAACAGTAAGGATGCGTTCACAAATAACTTTGGGTAAGGAAACGCATCCGCAAGGTTTGCCCGTCCACAAAAATCCAAAGTTGAAAATGGGCAAACCCTAAACGCCCTCCAACGTCTGGGATGCTGTAATAGCTCCCTGACTTAGAAAAAGCGCAGTCGTGTGTTCGCACGGCTGCGCTTTTTCATTTTCTGGGTGGTTGCTGCTTTGGGCCGGATAGGTCACAATTAGGCTACCACTACTTTTGGAGGCACGCATTGCACAAGAGGCATATTCACATCATCGGGGTTCCCATGGATTTGGGGCAGAGTCGGCGCGGCGTGGACATGGGTCCCAGTGCCGCGCGTTATGCTGGCCTGCAGGCCCGGCTGGAGCGGTTGGGACATACTGTTTTTGATGAGGGCAATGTGGCGGTACCTAACCCGGAAGAAGATGTAGCACAATCCGGAGCCAAACGATTGAAGACGGTTACGGCCGTTTGCCAAAACATTTACGACATCGCCCGCAAGTGCGTCACGGCCGACGAGTTTGCCATCTTTTTAGGTGGAGACCACAGTATCAGCATTGGTTCCATCGCCGCTGCGTCACAAGATGAGCCGTTAGGCGTTATCTGGGTGGATGCTCATGGCGACTTCAACACGCCGCAATCTTCACCGAGCGGCAACATCCACGGCATGCCGGTAGCGGCGTTGGTTGGCGAAGGCCCCGAACCACTGGTGAACGTGGGCACACCGGGAGCCAAGCTCAAGCCGCGCCAAATTGTACAAATTGGCATTCGCGATCTAGATACTGAGGAGCGGGAGCGTCTGGCACGCAGCGGCATCAGCGTGTTTACCATGCGGCACGTGGACGAGATGGGCATGGCCAGCGTGGCGCGGCAAGCCATTGACCGCCTGCGTCACTTCTCGCGCATTCACGTGAGCCTGGACATGGATAGTTTGGACCCGGAGCAGGCACCTGGGGTGGGAACGGCCGTTCCCGGCGGCCTCAGCTACCGCGAGGCCCATTTGCTTATGGAAATCCTGGGCGACAGCGGTCGGGTACAGTCAATGGACATTGTTGAAATAAATCCAATTTTAGATACCATGAACCGTACGGCCGAGTTGGCTGTGGAACTGGCAGCATCGCTGCTGGGGCAACGAATTTTATAAAACATTGGGTGCCAGGCACTGGTCTTTAGGTCATAATAAGACAACATCGTTTGACCAGTGCCTGGCACCTTGTAAGGAAAACTTTATGGCAGCCGTCATGCGCGGTTTGGAAGCCGAGGCTTACGACCGACAATACAGCGACAAAGAACTTGTAGGACGCATCCTCAACTACTTTCGCCCGCACCGGCGCAAAGTGATCATCATTGCCATCTGCGTGTTTCTGATGGCTCTGGCCGGGGCAGCCTTGCCCTTGATCGTCTCCAACAGCGTCGGCGTCATGGCCGATGGTGGCGATGACCGGCTGGTGCCCTTGCTTATTGGTGTCGTTTTTGTTACCGGCATTGGCAATTGGGGCCTCAACTGGATTCGCCGCCAGCTTACCTCTGAAGTGATCGCCGATGTCATCCTGTCCATGCGGCAGGATGCTTTTTCTTCGGCCGCCCGGCAGGACCTCTCGTTCTACGACGAATTTAGCTCCGGGCGCATTGTGAGCCGCATCACCAGCGACACGCAGGAATTTGGCGAAGTAATTGTGCTGAGCACGGACGTTATCAACCAGCTGGCAGTCGCTCTTATTTTGATTGTGACGCTGTTTAGCATTGAGTGGCGGCTCACGCTGGTTGTGCTGGCTATGGCGCCTTTTGTGGCCCTGGCCGCCCTGACCTTCCGCCGACTGGCGCGCCAGGTCACGCGGCAAGGGTCGCGCGCGTTAGGCGAAGTAAATAAGGCAATCCAGGAAGCTGTAACCGGCGTGCGCGTGGCCAAAAACTTCCGCCAGGAGCAGGCAATTTATGATGAGTTTCTGGACGTGAACCGGCAGGCTTATGGCATCAATGTGCGACGCGGTTTTGTGATTGCCAATATTTTCCCCACGCTGAACGTGTTGGCCGGAATTGGCACGGCCATTCTCATCTATTTTGGTGGACGCAGTGCGGTGGCCGGAGCGATTACGATTGCCGCCTGGTATTTGTTTGTCGCCACGGTGGACCGCTTTTGGTTTCCTGTCACCAACCTATCGGCGTTCTGGAGCCAGTTCCAGGCGGGCTTATCGGCCGCTGAGCGGGTGTTTGCCCTGATGGATGTGGAAACGGCCGTTAAACAAACCGGCAGCGTCAAACCCCAAAATTTGCGGGGAGACATTGTATTTGACCACGTTTCCTTCCGCTACTCCGAGCAGGAGCAGGTGCTGGACGACTTTTCGCTGCACATTGCCCCTGGCGAGAGCATTGCCCTGGTGGGACACACTGGCGCAGGAAAATCCAGCATTATCAAGCTCATCGCCCGCTACTACGAGTACCAGGAAGGCCAAATTTGCGTCGATGGCCAGGACATCCGCAGCTTTGACCTGACCGCCTTCCGGCAGCAGATTGGCATTGTATCGCAGGTACCCTTTCTGTTTGCCGGCACGGTGGCGGAGAATATTCGCTACGGCCGTCCCGACGCCACCAACGCCGAAATTGAAGAGATGGCCCGACGCATTGGCGAAGGTGAATGGCTGGAAACGCTGCCCAACGGCCTGGACAGCGAAGTCGGCGAACGCGGCAGCCGCCTCTCGATGGGACAGCGGCAGTTAGTCGCTCTCACCCGCGTCCTGGTGCAATCCCCCCGTATTTTTGTGCTGGATGAAGCCACTGCCAGCGTGGACCCGTTTACCGAGTCCCAAATTCAGCAGGCGCTGAACCTGATCATGGCCCACAGCACGGCGATCATCATCGCCCACCGCCTCTCCACGGTGCGTGCCGCCGACCGCATTATCGTTCTGCAAAAGGGACACATTATCGAGCAAGGCGATCACGATGCGCTAATGGAACAGGGCGGACATTACGCTGAACTGTACGATACCTACTTCCGGCACCAATCCCCCAAATACAACGAAACCGTCTCCACCTGGCGTAAGGAAGCAGTGGGCAAAAATTAATGGATGCCTGCTTTCGCAGGCATGACACCCATAGGGCGGAGGACAGCTACTCTGAAATGAGGAGGAAATCGGCAGCGACCCAACCGATGAGGCCGGTTTCGGTTTGCACCTGCTGCCACAGCAGATCATCGGCCGTTTCCTGGCCATCAAGCAAGGTTAAAACAGTACCGTCCAGCAGCCATTCCAGCTGCTCCCCGGTGGTGCTGGGGGCAGCCCGCAGCCACACGCCAACACCGCTGCTGACAACGGCCGTTTCTGCCGCAGGTTCAGGTGTTGCCGTTGGTGCAGCCGTGGGCGGTGATGTGGGCAAAGGAGATGGCTCAACTGGATCTGTCTCGGTGACTGTTGGTGTAGCCGGGAGCAATGTGGGAGGATCTGTAGGCGTTACACTGGTGGGTTCAGGGGGAACATTGGTGGCATCTAACATCGGTGCAGGTTCTGTAGGAGAAATGAGCGGCTCAACCGGGCGCGGTGTCAGGCCAAAAGCACCTAAAAAAATCAGCGCCACCACAATGGAGGCCAAAGCACGAATGAGATCGATTTGCACAGAACGACGTGCCTCCAGTCGCCCCACATTGTAAGCGGAATCGGTCGGTTGACCACGACGAATAACTGCGCGTCCCCCATAATATAGTGCTGCCAAGATTGCCACGCCTGCAATCACAGCAAAGACAATGTTCAATACGGCCGTCACACTGCCTCCTTCCTGTACGTCTAGATAGCAACTACTTTAACCAACACGGTACCGTTTGGCAAGACACATCTAATCTGACAGCTGCACTTTCACTTCCTGCCACAACGCTTCCAGACTATCTAAATCCATTTCAGCCAGGGCCAATTGGCGAGTCTGGGCCAGCTTCTCCAGGGCACGAAAACGGCGGCTAAACTTGGCATTGGCCTCACGCAGGGCCGATTCAGCGTCAATATCCAGCCATTTGGCCAGATTCACCACGACAAACAACAAATCACCCAACTCTTCGGCGCGATGCTCTGGCGAGACCGCTTCACGCAGCTCACTGATTTCTTCCTGCACTTTTTCATATACGCCTTCGATGTCTGGCCAGTCGAACCCCACCTGGCGCACCCGAGTTTGCAGCTTTTGCGACCGGGCCAATGCAGGCAGGGCCTGGGGAATGTGGTCCACCAACGAGTCAGAGCGATCTGCCTTCTCTCTGGCCTTTAACATTTCCCAATTTTGGATGACTTCTTCGCTGTCTTGCACCTGCCAATCCCCCCACACATGCGGATGGCGATACTTCAACTTGGCATCAATGTTGGCCAGCACATCGGTTAAGCGGAACGCTTCTGCCTCGCTGGCCATCTGAATTTGCATGACGAGATGGTAAAAAACATCGCCCAGTTCTTCACGCAAACCTTCCATGTCGTCATCATCTATCGCCGCCAAAACTTCGCTGGCTTCCTCCAGGAAGCCGCTGCGCAGACTTTGGTGCGTCTGTTCCTGATCCCAGGGGCAGCCATCAGGACTGCGCAAAATGGCTACGGTTTCGGCCAGATTGGCCAATGACGCTGGATTGGACAGCGGCGGCACAAACAGGCTGGTAAGATGGTCCACCCGGTCGCTGCGATCAATTTCATAGAGCAGAATTTGCTCCACAACCTGTTCATCTTCGCCGGCTTGATGGATGAGGGTGACGGGATGCTCATCGGGGTAAACGGCCGTTAACACCAACTTCAGCTCACTGGCCAACATCCGGCTGTACACCTGCCCCAGCAGCAGCGGAAAATCGGGATTCACCGGCGGATACAGATATTGGGTAAGTTCAATGGCGTCAAAGATTTGCACGCCGTCCATGCCGTCTTGTTGAACGGCCGTTAAACAAGGCTCCACAAAACTTAACCCCGCCACAATCTCGACCGACACGCCAGCTTCCTTCGCCTGGGTTACCAACCGGGTCACCGTAGATTCGCCCACAAACGGATGGCCCGGCACAGCATAAACCACGTCCGCTTGCCCGGCCAACGCCAGCAGTTCGGCCACAATCGTTTCATACACGGTCTCAAAACTGTCAGCGGTGTCATAAATTGGATCAAAGCTGTGGCGCGTTACGTGGGCCGGCAGGTCGGCTACGGCCGGATGGCGTTCTGTGCGTAAATACGCAACCTCTGCCTGGCTCAGGGTTTCCCAAGCGGCTCTGGTGAGAAAACGGCCGTTTCCCGGCCCTAATCCCACAACGGTTATCTTACCCATCGACTCACCTTTTTTGCCTAAAGCAAAAAGACGAGAGCCAGCTCTCGCCTTTTTCATGTTTATTTGTCAAACAATCGGCCAAGTCCTCTCGGCTTCTACAGAGACCTTCAGATACTTAATGCCGATTGCATGAAGCCAAACAATTTAACGTTTGGTATAAGTCGGTGCTTTACGGGCACGCTTCAAACCTGGCTTCTTACGTTCCTTAATGCGCGCATCCCGGGTCAGATGCCCCCCAGCACGCAAAGAAACACGCAGATTCTCATCGTACTCAACCAGCGCACGGGCCAAGCCTAAACGTACAGCACCCGTTTGGCCAGTAATACCGCCGCCGTTGATATGGACACTCACGTCCATCTTGCCCATCAGGTCTGTATCGGCCAACGGCCCTGTTAAGGTCAGGTAATCGCCAAAACGGGGGAAATACTCTTTGACATCCTTCCCGTTGACAACAAAACTGCCCGTAGCTTCGCCTTCGGGGTAAATACGCACGCGCGCAGAGGCACGTTTGCGGCGGCCAATTCCTTCATAATACCGTCTTGATTCTTCTGCCATCTTCTAAATCTCCTACAGTTCCAACGGAACAGGCTGCTGTGCCTGATGCGGATGTTCTTCACCCACATATA
>PABI01000131.1 GCA_002699125.1 Anaerolineaceae bacterium
ATTCTTGGTTTGCTTTTTTCATACGTGAATTGTAGCCAATTTCTGGCTTGACAACTCACAAAATAGCTTAACTTGTAACTGATGGCCTTAGGATCAACATTGTTAAAATCTTACAGCATTGGTTATTTGTTAATGATTTTTGTGTTGTTTCTGCTAATCTCACTCGCGATGGCTCATGATGATGGGCTAACTATCAAAATAGAAGATGGCGTAATTTCAGGCCCGCCCCCCTTTGGATTTAGACAGACAGAGTTTACGTTAGCTGATATTGATAAACGTCGTACTAAGACTCAATCTTTGTGGAACAAATTGAATGGACAAACAATTGTTTATGCTAAGAACGGTCAGAAAATCCAGATTAATCACAATGCCTTTGATAAGGCAAAACGAAAAGAAATTTTAGGGACTCTCAAACTGAACGAATATCCAAAAATATAAACCATGCCTAGAGAACGAATTGACCGTCTTTATTTTGTCACCGCCTCCGAGAATAAATTCAATGATTACCAGTTTTTGCTGGGCAAGTTTGCCGATTTGCGCTGGGCCAAGCTGAACGTGGAAGACCCGGTCACCAACGACCTGTCCATCCTCATCCGGCGCAAGGTGGAGCTGGTGAAGCCGCAGCTGCCGTACCTGCCATTTTTGGTAGAGCAAACCAACCTGCTCATCAAGGCATGGAGCGATTTACCGGGCAACGTCACCAGCCTGTTCATCGAGGGCGTAGGCGTGGATGGCATATGCAAGATGTTGCAAACATTCGACAACAAGGCGGCGCGAGTGATTACCGACATGGCGTACCATTCGCCGGAAGGACAGGTGATGGTGTTTCGCGGTGAGCTTACCGGGGTTATTGCCCCTGAGCCGCGCGGCAACCAGATTTTTGGCTGGGACGCCATCTTCATCCCCGACGGGCACGACCGTACCTTTGCCCAAATGACGATGGAGCAGCGCAACAGTATCTCCACGCGGAAGCTGGCGGTGGCCGAATTTTATACGGCCGTTCTCCAAGAAGAACGCGCCGACACCCTCCTGCAAAATCGCATCCGCCTCAAAGAATTGATGGTGCGCTACTTCAACAAAGAAGAACTGGAAGACCTCCTCTTTAACCTGGGCATCGACAAAGATGAACTGCCTAATGCGACCAAGCCGGAACTGGCCAAAGAGATCATCCTCTACTGCGAGCGGCACGACAAGCTCGAACGCCTGCTAGAAATCTGCCGCGAGCAGCGCCCCCACGCCGAATGGCCTGAAGAGTTGTAAACATCCACAGATTACGCAGGCTTGTGGTGAGCGCAGCCGAACCATTACGCAGATTTTAAGTAGCTATACAGGTGCTCTATTATTAGGTTCCATTGGCGCATACAACAATTTTTCCCGCTGTACCCGCAACTGACCCACCATGACAGCCTGGACCATAGTTAGCTTCTGTTTCCCAAACAGGCAAAGTGGCCATGCTCCAGACAAAGATTTTTCGTTCCGGGCAGCGAATAGCCCCTTTTCCCATCGCTAGGCGTGAGCTGCCGTCTCGCCCAGGCTCCAAATCATCAGCTTCTCGCTTCAACCTGTAGACGATATCAACACCACCATGCCAGGTTTTTGGAACGACACTTACCCAAAATAGCTTGAGCTGATCTTGCTGGGCATGCCGGGTGGCAAAATAGGGAAACATCCCATCGCGTTCATAGGTAGTAAACTGATTTTGTTCCTTCTCCCCTGTGCCATCAGAATACCATTGAATGGGTTCCGCAAAGGTTTGGTCGAGTACGGCCGTATCACCCGTGTTATAAGCATCAAAAAATGCCAGTACCAAATCTGCCACTTTTTCTGGTTGGCATCCTTCAGGATAGCCACCAGTAGGGCCGATAATGACAACTTCTGGGGTGGGTACGACCGTTAGTTCCGCCGGTGCTGCATTTTCCTGGCCGCAAGCAGCCAGGAAAATGAGCAGGAACCCCAAGGGCCAGTTAATCCGCATCGGTTTGTAAAAAGTCAACCAGCGTATTAATTTCGGCTTCGCTTAGATGCAGGTTGGGCATTTGCGTGCCGGTTTTTAGGGCAGATGGATCGGCCAGCCACGCTTTGACATACTCCGGTGGACGCTTGACAAAGGTGATGTTCGGTCCAATCTGGAACATATTTTTTGCCATTGTGACGTTGTCGTTAGTGTGGCATTGGATGCAGCCTTTAGCCACAAATAGCGCCTCGCCCATTGCTTCCGGAGCAATGGCTGGGGCTAACGCCACCTCACTTTCTGCCAATACGGTTTGGGGCATCTGGGCATACAGGCCAAAGCCGGCCAGGCTCACCACGCCCAGCAGCACCGCCCCGGCCAGCCGCAATCGGTTGCGCTGGCGCGACCAGAAAAACAGGCAGAGGATTGTGCCCGCAGCGGCCGTCCAGCCCAGAATAAGCTGCCAGGGTACGGCCGTTTCCCCACCATTCTCCACACTGGCCACCGCAGCCGCTTCATTCACCATCAGCGACGGCATGGGATAGGCTCTGCCATAAGTTGAGATTCTCCAGCGCCACTCGCCCGCTTCCGGCAAGGTCAACATAGCCGCGTAAAAGCCTTCCACAGCATCATCTTCTGCCTGGACGTTCACGCGGGTGCCGCTGGTTTCATGCACGGCCGTCACCGCAGCATCCACCCCCGCTATCAGCGTTTGTCCGTGCCCGCGTACGGAAAACTCGATGGTGAACGGCCGTTCTGCCACCACTTCTTCAGGCAGTTCAGACAACGTCACCGTAGCCCAACCACCCGCCCGCGCCAAACCAGCGTTGGCAAACAGAGCCATTATTACCAATAAACCAATTACCAAAACCCATTTTTTACGCATAACAAAACTCCTTCTTGTAGCCGCGGATTCTTTCCGCGTAAAGTAGTAGCGCGGAAAGAATCCGCGGCTACGGCTCATTACTCATCAGATGGTTCTACCGCTTGCAGCGATTCAGCAATTTGCAGCGCTTCTTCCAGGCTGCTGGCCCCTTCAAGCCGGTAGGTGACGCTCCCTTCCCACCAGATCAGCACATTCCCCGGCACAAACAACCATTCCTCAAGGGCGCTGTTTTGCAGCCGGAAATAGTGTGGACTGTTGAGCCAGAATGCCTGATTGCCATTTACCTCTGTCATTGTTGCAGTGTCGCTGCCTTTGTAGGCGTACTGGGCCACGTTGATCTGGTACAGGCTCAGGGCGATTTCTTGCGGATTGGCCTCGTCACGCCAGAGGAAGATGACGGCCGTATCCCACACCGGTTCCTCATGCAGCAGCACATCATCCGGCGGCGGCAGCTCCGCGGGCAGTTGCAGATTGGGATACTGCGCCACTGCTTCTTCCAGCGTAATCGGGTGCGTAAAGGCCGGCAGCTGCTCGCTCAGCAGCGGCGGGATTTCATCAACGGCCGCTTCTTCTCCCACAAAAATAGTGATGCCGCCGGCCCGCAAAATCTGCACCAGTGCGGCGCGCACGCCGGGCACCGCCAGCAAACTGGCGGCCAGCGTCAGCAAAACCAACGCCCAGGCCAGGCGTCTGCCTGGCTGCCATGCTTTTTTAGCTGGCGGGGTGAGCAACGGCCGTATCTTCCCGGCAATGCCCGGCGTTGGCGGATATTCAAACGCCGCGGCCCACTCCTGTATCTGCTTTTCGTACGAACTGTTTATCTCGTTCATCATTTGCTCTTAAATTTAGATGGCATCCTTCAACTCAACATAATCCATTTCAATGATGCCTTTTAACTGCTGTAACGCCCGGTGCAGCCGCGACTTCACCGTTCCGGCTGGTATGTCCAGGGCTGCGGCCGTTTCTGCCTCGGACAGTTCCAAAAAGTAGCGCAGGTAAACCACTTCTTGCGCTTTGGGACGCAGCCGCTGCACCGCCTGCCACAGCAAGGTCGATTCCGCCCGGCTGATGTGTGTTGGTTCGGCAACCGGGTCTTGTTCCTGCCACCACCGCTTCATCATGGCCCAGTAGCGGGACAGGCTGCGCAGCCGGTTTTTGGCCTGGTTGCGGGTAATTTGCAGGAGCCACGGTTTAAACGGCCGTTCCACATCAAACGTGTCCAATGCCAAATACGCTCGCACAAATGCCTCCTGGGCCACATCCTCTGCCTCGGCAGGGTCGCGCAGCAGCAGATACGCCAGCCGGAACACAGCCTCTTGATGCTGGCGTACCAGCACCTCCCAGGCGGCTGCATCCTCCTGCCGAGCCTGCTTAATTAAAGTTGCCTCTGCGGTGGCGGTGTGTCTCGTTCCAGAACGTGCCATCTACTTACAATACACCGTTTCTGCCAATCGGTTCCATTTTGGATTAAAAGCAAAAAGCGAATCACGAATTTGACGAATGGACGAATGACACAAATATTTCTGAAAATTCGTCTCATTCGTTTATTCGTACCATTTGTATTCTGCTTTTCGTTACGAACGCTTGTTCTAAACCTGATTCCCACGTATAATCCGGCAACAAAAGGCTGACTACTTTTCTCAGCGCTCTCCGCGTCCTCCGCGGTTAATTTTAGGAGTAACCGATGACTGCCCAACTAGCCCTCACCCGCCAGGATTTACGCCGATTGGCCATTACCCGTCAACATTTGGCTGTGCTTACGCCGGCTTCCATGCTCGATCTCGTTCGCGATTTGGGCTGTGTGCAGCTAGACCCCATTCGCGCCGTGGAGCGCACCCATCTGCTGGTGCTGTGGAGCCGCCTGGGTCAGTTTGATGTGGCCCAATTGAAGCAGCTGCGTTGGGAGGAAAAGGCGCTGTTTGAATATTGGGCCCACGCTGCCTCGATGGTACTCACTGAAGAATATCCCGTTTTTTATTGGGGGATGCGCCACCGACGGGAAGACAAACGCCGTGCGGCCAAATACCAGAAATGGTTCGATGAGCATCCTGGCTTGATTGACCTCAAGGAGCACATCCTCGACCGGCTGCGCCAGGAGGGGCCGCTGTTTTCACGGGATATTGAAACGGAAGACGATTTGCGCTTTGAGTCGCGGTGGTCAAGCGGCCGTTTCGTGGGCTTCATCCTCGATTATTTGTGGACCAACGGAGAGATTGTCACGGTGGAGCGTGTGGGCAACCAGCGCAAGTGGGGCCTGGCCGAACAGTTTTGGCCGGAGTGGACGCCGCAAGATGAGTGGACGGCCAAACAAACGTGCCGCTTTGCTGTACAAAAAGCCGTTCGGGCTTTGGGTGCGGCTACGCCCAAACAAATTAAGGTGCATTACACGCGCAACATGTATCCGGGGTTAACGGCCGTTCTCAAGCAACTCGTCAAAGAAGATATTCTCATCCCGGTGAAAATTGATGATCTGCCCGATGACGACTACTATTTGCATGCCGAAGATTTACCGCTGCTGCGCCAGCTGCAAAACGGTGCCTGGCAGCCGCGCACCACGCTGCTCTCCCCTTTCGATAACCTCATTTGTGACCGGGACCGCACCGAAGCGCTGTGGGATTTCTTCTTCCGCATCGAAATTTACGTGCCCAAGGCCAAGCGGGAGTACGGCTATTACGTCCTGCCCATTTTGCACGGTGATCGGCTGATCGGCCGTATTGACCCCAAAATGGACCGCAAAACCAAAACGCTGCACATCCACAACGTTTACGCCGAACCGGATGCGCCGAAATACAAAAAGACAGTGCGCGAGATTGGCCAGGCGGTGAGTTCCCTCGCTTCATTTTTGGGGGCAAAGCAAATCGAATGGGGCAATGTGCCGTCTGGCTGGGAAGCACTCAAAGAAAAATAGGATGCGGATTAACGCCGATATAAATCAGCCTCATCAGCGTTCGTCAGCGTCCTCAACCCCTCGTTTATGAGTGGATAAATATTGGTGGGCTTTGTGCCCCGCCTGGCCAATGCGGGAAATGCAGCGGTCGATGCCCACGGCCGTTTTTACCTTAATCGCCTCTGGAATACCCCGCGCTGCATGAATCGTAATCTTCATATGGGCCAGTGCCTCGCGTGACAGCTCGGCCGGGGCCGACGCGTTGCGCACCAGCACGCCAATTCCCTGCTGCTCAATCAAATCAAACAGCGACACAAAGCGGATGATGGCGTTGTAATCGGTGCGCAAAATGTCCAGTGAGAAGTTATCCAGCAGCAAAATAAGCGGGTCACCCACTTGCCAAGGCAGAGTCTGGAAGAAGTTGGCCCACTCATTTTCCAGCAGCGGCGCGCGAACGGCCGTACCAAAATCCAGCCTTACAAACAAAACGTTTCCGATTTGCTGCTGCTGGTAAGCCAACTGCTCTTGCCGTTGGACGGGCAGTTTCTGTAGTCGGTTGAAAATCCCCCAGGCGGGTTCATCAGGCTGCACGATGGCATCGGCCGGACTGCCGGCGCGCAAATCGACGCCGCTGAATGTGTAGATGCGCGGCGCCACCAGCATTTCTTCCAGTTGGGTAAAACGGTGCTGGTTGGATGAGCCAATGACTAACAGCCCGTGCTGGGCCAAAAGCGGCAGCGTGGGCGCGTAGCCGGTCATCTCCACTTCATCGGCAAAGATGAGCCGCATCGGCTGCAATGTTTCCCGGATGAACGCAGCCCGATCGGTGGTGACCATGCGGTGCTCGCGCCGGTCCCAGGTGTAAAAATGCAGCAAGTCGGCCCACTTTTTCACCGACAGCAGGCTGATGGGCTTTCCGTTTAGGGTGCGCTTGCTGACGGTGTAATGGTAGCTGCCTTTGCGCATCACAGGCTGAATGTTGTCTGGCAGGGCAAAAACGCGGCGCAGCACCGCATCCAGCACGTTGAGAAATGTCGTTTTGCCCGTGCCCGGTTTGCCGCAGATGATGAGTGGGGCCGGTGGGGGTGCAGACGGCCGTTCCCCATCCCCATTTTTCCCCACTGCCAACCGGGGCAGCCACCTGCTCCAATGATTCTTTTCTTCAACTGATGCATGGGAAGCTGGCACCGGCTGCTGCAAAAAGGTGACAATGTGGCCCAAAATTTCTTTGTGGCTCTCATCAAACCTGGTCGGATCGAGTCCGGCGGAAACGGCCGTTGCTTCAATTTCCCGCCATATGTCTGCTAAATCTTGCACAATCAGTCTGTTGCTCCTGTGTTTGCTGTGTCGAATTTTGATAATGGTATTGTGGCGCAGGATAGTGGGTGAAGCAAAGATAATCTGAATGCTGGATGAGAACGGCCGTTTCCCATCACACAACGGCCGTTTTTCGTGTCACAATCAAAAGAGTCGTGGTGTTTAGTAGGTTGAATTCATAAAAGCCACAGAGAAAAAAGAGTAAAGAATAGAGCAAAATACATTTCTCAAAAATCTCTGTGCTCTCTGTGGCAAAAAAAGACGTAAAACCATGACCTAATCGGGAGTCAACTATTTAACGGGAGTTAAATTATGCAGACACGAAAAAGATTTTTGAGTATTTTACTGGCGCTGGTGGTGTTGGCCGGAACGGCCGTAGCCATTGGCGCGTTTGTCATTCCCACCGCAGAAGATTTGCTGGTGCAGGCGCTGGAAACCAGCCAGACCATCACTGACGGCCATGCCATTGTCGAGGTGTCGCTAGACATTCCTGACAATGCAATGAGCGGCACCGTCGAAGCATGGGGCCGCTTGGATGCCGGTCCCAACGGCGAACCCGCCTTCCGCATTGAGGTGCTCACTGCGGATGATGCCGAACTCATCGGCACCATTGCCGTCAGCGACGGCACGCAGTTTTGGCTGTGGAACCCCACAGAAAACGTGGTGCTGACCGGCCAGTATGAAGACCTATACGCTCGCCTCGCCGAAGAGATGGCTGCCGCAGAGGAATTTGCGGGGCCAGAGTTCGACCATAACTTCGAGCCTGAGGGCGACTTTGACGAAGCCGAAATCCCTGAAACGCCCGAAGAAGCGGTGGCGAAACTGCTTGAATATTTCACCGCCGAACGGGCTGGCTCTAACGTGATTGGCGACACCAACGTCAACGCCGTTCGCCTCATCCCCATCCCTGAACAAATGCCGGAAGAAGTGCGCGCCGCTGGCGGCCTGCTCAACGTCTGGCTGCGTGATGGCGACAGTGCGCCTGTTGGAATCGAGTACGTTGGCAGTGCGCTTGGCTCCGGCGTGGCCCGGGCCACATTCCTGGAAACCAATCAAGGCATTGATGACGCCGTCTTCACCTTCACCATCCCCGAAGGCGCAACGGTGATTGATGCTGCCGAAATCGAACTGCCGGACAAGGACGAACTGGAAGCGGCAGCCGCTGTTGAACCAGACTTCGACCTGCTTTCCCCCACAACTTTGCCCGACGAAGCCACGCTGCGCGAAACGACCAACGTGGGTGGCGCAATTGTGGAGCGGTATGGCTTGCCTAACGGCCGTTCCTTCACATTTGCGCAAGGGCGTACGGCCGTTAATCTCACCCCAGAAGAAGGCGGCGAAAGCGTGACCGTGCGTGGTGTACCGGGGATGCTGTACACGGAAGACGGCCCCGGCCAAAGCCGCACCTTGCTCAACTGGTCCGAGGGTGAGATCCAATACTGGATCGGCGGCGACCTGACCGGCGAAGAAGCGTTGGCCATCGCGGAATCGCTCCAATAAAAAACAGGAGATTAGTTGATTGGAGATTGGAGATTTTTGTTTAACCCAATCTCCAATCTCTAAACTCCAGTCTCCAATTTCTAATCTATGACAGACCCAATCAAACTAACCAACCTCGCCCGCCACTTTGAGCGCGGCGGCATGGACGTTCAGGCGCTGCGCGGCGTCGATTTATCCGTTGAGCCCGGCGAATTTGTGGCTCTGGTCGGCCCATCCGGCTCCGGCAAGTCAACTTTGCTCAACCTGCTGGGCGGGCTGGACCGGGCCACGGCGGGCGAGCTGTGGCTCAACGGCACGGCGCTGCACAGCGCTACCGAAGCCGACCGCACCCTGCATCGCCGCCGGCGCATTGGCTTTATCTTCCAAAGCTTTAACCTGCTGCCCCGCCTTACCGCCCTGGAAAATGTGGCCGTGCCCCTGATGCTTTCCGGCGTCAGCCTGGCCGAGCGGGAAGCGCGGGCCAAAGCGCTGCTGGAAAAAGTGGGTCTGGGCCACCGGCTGGACCATTACCCAACAGAATTATCGGGCGGTGAGCAGCAGCGAACGGCCGTCGCCCGCGCCCTCATCCACAACCCAAGCCTTATTCTGGCCGATGAACCCACCGGCAACCTCGACTCTAAAACGGGCGAAGAGGTGATGGCCCTGCTCAAGGAACTCAACCGAGAGCAAGGCATCATCCTCATCGTCGTCACCCACGACGAAGAAGTGGCCGCCTACGCCGACCGCATCGTCAAGCTCCGCGACGGCAACATCGTTGAAGAACTCGTTGGCTCCGGCCGGTCTCCAGACCGAGCCGGAATGTGGCACGGCGAGGACGCCGGCCACAGCGCAGAAAATGCAGATTCTCCTAATCAAAAAAATCAGGGGAATCAGGTAAATCTGCGTTCTATTAAGGGCGGGTTGCAGTTCAGCGACATCATCCGCCAGGCGCTCAGCAATCTGCGCCGCCGGCCGGTGCGCAACGTGCTGACCGCTGGCGGTGTGCTCATTGGCATTGTCACCCTGGTGGCGATGGTTTCTTTTGGCGTGGGCGTGCAGCGCGAAGTACAGCGCAACTTCGAGAGCATCGGCCTGGAAAACCTATTCGTCCGACCCATCTACGACGAACCCGATGTGTTTGACCCCTTTGCCGAGCCAGCGCCGCAAACGCCCATCACGCCGGAGATGGTGGCCCAAATTGAGCAACTTCCTGACGTCGTTGGCGTGACGCCGGAGCTACAGCTGCCCTTTAGCATCGATATCGCCCTGACTTATGGCGACACCTCGCTGCCCATCCGTGTGACCGATGGCAACGAGCCGGAGTTTAACTTTGGCAACGAGCCGGAACCGCTGGCCGGTTCTTTTCTGGACAGCCGGGCCACTGCCGGTACGGTGCTGGTCAAGGGCGTGGCTGATTCATTATTGGCCGAAGGCGAATCGTACGACAGCCTGATCGGTGAGGAAGTTGTTTTGACAGTTCAACTGCCGCGCGGTGAAATGGAAACGTTCACCAGCGAGATTGTGGGCGTGCGCGACGGCTTTGGCGGCAGCATCATCGAGCTGGGGCTGGCGGAGCGGGAAGCGATTCTGGCCTGGTGGTTCAACGAGCCAAATTTTTTGCAGACGGAAGGGTACGATAGCTTGACGGTGCAGACGACGGATTTGGGGGCGATAACGGCCGTATCCACCCAAATCGAAGAGCTTGGCCTGCAAACCCAATCACTGGAAGCCATTCTGAACGTGGCCAACCAGGTGCTGGGGCTGATGCAGGCCTTGCTGGGTTCCGTCGGCGGGCTGGCACTGCTGGTGGCTGCCCTCGGCGTGGCCAACACGATGATGATGGCCATTTACGAGCGCACCCGTGAGATTGGCGTGCTCAAGGCGCTGGGTGCGTCAGCCGGCGAGATTCGAGCGCTGTTTACCGTGGAAGCGGCGATGTTGGGGCTGCTCGGCGGCTTCTTTGGCCTCATTTTTGGCACGCTGCTGGGGCGATTGGTGGACTGGATTGGCCACCGTTTTTTGATTGCCGAAGGGGTTACGGGGATTGGCCAGCTATCTGTGGTGCCCTGGTGGCTGGCGCTTGGTTCGCTGGCCTTTGCCGCCTTCATTGGCGTTGTAGCTGGGCTGTACCCTGCAGCCCGCGCGGCGCGGCTGGATCCGGTGGCGGCTTTACGGCATGAGTAATTGTTTACATTAGGGTTGGTTGGCAATCCAGCAGGATATGGTAAACCGTTAGTGTTGAATCGACGCTAGTTCTGGAATGTTCGCTTCGCCACTCTAATTTGAACTCTTCACAGATTTCACATGGTTCTTGCTCTCTAGCCATTTTTAGAGCAGAACTCTTTAAATTGATTGCCTGAATTAATTTATCTTTCCAAAGTTCTAGATCATCAGAAAGAACGTAACCGATCATCCCGACTTCGGGAAAACGAGCAGTGTAGTCTGCGTATTCCCCTTCTAGAAATCGTCCCAAACCACTTGGATTAATATAGTTATCGGTTCGTTGATAACGCTTTTTCCAGTTCAATACCTTGGCTTCAAAAACATACTGTGGTCGCCCACGACCGGTAAACTCAATGATCAAATCAATTTCGTTGCGTTTTTTACCTGTTCTCTTGCCACCGGATATAGGATCTTCGTTCTTAACTGCATAATTCGCCATCCACCTTTCCTTTTGTTCCATGAGCAAAATTTGGATATTTTGATACAGAATGTCTGAGATTTCTTCTTCATCTTCAGTATTGAGTTGAGGTCTTGCTTGCTTATGCCCCCATGCAAGAAGCAAGTGGGCATGTAGCCTCAATGACTTGCTGTAGATTTCAGAAAATTGTGGACTAACTTCTGTCTGTTTCAAAATGAGTTGACAATTATGCTGGCACTAGAACTGAATTGATAATATCGGTAGCATCTTGTAACGCCTGTGTTCTTGTCCAATCAATGCGGCGTGCTGGTTTGTAGATATAAATGTTTGGCCCATCAAAGACCCGTAAGCCCCGTTGGATATATGCCCATTGACTAAACGGTTCTTGTAAGCTGTCACGCAATTCACTAAATAGAGATGAATTACTGAGTTGAATATTCTCTAAACTTATTGGATGTAGTTCTTGTTGATTTGTAATTTCAACCTTACATTCAATAAACTCATCTGAATATGTTATCGAAACACGATGATGCGCTGCTTTCATACTGAAACTGTCTAATTCATCACGCAGTTCTTTTGCATAATAGAGCAGTTCGTCCTGACTGGGTGGAGCCGTGATCTCATGCCATGCAGATGGTGTATCGAGCGCTAATTTTGTACTTGTAAACTCTTTAGAAAGTAAATAAATATCAGTGGGTAAGTTCAAGATTTCTTGCAATTCTTGGTCCAGATGATCTTGAAGGGATCTTTTTAACTGATCAGAAAATTCATCAGTTTTCTTTTTCTCTGATTTTGATAAACCATCAGGCAAGTATAGAGATTCCAAAATATCTAGATCGGTCGGTTTGCCATCAAATATTAATTGGTTTGCCCTGGAGGCAAGAAGTTTACTTACAAACTGTTTGATTTCTTTTTGCTCAAAAGAAGCCAAGGTGTCATACAGATCGGCCAACTCCATTGACTGTTGAGGAGAAATATTAGGTACTGGAATTCGCCGGACCTCAGTGGTGACAACACTTTGCCGTTGACGAAAAAATCCCCATTCAGGTACATTAAAAAACAAATAGTATGTGACTAAACTTGAATTAAGATATGCAGCAAGCGCTTTAAGTAATGTTTTATTTTGAGGAGTGTCAGACGCAGATATTCCCATTTGTCTTGGTTGGACAATGAAATCTTGTTCACTATAGACCATAC
Organism: Anaerolineaceae bacterium; assembly: GCA_002699125.1. Taxonomy (GTDB): domain Bacteria; phylum Chloroflexota; class Anaerolineae; order Promineifilales; family Promineifilaceae; genus Leptofilum. Next base: position 12,359 of record PABI01000131.1, read on the forward strand.
AATTCCAACCAGGATGTAAAAAAATATGAGGCGCTTTATTAATCTCTAAACCGCTTCGTCCCCCTCGCTTACGCAAATAGTACTTGTCATTGACTTCTAAAGTACTTGGCTCAACAAAGAATCTGGGTCGAATCGGTAAATCATTATATTTTTCAGAATTGAATCTATGAGTGTCTTTCAAATCGGGTAGATATTCAACGATCTCCTCGGTTTCTGACGAATATCGAAGTTGTGCCCCTTCTCTGGGTAATTTCTTCCCCCAGCCTTGCAATTGACAAAACGATTCCAGTGTATTGGGATACAAGTAACGCAAGCGTTCAATAGCTCGTTTATCTCGCTGATTACCCCACAAGGCTAATTTCCAAGTTTCTGTTTCTCCAAGCAAAGTTTCATCTAAATCAACAATTTGGATCTCATTTTCATTAATGGTTATAACCCACGGGCGCTTATTACCATCAGCTACTTGATTGATGGAAAAAGGACCATAGTGGACAACCGGAGATGATGAAGTTTTACGTGGCGCTATTTGATAAATAAAAGTTGCTGCAGGTAATGTGCCTCGTTTATCAAACAGCACTTCTCTTAAATTAGCAAAGTTAGTAATTCGTTGAACGTTAAACGTTGAAAAGAAGCGTTGTCGGTACTGCTTTGATTTCACATTGACGAGACTGGTAGCCGGCATTAGCAGTCCTACTAAACCATCTGATTGCAAAAATTCCTTGACTCGCCAGCTAAAAGCTTCCGCAACGCTTTTATCACCTACCGGATAATCTGTTGAATTTCTATCTATCCATTCACCAGCGCTTAGCTGCTCTTTCTTAGTTGCTTTTACCCAAGGAGGATTACCTATAATCCAATCAAATTTTTGCTTTTTTTCAGAGAAAGGTGATTCGGACTCAAAAAAGTCGCCTTCAAATATGCGTTGATTGTGGAGTGATGGGAATTGAAATTCTCGATTTTTGTGCAACTCACTTGGCTTAACATAATGGAGCAGTGTCAAAATAAGGCTGAATTCTGTGACAAAACAAGCATCAAGTTCCCTTTCAACTCCGTAGATGCTTTCCATCAGAATATCGCGCAATATATTTGGCGACATTGGATTGCCTTTTTGTAGCTCCTTTTCAATTAAGCGCCGATAAACTAGAACCAAGAACACACCTGACCGTAGAGTAGGGGCAGAGCGCACCTTCCGACTTTGCAGTCGGTGTGTTTCTCCACCCCTCTCACCGAACCGGACATGAAAGTTTCCCTTCATCCGGCTCTCCGGGATTGGGTACTACCCGTTCCAGGCGGTCGTCCCCAGCTAGGGGTACGAGCATGACAGTTTCGACAAAGCGTTTGGAGATTGTCCATTTGGTTTGTCCCGTTTTGTCTACGGGGGTGGTGATGGTGTACTTGGAGTTCTTTTGTGCTGCCACATTGAATACACTGATGGTTATCACGGGCGAAGACGGCTAAACGGAGTTCAACCCAATCAGCTTTTTTCGGGAGTGGTTTGTCCTTCCCAGAATAGCGGAAAGGGCGTATCGAGAGAGGATTCAACGGATGGGAGTGAGAACAGGTAAGGGTGTGGGTGAGTGCGAGCATAGTAGATTCGCCGATGCAAGTCAGTCATTTGATAAAGAAACACCATTTGACCTCGTTCATCTTTGACACCCAGGTTCCAGCGGTTGTACTGCTTGTACTGTTGGCGGTGACGATATGTATTCATGACCCAGCGTGCACCGTGCTTGTGTCGCTTCTTTAACCAGAGAAATAGCCGGTCGTTTGCCCAGTAAGTCAGTTTAACAGCCGTTGTTGTCGCATTAGCGTATTCATAGTATTGGTTCCAGCCGCGCATGACTCGGTTGAGGCTTTTAATCTTCTCCAGCGGAGACTGGTAGAAGGTATTTCGCCGGGTTTGGTTTTTGATGGTGCGTTTGAGGCGCTGAATACTTTTCTGACTTGGTGTTACTCGTAGCCAGGGCTTGCCTTGTTTGGGGAGCTTCCACTGTACGTGAAATCCCAGAAAGTCAAAACCTTCGGTCACGTGGGTGAGATGGGTCTTTTCCATTGATAGTTCGAGGTGTAGTTTGTCCCATAACACCTGACGCGCTTCTTCTCGTATTCTTTCAGCCTCTTCTCGTGGTCCATTGCATAACAGTACAAAATCATCAGCATAACGTGTTAGGATGCAGTTTCCTATGCCCTGTTTACGGCGTTTGGCCTTCTCGTATGTGGTGAGGCTTCCGTATTTCTGCCACCACCACAGGTCGAACTCATGGAGATAGATGTTTGCCAGTAAGGGGGAGAGTATTCCGCCCTGTGGTGTGCCTTCTTCGGTATGTTGGAAAAGTCCCTTTTCCATCAGGCCAGCCGTGAGCATGGAGGCTATAAGGGATATAACGCGTTTATCCTTCACTCGCCGTTTAACCAGTTTTATGAGAATAGCGTGCTGCACATGGTCAAAGCAGCCTTTGATGTCACCTTCTATCACCCACAGGAACTTGTTCTGAGTGGTGATTCGACTTTGGCATACTCGAATACAGTCCATCGTTCGGCGTCCTGGACGAAAGCCATTGGAGCAGTTGAGAAAGTCACTTTCCCATATCGGTTCAAGGAGCATTTTCAGTGTCATCTGAACCACTCGGTCTTTCAGCGTCGGGATGCCAAGCGGTCGCTGTTTCCCATTGGCTTTGGGTATCCAGTGGCGTTTGACAGGTTGGGGCCGATAACTCCCTTCTTTCAATTCTTTTCGCAGAGTTTGGATGAATTCTTCCTGCGTTTTCTCTTCAGTTAGTTGTTTTCGGCTTATTCCGTCTATGCCGGCTGTGCGACTGCCTACGTTCCTTAAGACGGCCTGTAAAGCTTCTTTCAGCCATTCCTCTCGACAAACTAAATGATACAGGTCGCCAAACCGATGTCCTGGCTGCGCCTGTGCTTTCCGGGCGAAACTCTCTTGTGTCTTGCGTAACTCATTCATACGTCTACAGAATGTTCCCTATTCGGTTCTCGCACACTCAAGTTTCTCTCCAATCCCTGCGGCCCTTCGCCTTGTAATGGGCTTTTCCCATTTCTGACTACTATGGCCGCTCCGACGCCCTTCCGCCACTTCAACCGCAACCTGTCCAGTCCCTGTTCAGGGACGGGCGGTCGGGCCTCCCACGTTCACTGTTTGACACTCTGCGCCGGAAGGTAGGTTTCTCCTGTACGCCCTTCCGGTATCTCCTGATACCGTCGTCATCAGCCGCTAGCTTATACCTCTTTAGCCATTGTCGGTTCACCCCATTGGACGGGCTTTTCATTGGTTTCCATGCGACAATCCAATTACCTGATGACTTCCATCCCATCCCCATCGTTTAGCAGGATGTTGACCCTCTGGACGCTTCTGGCAGAGATTTCTTGCGTAACCTTGTTCCGGCTTAGGCTTGCAGCCTTGGGGTCGTGATGGAGTGTCGCCCCGTGCCGCGTGTTCTCCGGGCTTCAGACGAATTCTGGTTCGTTTTCCTCCGCCTGCCGGATCAGCCTCAGCAGTGTTGAGGTTCACTGCTGATCCTACTGGCTTCTTTTCATCACCTCCTTTTCTTCCGTTCGGATATTGTCAAACAGCGCCTCGTGGCGCACCACATGCTGGATCCAATACTCGCATTCCCCTCTGTAATTCTTTAGTCCATTCCATTTCAGAGAGCAAGTAGTCTGCCACTATTTCTGGTGTGTAGATGGCTCCTTTTTTCTTTCGTTCGAAAATAAATTGTTCGTAAATTGTAGAAAGAGTTTCGACTGGAATATATTTGAAATTATACGCTTTAAAAGGTAAATGATATTGACGTACAATTTCAGGAACCTCCTCAATTTTGTCTCCACGGAAAACTGAAGCAACCCAAGAAACATGTTCATCATTTAATGATTTTTCCGCCTCAAAATCGATCGGAAATATCTGTCCATTGAAGCGAGTTTCTAAAGCTTCAGTCAAGGTACGCAGGCTAGAAACTGTGGCTTTATATGTAAAAACATCTTGTGGATCTATCCCTTGAAGCTGCAACCACTTATCAGAGAGAATATCACGATCCCGGAGGTAACTAAAATAAACATATTTACCGATCAGTGCATGCGCTACTTTAGGCTGTAGCTTGTGCTTTATTAGCAGCGCACCAATTTGTTGTAAGTTCTGCAATAGCCGTTTGTCTACACGCTGATTTGGATTGAGTTTTTTTCCGTACAGCGACTGCCATATCTCCTTAGAGTCAATAGCAAGTGCAGAAAAATGCTTTAACAATTGCAATCTTTCAGTGGTGGCTATCGATTCAAGCAGTCCTTTATTCTCAGCACCTGGAGAATAGTTGAAGCCAGTATAAATTCGGATTTGTTGAGGTAGTGTAACTATCAGGAATGGTGCGTAGCACAGATTCCACAGGCTTCGGTGTATTTCTTCAGAAGCCTCTTGTGTTTGTGCAGAGGCAATATAAACTGCGGGCTGGGCTGGCAAAATACGAGTTTCATCGTTCGGACTTGTCTCGAAGACATAAATGCCATCAACCTTGCCGTCTACATTAATGTCACGATTAATGTCACGAGCAGCTCGAAATAAGTGAACCGTTTCCGGTTCAAAGTCATTTTCTTGGCGACGATAATGAGGAGATTGATCGTAGTTAAGCTCGGCTAGCAATTCTTGTAGCCCTAGCATTTTAACTCCTGGTTTGGTGCGGCAAAAGTCCTTTTCGCTACATTTTAGAGCAGAAATTCACGGTGATGTTGCAACACTACAACATTTACATAACTATCATTGTAGAACGTTTGCACTACTGAGTCAATTATTTTATGATGTATTTTGCAGAAAACTGGTCATCTATACTTTTATCCACAAATGTAACTCAACCAAAGAGAGAAAAATTATAGTGTCTCCAAATTAGCAAACAGATCAACGATGTTGTCGTCGGGGTCTTTGACTTGGGCGTAGCGCTGGCCCCAGAAGGCGTCCCAGGGTGGTTTGTGGCTCTCGTAGCCAGCGGCGACCACATCTTCGTATAGTTTATCCACTTCGGCCGGACTGTTGCACAAAAAGGCGATGCCCATGCGATGACCGACCGGCGTTTCCCACGCATCGTTGAAGCTCAAAATTACATCCAGCGAATCCCAGGCCAGGCGCAGGCCACCGGGCAGTGTGACTTCCACATGGCCCTCGCTATCCATCTCCGCCGGAATTTCCATGCCTAACAGCCTGTAAAACTTCAGCGAGGCGGCCATATCTTTTACCACCAAGCCGATTAAATCCAATTTAGCCATTTGGGTCTCCTTTTTTAACGCAGAGGTGCGGAGGCGCAGAGAGTTAGGTTGCTGGTAAACAGGGCTTTCTAGTTTGTCCTTGCTCTTGCGGTCTCCTAACCGTAATAAGGCGAACATGCGTGCTGATTTTACAATGGATTTTGTTTTACACAAGGCCAAAAGCGCGCACGGGAAAAGTGCCAAAAGCCTTGACTTTGACCGGGACGGCGAAGAAGCGGAAGTTGTCATCGGGTAGGGCGTGGAGCGGGGCGAGGTGCTCCACAATGGGAATTTCGTGGTGCAGCAGAGTGGAGTGGACGGGGCGGCTGCCGTCGTCGGTGTCGTCGATGTTGTAGGAGTCGATGCCTACCAGAACTGCGCCGGATTTTTGTAGATAGACGGCCGTTTCCCCCGTCAAAAACGAATGCCCCGCAAAATATTGCTCCGTGTGCCAATGCTGCGACCAGCCGGTATCGAACAGAACGGCTTTGCCCTGTACATTTTTGTTTTGCAGCAGATCGGGGTGGAGGGAACGGCCGTATCCTTCCGGCACGCGAATTACCACACAATCTAGATTGGCCAGCGACGTTAAGGGCAGCTCCGCCAAATCCTTGCCGTCGGCATAGCGATGGAACGGTGCATCCACGTAAGTGCCGGTGTTGGCCACCATCTCAATCTTGCCGATGTGGAACTCTGTGCCCTCAGCGTAATGCTCTCGCGACGCTTCCCGGCTGAGATAGTCACAAATGACCGGCGCGGGTAATCCTTTGTACGTAACCAAGCCATCGGCTACCGTGTGGCTGACATCAATTAATTTTTCAGACATGGGTCACTTCCTTTTGGATCTATCGGTCTTTTCAAAATAGCTTACCCCTTGTCATGCTGAAAGCGGCCACACCGCGCACGGCGTTCTATGAGTAAAGAAACGGCATCTAAATGGCCTTGTTTCTGAGTAACGAAGTGAAGCATCCCTACGGCGCAACAATAGAATGCATTGGGTCCGTGAGCAAAGGTCCTGATGGGCAAAATTTAGAGAGATTCTTCATTTCGCTTCGCTCCATTCAGAATGACAAATTCGCAAGAAATTATATAGTATGACGTAAGGTTGTGATTGAAACGAATATTGAAAGTGAGGGCAAATGAACAACAAAGAAACGGCCGATGTGATCATTGTAGGTGCGGGTCTGGCCGGCCTGGTGGCTGCCGCTGAGTTAGGGGATGCCGGTAAGGGGGTGATCATCGTGGAGCAGGAAGGCGAAAATTCGGTTGGTGGCCAGGCATTTTGGTCGTTGGGCGGGCTGTTTTTTGTGGACAGTCCGGAACAGCGGCGCATGGGCATCAAAGACAGCCCGGAATTGGCCTGGCAAGATTGGCTGGGATCGGCCCAGTTCGATCGCCCTGAGGATGAATGGCCGCGCCGGGTGGCCGAAGCCTACATTGAATTTGCCGCCGGGGAGATGCGCCCCTGGCTTTATGAGCAGGGGATGCGCTGGTTTCCCATTGTGGGTTGGGCCGAACGCGGTGGCGCGCAGGCGCACGGGCATGGCAACTCGGTGCCCCGTTTTCATATCACCTGGGGGACGGGTCCAGGTGTGGTCGCCCCATTTGAGCGGCGCGTGCGGGAGCACATGGGCAACGGATTGATTGCGCTCAAGTGTCGTCACCGGGTGAGTAACTTGGTGCGGACAAACGGCCGTATCAGCGGCGTCGCTGGCGAAATACTGGAACCTTCCACCGTGGAGCGCGGGCAGCAGTCCGGCCGTGCGGTCATTGGCGAGTTTGAACTAGCGGGTTCGGCCGTGATCATCGCCTCCGGCGGCATTGGTGGCAACCATGAACTGGTACGGCAAAATTGGCCAACGGAACGGCTGGGTTCCGCGCCCAAACAGATGATCTCCGGGGTGCCGCATCATGTAGACGGCCGTATGCTGGCCATCACCCAAAAAGCAGGCGGCGCGATCATCAACAGCGACCGCATGTGGCATTACACGGAGGGAATCAAAAACTGGTCGCCCATCTGGCCGCAGCATGGCATTCGCATTTTGCCCGGCCCTTCTTCGCTCTGGTTTGATGCGCTGGGCGAACGGCTGCCGGCTCCCTACCTGCCCGGCTTCGACACGCTGGGCACGCTCAGGCACATTTTGTCCACCGGCTTTGACTACTCCTGGTTCATTCTCAGCCAAAAAATCATCGAAAAAGAGCTTGCCCTGTCTGGCTCTGAGCAAAATCCGGATTTAACGTCGGGAGGCTGGCTGACGGTTATTCGCAGCCGGTTGGCGGGCGGCGCGCCTGCGCCCGTAGAGGCGTTTAAGCAGCACGGCGAGGATTTTCTTGTGCGCGACAATTTGCGCGATTTGGTAACGAAAATGAATGAGCTGGTGGGTGAGGATCGGTTGGATTACGGCCGTATCCACCACCAAATCACCGCCCGCGATCGTGAAATGGACAATCCCTTCAGCAAAGACGCTCAAATCCTGGCCATTCACGGAGCGCGCAACTACCTTGGGGATAAGCTGGTGCGCACAGCCCGTCCCCACAAAATCCTGGATCCGACCGCCGGTCCTCTCATTGCCGTACGGCTCAACATTCTTACGCGTAAAACCCTGGGCGGCCTGCACACCAATCTAAATGCCCAAGTGCTGGATGCCAATGGAGAGCCGGTGCCTGGCCTGTATGCCGCGGGTGAAGTGGCCGGTTTTGGCGGCGGTGGTTACCATGGCTACAATGCGTTGGAGGGAACGTTCCTGGGCGGCTGTATTTTTTCGGGACGACATGCCGGGCGACATGCGGCGGCCAATGTTTGATTGCTATTTGATAGTTAAAAGTTAGTAAACGGCCGAATCTCCCGCTAAAATTTATGCTACGCTACAAACATTATTGAACCACAAGGTTGAAACGGGAGTTGCTCAATGAACAAAGCCAGAAAATTAGCTACAAACGTCATGGGGTATACGGTTGGGGAAGAAATTGCCAACAGCGTCACCCACGGCATTGGTGCCGTACTCAGCGTGGCCGGGCTCACCTTATTGGTAGCGTTGGCTACCATCTATGGTGATGTGTGGCGCGTGGTCAGCTTTAGCATTTATGGCAGCAGTCTTGTTCTGCTCTATCTGGCCTCAACGTTGTATCACAGCATTCAACATCCCAAAGCCAAGCGCATCCTGCGCATTTTTGATCATTCGGCCATCTATTTGCTGATCGCCGGAACCTACACACCGTTTACCCTGGTGAGTATGCGCGGCCCGTGGGGGTGGACCATGTTTGGCGTGGTGTGGGCGCTGGCGCTGCTGGGCATCGCCTTCAAAACCGTCTTTATTGGCCGGTATGAAAAGTTGGCAACGGCCGCTTACGTGCTAATGGGTTGGCTGGTGGTGTTTGCCTTCAAGGAAATGCTCGTCACCGTTCCCCCTGGCGGTGTGCTCTGGCTGGTCATTGGCGGCGTGGTGTATACCTTGGGCGTGATCTTCTACGCTTGGGAAAAGCTGCCCTACAATCACGCCATCTGGCACCTGTTTGTGCTGGGCGGCTCCATCTGCCACTTTTTTGCAATTTTGTTTCACGTCCTGCCGGTAAAGCAGTAAGCAAATTTTGGCGATAAAATCAAAGAGTACGCAGATTTTCTGGATTTTTCATCAGTTTAGTCCGTAGGGATTCTTCGCTGCGCTCAGAATGACATGCAAATGATCGAAAATTGTATTAAATTCCCTCGCGTGTTTCCCGCACCAGTTGATCTACTATCGCTTTGAGCGCTTCTTCACGGTTGTCGTCGCCGCCGTGAGCCAGGTAAGTGGCGATTTGCCGGTCGGCGCTGGTGCCATTTTGCAAAATGGTGCGAACGTATTCCACTTCATGGCGGCTGCCCAAATCATCCACCACATCATCCAGCAGCTCCAGCAATTCGTCCATCAATTGGGGGAAGGGAACTGACTCTTGCAAGCCAAAGTCGATCAGCTCGCCATTGATGCCATAGCGCACGGCGCGCCACTTATTTTCGGTGATGTGCATATGGCGGTACTGCCGCCACGACATGTTTTGCCGCCGCAGCTTGATTAGCTTGGCGCAAATGGCCTGGAATAGAGCGGCGATACAAATCGCTTCATCAATTTTGGTGCAAATATCAGTGATGCGGAACTCTAGCGTGTCAAAAACGGGATGCGGCCGTATGTCCCACCAAATTTTGGCACGGGTGTCCGATTTGCCAAAGGCCCCCACCATGCCCAACGTGCGTTCGTAGTTCAAATATTCGCCCCAGGAGTTAAAGGAGTGCGGAATGCCGGTGCGGGGCAGCGATTCAAAGACGACGCTGCGGTAAGAGCGTAACCCGGTGTTACGGCCGTGCCAAAACGGCGAACTGGTTGAAAGCGCCAGCAAATGGGGAATAAAGTAGCGCGCCTGGTTCATAATCTCCATCATCAGGTTTTTGGATTCCATATCGTTACCAAAACCGACGTGGACGTGCATGCCAAAAATAAGCAAGCGCTTGGCCACGCCCTGCATATCGTCCAGCAGCTCTTTGTAGCGCACTCCTTCGGTAATCGATTGTTCATCCCAGCGGGCAAACGGATGCGTGGAGGCGGCGGCAATGGCCAGCCCGTTCTCATCTGCCAGGTCACAAATGGCGCGACGCAGCCGGATAACTTCTTGCCGCACCTCGCCAATGTTTTGGCAAACGTTGCTGCCTACTTCCACCTGTGACTGCATCAATTCCGGCATCAAATTGAGGCTAACTCCTCGCTGCTTATCCTGAGACAAAAATTCGGAAATATAGGCATGAAGATTGCGGCTTTGGGGATCGATGATTTGATACTCTTCTTCAATTCCCATGGTGAGTGGCGGGGGAGGTACGGACATCTGATTCTCCTATTTGGTGGACACAGTTAAGCATGAGCGGATTGCTGGAGAGATTATAAAGGTGCGGGGGAGAAGTTTGCAAGTGGGCGAGTTTGCCAGTTTGCGAGTAGGCGGGTTTGCCACTGTAATGTACTCCCAAACCCGCCACTCGTATACTCGTCCACGCTACGCCCAATTGCGCAAAAATTCAACCAGCAGGCGAACGCCGTAGCCGGTGCCGCCGCGCGGTGTGTAGCCGTTCTCTGTTTCGCTGAGGGCCATGCCGGCAATGTCCAGATGGACCCAGGGGTAATCAATAAACTGTTTGAGGAACATAGCCGAAGTGGACACCCCGCCAAAACGGCCGCCGCTGTTTTTGATGTCGGCCACGTCTGATTTGATTGCTTCTTTGTAATCGTCCCACAGGGGCAGGGGCCAGACGCGCTCGTGCACGGCCGTTCCCGCTGCCACCAACTTATCCCGCAAACTATCTTCCGTGCTGAACAGCCCAGCGGCCATATTGCTGCCCAGGGCAACCACGCAGGCGCCCGTCAGCGTCGCCAGATCGATGACCGCTTTGGGGTTGTAGCGCGTGGCGTACACCAGCCCGTCGGCCAGCACCATGCGCCCTTCGGCGTCGGTGGAGATAATTTCAACGGTAGTATTGTTGCTGATAGTGATAACGTCGGCCGGACGGTAGGCGTTGGCATCGGGCATGTTTTCGGTGCAGGGGGTAATGCCAATGACACGCAGCGGCAGATCCATGGCCCCTACCACTTTCATCGCACCCAAAACGGCCGCTGCGCCACCCATGTCTGATTTCATCGCTTCCATCTTGGCCGAGGGCTTGATGGAAATGCCCCCGGTGTCGAAGGTGATGCCTTTGCCTACCAGAACGATGGTGTCTAAATCTTCGCGGTCAGCATTGTGTTCCAACACGATAAATTTGGGTGGTTCGCCCGCACCTTTGGCCACGGCCAAAAAGCCGCCCATGTTGTGTTCGGCCGCCCAGGCGCGGTCGCCGATGGTGATTTTAAGGTTGTGTTCTTTGGCGATGGATTCGGCCGTTTCCGCCATTTTTGTCGGCGTGGCTACGTTCGGCGGCATGTTTACTAAATCGCGCGCCACCGCGACGCCGGCGGCAATTGCCTGCGCCTGCTGGCCGCCCGCCTCGATGGCTGCCAGTTTGCTGCCGTCGAACTCCACCACGGTAAGCGACTCGATCTCGTGCGGTGGCTCCGACTCTTTTTTGGTGGCGGCAAAGCGGTAGAGTGTTAGTAAGCTGCCTTCTATTGTGGCTTGTGCGGCCGTTTGCACATCTAAACCGCCCACGCCTGCCCCGTGAACAATCGTGGCCACGTTTTTGGCCTTGAGCTGGTGTGCTTGTTTAATGCTATTGGCGGCTGCCTGGCGCACGCCTTCCAAATCGAAAAGGTCTCGCTTGCCCAGGCCCACCACCAGCACACGCGTGGCGGGCACCGCGCCGCGCGGATAAACAACGCCTACTTCGCCTACTTTGCCGGTCAGGTCGCCGCTGGCAATCAGTTCGCTAATCGCGCCATCCAGTGCCTTGTCCACCGCGCCGGTAGCACCGCTAGGAGTCGTCACGTCATCAAACAAGTTCACGATGAGGGTGTCGGCTTCATGAGCCTGAATTTCACCCTGGCTAACATTTATTTTCATTTGCTCCTCCTTGGGAAAATGGGATTTTGCTAATGCCTGTATTGTACCTGCAAATTCACAATGCACTAGACAATCATCTAATCTTTGCTATGCTTGGTAATCTGTGCAACAGGCTGATAAATCGTTGGTCAAGTTTTAAAACTTGACCAACAGGTGAAGGAGTTTTTAGTATGAAACTGTTGGTGATTGGCGGTACACGGTTTTTGGGGCGGGCCATTGTGAATCACGCGCTGGCGGAAGGGCGCGAGGTGACGCTGTTTAACCGGGGGCAGAGCAATCCAGATTTATTCGATGGTGAGGTGGAGACGTTAATCGGGGATCGGGATGGGGGATTGGGCGTGTTAAACGGCCGTTCCTGGGACGCCGTCATTGATACCTGTGGTTATTTCCCACGACTGGTGCGCGATTCGGCCACGTTATTGGCGGATGCTGTGCAGCAATATGTTTTTATCTCCAGCATCTCGGTGTATCCAGAGGAGGCCATGCAGCAGCCGGGCGTTGATGAACATACGGCCGTCGACACCATCGAAGATGAAACGGTGGAAGAAATAACCGGCGAAACGTACGGCCCGCTTAAAGCGTTGTGCGAGCAGGCGGCCGAAGCCGCCATGCCGGGTCGCGTGCTCAATGTGCGCGCCGGCCTCATCGTTGGCCCGCACGATCTCTCCGATCGTTTTACCTATTGGCCCTATCGGGTTGCCCAAGGCGGGGAAGTTCTGGCTCCGGACGATCCCGACTACGACGTGCAATTTATTGACGTGCGCGATTTGGCACAGTGGATTTTGCACATGGTCGAGGTGCAAAAGTCAGGCATTTACAATGTCACGGGGCGAGCTGGTGCCATTACGTTAGGCGATGTGCTAACAACCAGCCGCGAGATTTCCGGCAGTGATGCTACATTTACCTGGGTGGATGGTGCATTTCTGGAGGAGAATGAGGTGGCACCTTGGTCTCAGCTGCCAATGTACCTGGGTGAGCAGGTGCCGGGGATCAACCTGGTAAGTTGTGAGAAAGCATTTGCTGATGGGTTGGTGATACGGCCGTTAAGCGAAACGATTCAAGACACGTTAACCTGGCAGGCGACTCGCCCCGCCGATCATGAATGGCGCGCTGGGCTGAGCCGCGAACGGGAAGCGGAGCTGTTGGCGAAGTGGCATGTTGTAAATGGGTAGGTAGTATGTGGCAGATGATGCATAAATTGACATAACTTTTTACTTCTTACTTGCCACTGCTTACTTTTTACTTTTCACTGGGCGAGGCAGGTGGAGATGCGGCTGTGTTGTTTGGCAAAGGTTTTATCCACCTGCCTCGCCCCTACTTCCATGTTGCCGCCATCCCCCCTGTGTTGTATGATCCCGCCTCTACACTTTGCCTTGCCCACAGGCATCCTTGGAGGTCCCACTTTGTCCCGCACAGCATTGGTCGCTATTGGCGGCAACTCTTTGATCACCGATAAAAATAATCCCGACATCCCCCACCAATGGGATGCCGTGCGTGAAACATGCCTTCATCTGGCCGATATGGTGGAAGATGGTTGGCGCTTAATTGTTACGCATGGTAATGGTCCCCAGGTAGGCTACATTTTGCGCCGCAATGAGCTGGCCGCCCATGAGGTACACACCACACCCCTGGACCTTATTGTGGCCGACACTCAGGGCTCGATTGGCTATATGTTGCAGCAGGCGTTGAGTAATGAACTGTACAGCCGGGATTTAAACGTGCCGGTTGTGTCTGTGGTTACCCAGGTGTTGGTCGATGAAGATGACCCCGCCTTTGAATCGCCCAGCAAGCCGATTGGTGGGTTTATGGCCGAGGAGCAAGCCCGGCTGTTTGAGACTCAAGGCTGGCGCGTTGTGGAAGATGCCGGACGTGGCTGGCGGCGGGTGGTCGCCTCACCCCGTCCAGTGCGCATCGTGGAGGAAGAAGCGATTCGGCATTTGGTGGCGGCTGGCGGTGTGGTCATTGCCGTAGGTGGTGGTGGCATTCCCGTGGTGCAAAATCGCAAGGGGGAACTGCGTGAAATACGCGGTGTCATGGCCGTCATCGACAAGGATTGGGCCAGCGGCCTGCTGGCGGCGCAAATTGGGGTGGATTTGCTGCTGATTTCTACGGGCGTGCCCCAGGTGGCAATTCATTTTAATACGCCGCAGCAAGAAAATTTGGGGGAGGTTACGGCCGTTCAACTCCGCCAATATTTGCAAGAAGGTCACTTTGCCCCCGGCAGTATGAAACCCAAAGTTGAAGCCGTGCTGGATTTTCTGGATAATGGCGGCAAGCAGGCGCTGATCACCAGCCCGGCCCACATTGGCCAGGCAATGCGTAAAGAGACCGGCACCTGGATTACGAATTAGGCGCTTTCGCACCCAATTGTGAATGGTGAACACTTAATTGTGAATGAAAAGCTGCTAGCAGGGATTATTCACAATTCACAATTCGCTATTTACAATTCATAATTCTTATGGGTTGTTTTCGGATTGATCTGACAAGTCCTTTGGAGTTGATCTTTTATGCTCTGTCGCTGCTGCAAGCGTATCGGGCGGTGCAGCTGGCCGTGAGCATTCAAAAAGATTGGTCCGGCTTTCGGCAGCCCCCCCTGACACCCCGCAAGATGCAAATGGTGGAGTCGGCGTCTTTCTTGCTGGCCATTCCCCCCTCTGTTCTCATTCATGAATATTTTCACGCCATTCCCATCTGGCAGTTTGGCGGGCGGGTGGTTAACTGCGGTTATGGATTTTACTGGGGCTATGTGCAGCCGGATCGCTTCTTCCCGCCAACGCAGGAATGGATTATCAGTATAGGTGGAACGGTTGGCTCTCTGTTGTTTGCGGCCGTTTTGTTTGCCTTCCTCAATTGGAACAAAAGCCGGACGCTGCGCTACTTTGGCCGCCAGTCACTGCGGATGCTGCTGCATTTCTCCCTTATTTACTACCCCATCTTTACCGCGCTCACCTTTATTGGCGACTGGCGCATCATTTATGATTTTCGCGCGACGCCGGTTTTGAGTGGGGCAACGGCCGTTGTCCACATACTCATCCTCTTGCTCTTTTGGCAAGCCAACCGGCGCGGCTGGTTTGAGATGGTCGGGCACGATTCCGTGGAAGATGCCGAAGCGTTTGCCCAATTACAAGAGCAGCGGCGGCTCAATCCGCATGATGCCCAACTGACTTTGCAGGTAGTCGATGCCATGCGTCAGGGTGGCGCACCCCATAGAGCGATCTCGCTTTTGCAGCAGGCCATCCGACAGAATCCCAACGTGGCCGGCTTTTACTTGCAGCTGGCCCTGTTACAGCATGGCGGCAAGGGGAATGTACCGGGAACGGCCGTGCGCAACCTGGAAAAAGCGCTTCAGTTAGGTCTGAGCGATCCGCGCCAGCAGGCGATGGCCTACCATTTGCTGGGGCAGCACGCGCTGGACAAAGGCCAGGGGCAGGAAGCGCTGGATCATCTGGATAAGGCGATTCGCGCTGTTGATACCTGGACCGAAACGCCGATCAATCCCCTTTTCAGAGCCAATTTGTATCACTTACGCAGTCTGGTGCAGCAGCGCTTGCACCAGCCGGAACTGGCGCGCCAGGATGCGCAGCGGGCGGTTGATCTGGCTCAAGGAACTGGAAATGAGCGAGCAGCTGCCTTTTATCAGCAAAAGCTGGAGATGATTGAGAATTGGAACGGCCGTCGTTAGAAAAATATGATCAATATCACCCCATACCAATGCTATGACGCACTAAAGATATGATGCATATTTGGTTACTCTTTACACTCGACCCAACTAGACGCTGCTGATAGCATTAAGAAATTCAGCAAACGACGCCGAGGCGAAGGAGGTGATCCCACACAATCAAAAGCGACAATCAAATAATTTCTTTGCTTCAACCGTATAAAAATTTTGAGGAGAGAGTAAATGATGAAAAATAAAACCCTTTGGATTTTCTTCCTAATGTTGCTGGCTTTTGCCATGACCTTGTCTGCCTGTGGTGGCGGTGACGAACCTGAAGCCGATGATACCGCCGCTGACAGTAGTGAACCGGCCGATACTGCTGATGAAGAAGATATGGAAGAAACGGCCGCAGATTGTGGCAGCAGCACAGGCGAAGCTGAACAAGAAGGTAGTTACCAAATTCCCACAGCTATCGAAGGTTGCTACAACGTCGCTTTTGTCTACGTCGGTCCCCATGATGACGGCGGCTGGTCTCAGGCCCACGACGTTGGCCGTGAGTACGTACAGGAAAATGTAGAAGATGTCCATACCGCCTATGTGGAAATTGTGGCTGAAGGTGCCGACGCCGAACAGGTGGTCCGCTCTCTGGCCCGTAAAGGCTTTGATGTAATCTTCACCACCTCCTTTGGTTACATGGATGCCTCTGAAGCGGTAGCCAGCGAATTCCCCGATGTAGACATCATCCACATCAGCGGTTTTAAAACCAACAACGAAAACTTCGGCAATCTGATGGGTGCCATGGAAGATATGAAATACCTGGCCGGTATGCTGGCCGGTTCCCGCGCCATGGTAGATGGCAATCCCCGTTTGGGCTACATTGCCACCTTCCCCATCCCCGAAGAGCTGCGTCTGGGTAATGCTTTTGCCCTGGGCGCTCAAGAAACATGCCCGGATTGTACCATCGACGTGCGCTGGATTTTCACCTGGCATGATCCTATCGTTGAGCAAGATGCGGCCGCTTCTTTGTTTGATGGTGGCGCGCAGGTCGTCATGACCGGTGCCGACACGCCCGCTCCGGCAGAAGCTGCGCCTGAAGGTAAATGGGGTATTACCTACGATTACTCCGAAAACTGCCAGCTGGATGCCTGCCTCACCTCCATGTATTGGAATTGGGGACCCGTCTATGCCCGCATCGTGGAAGAATCGCGCGCGGGCACCTGGGAAGCCGGTTCTGAATACTTCGATGCTGATGCCGGTGCAATGGGTTTGTACGGCTTCATGGAAGGTGAAGAGCTGCAGCCCGGTGTTGCTGAACTGCCGGAAGAAGATTTGCAGCTGATTCGCGATACGCTGGATGCCATGCTGGCCGGTGAGTTTGACCGTTTTGATGTGTTTGCTGGTCCCATCACCGACAACCAGGGCAATGTTGTTCTGGAAGAAGGTGAAACCTTAGAACAAATCGATCTCGATCAATTTAGCGGCGACTGCCCCACCTGTATGTATTGGTGGAACGAGAATGTCACCGCCGAATTACCCGAACTTGACGAATAACCGTAATCGGTAAACAGTAGGTCGGTAATCAGTGATCGGTTAAATGCTGAAAACTGATTACCGACCACTGATCACTAGAACAGGGATACAGTCATGAGCAACATACCACTCGCCGTTGATATGCAGGAAGTGACCGTGCGCTTTCCTGGCGTGTTGGCCAACGACCGCGTCAACTTTACGCTGAAGCAGGGAGAGATTCACGCGCTGTTGGGGGAAAATGGAGCCGGGAAAAGCACCCTGATGAACGTGCTGGCAGGGCTGTACAAGCAGGCTTCCGGCACCATTCGCGTGAATGGCGAACGGGTGAGCTTCAATTCGCCCAAGGATGCCATTGCCAAAGGGATTGGCATGGTGCACCAACATTTTATGCTGGTGCCCACGCAAACCGTCACCGAAAACATTTTGCTGGGGCTGGATGAGCCAAAGTTTTTCATGAATCTGGCCCAGTACGATAAGAAGATTTTGGCTCTGCAAGAGCAGTTTGGCTTGCGTGTAGATCCTAAGGCCAAAATTTGGCAGCTTTCCGTAGGCGAACAGCAGCGAGTGGAAATATTAAAGACGCTGTATCGTGGGGCCAACATTTTGATTATGGATGAGCCAACGGCCGTTCTCGCCCCGCAAGAAATTGAAGATTTAATGAACACCATGCGCTCCATGGTGGCCCAGGGCAAATCCATCATTTTCATTAGCCATAAATTGCACGAAGTAACGGCCGTTGCCGACCGCATCACCGTCTTGCGTAAAGGCAAAGCCACCGCCGAAGGGCACAGCATTGAAGGATTAACCCGCGAAAAGCTGGCTGAATTAATGGTCGGCCGAAGTGTTGTTTTTGCAGTAGAAAAAGAGCCACGCGAAGCAGGCCCGGTGGTCTTGTCGATACGTGACGTCAAGGCCATGAATAATAAAAATTTCCCGGCTCTGCGCGGTGTCTCATTAGAAGTGCGCAGCGGCGAGATTTTAGGCATTGCCGGCGTGGCCGGCAATGGGCAAAGCGAATTGGCCCAGGTAATTACCGGGCTGCGCCCTTGTACCGGCACTATCCAGGTTAACGGCAAGGATTTGACCAATGAGCCGCCCATTACCGCCATTCGCAGCGGCGTCTCCCACGTCCCCGAAGATCGCACCCGTGTGGGCAGCGCACCCAACATGACCATCACCGAAAACACGATCATGAAGAGTTATCGCCAGGCACCGATCAGCAGCGGTTGGCAGATCAACTTTACTAACGCCCGCGAACGGGCGCGCACACTGAAGCAAAAGTATGATATTTTGGCCCCCAGCGTGGAGACGATGGCGCGCAAGCTGTCTGGCGGTAATTTGCAAAAGGTGATTTTGGCCCGCGAAATTTCAGCCGAACCGACGCTGATGGTGGCTGTGCAGCCGACGCGCGGCCTGGACGTAGGGGCCATTGAGGCCATTCAAACATTGCTGCTGGAACAACGAGAGAATGGAACGGCCGTCCTCCTCATCTCGGAAGAGTTGGAAGAGCTGCTGGCGTTGAGTGACAGGATTGCCGTGATTTATGACGGCCGTATCATGGGCGTCGTCGATGCAGATAAGGCCGATATCAACGAAATTGGCCTCATGATGACGGGAAGCAAGAAGGCGGAGGCAGTTCAATGAGTACGACAACCCCTACCGGTGAGAAACGAGCCTTTCCCTACACCTTGCAAATCGAAAAGCGTGTGGAAGATATTCCTCGCTGGCTGCCTGCCGCCACCTCCTTAGGTTCAGTCATTATAGCCTTTATTATTTCCGGCATTGTTCTCAAAGTCATTGGCGGCCAGCCGCTGGTAGTATTGCGTTTCTTTTTTGACGCCACGTTTGGCAGCTGGCCCGTTTTTTCTGACACGCTGGTCAAGGCCACACCGCTCATCATGGTAGGGCTGGCCTGTACGGTAGCCTTCAAAATGAAGCTGTGGAACATCGGCGCGGAAGGGCAATTTTACATCGGCGCTTTTGCCGCCAGCCTGGTGGTGCTTGTTCCCCTGGTTGGCCCGGAAACGCCACGCTTCATCGTCATCATCATGATGATAATTATGGGCATGTTGGGCGGTGCGATTTGGGGCTTTTTCCCCGGCTACCTCAAAGCCCGTTATCAGGTGAATGAAATCATTACCACGCTTATGCTCAACTATGTGGCGATTTTGTGGAACAATTTCTGGATTTTCGACCGTTGGTCAGACGCCGGTTTCCAGATGACGCCCGTATTTGAACGCAATGCTTGGCTGCCGCGCCTGGCCGACTACGCCCGCGAGATCAGCGCCTTTGCCGGGATTACACTGCATCTGGGCCTTTTGTTTGGGGTGGTTGCGGCCGTTGTCGTTTGGTGGATTATCGAACGCAGCCGCTGGGGCTACGAAATCAAGCTCATTGGCGACAATCCCAATGCGGCCCGCTATGCCGGCATCAACATCACGCGCAACATAGTTTTTGTCATGATGCTGTCTGGTGGTCTGGCCGGATTAGCCGGCATGGCCGAGGTCAGCGGCGTGGTGCACCGGCTGCAAGAGCGCATCTCGCCCGGCTATGGTTTCACCGGCATTATCATCGCCTGGTTGGCCAAGCTCAATCCGTTTGCCGTCATTTTGGTTTCCATTTTGTTTGGTGCCCTCATCGTCGCCGGCCGCGAAATTCAACCGTCTGGCCTGTCTAATTTGCTCCAGGGCATCGTTTTATTCATGGTCATCAGCAGCGATGTCCTGCTGCGTTACAAAATCCGCCTCGTCCGCCTATAAAAATCCACAGATTACACAGATTTCGCAGATTTCTTAATTATTAATCTGTGTAATCTGCGAAATCTGCGGATAGCTTTTTTTGGAGTTATTCATGGACCCAATCATTATTTTGCACGCAGGTTTAGCTACCGGAACCATTCTGCTCTTTGCCGCCATCGGTGAAATCTTCGCTGAGCGATCCGGCATTCTCAATTTAGGCGTGGAAGGGATGATGCTGTTGGGGGCGATGGCCGGCTTTAGCACCTCGCTCAGCACGGACAGTCCCTGGTTGGGTTTAATTGTGGCCATGTTGGCCGCCGGCGTTATTAGCCTGGCGCATGGCCTGGTGACCATCCATTTTCAGGCCGATCAGGTGGTGAGCGGCTTGTCGCTCACCTTTTTAGGCACCGGCTTGGCGCTAGTGCTGGGCGAAGGACTCACCGGGCAAAATCCGCCGCTGGTGCCTTCATTTGATATCCCGTTATTGTCTCAAATTCCGATAATTGGCCCCATCTTCTTTGTTGACCACAGCTTGCTGGTTTACGTGGGCTACATTTTTGCACCGCTGGCCTGGTATTACATTCACCGTACTCGCCCGGGTATGCACCTGCGCGCCGTGGGGGAAAAGCCGGAAGCGGCCGATACGATGGGGGTGAACGTCTATCGTTTGCGCTATTTGTATGTGTTTGTGGGCGGCTGTCTGGCTGGCCTGGCTGGTGCGACGATTAGCTTGTCGGTGTCGCCGGGTTGGTACAGCACACAAACGACGTCTGGCCAGGGGTGGATTGCCGTGGGGCTGGTTATTTTTGCCCAGTGGGACCCGCTGCGGGCGGCGCTTGGGGGCTATTTGTTTGGTGCGCTGCGCCGTGGTATCTTGGATTTACAGGGACCGGCCACGCTGTTTGGCTTCCGCAATCCGCTGTTCATTAACTCCAATTTTGGCTTCTTTTTGCAGATGATGCCCTTTATTTTGACGATCATCGCCCTGGTGATTGGCTCCCGCGCCGTGGCGCGCAAGCGGTTGGGCGCGCCGGCCGCCCTTGGCGTCCCCTACATTCGCGGCGAGCGAGGGCTTTAGTTGGTCAATTTTTAAAAATTGACCTACCGGTTCTCGCAAAATGCTAGAATTTCAACATGCTTACCGCCGCCATCTGCCACATATTCAACCACTTGGTGCCATACTTTTCGTTACATTTCGATTGGTAGGTTCTTTACCTGCTCATATCCAGGCAGAGCTTCTGGCAGAAGCGAATGGTGTAAAGCGGGAGTTGGCACGTCTTAACGATTCGCAAGAGCAAGCTCGGTTGGCTTATTTAGCGCACAAACGTTTATTCGGCCGTTGGGACGCTTGTCTGGATTCGATGACGGAGGGACCTCACTGGTTGAACATTCCCGAAGTGGCCCAAATTGTTGTAGACAGTCTGCATCACTTTGATGGGGAACGGTATTTGCTGGATTGTTTTTGTTTGATGAGCAATCATTCACATCTCGTGCTTCAACCTCTGTAGAAAGAACCAGGCGATTACTATGCTTTGTCTTCCATTATGCATTCGTTGAAGCGATATACGGCCGTAGAAGCAAACAAAGTATTAGGTCGTCAGGGTCAGTTCTGGCAGCATGAAAGTTATGATCACATTGTGCGTGATGAAGCGGAGTTACAGCGGATTCGGCAATATGTGCTGAACAATCCGGTCAAAGCAGGGCTGGTTGATTCGGCGGAACAGTGGCCTTGATCGTATAGTCGTTGGTCAATTTTATAAAATTGACCTACAGAAAGAGCGGCACAACTTCAAATTTGTTCACATCTACCAGCCCCAAATCGGAGATGCGCAGGTCGGGGATGACGACGAGGGCCAGCAGGCTGAGCTGCATATAGGCGTTGTTGAGGGTGCAGCCGCATTCGGCCATTGCCTGAACCATGCGTGCCGCTTTCTCGGCCACAATTTCGGCTCGTTCGTTGGACATCAGCCCGGCGATGGGCAGCTCCACCAGAGCAATTTCCTCATCATCCTTGAAGACGACCACGCCGCCGCCCACTTCTCCCAGGCGGTTGGCGGCCAAGGCCATGTTGCTTTTGCTGGTGCCGACCACAATCATGTGGTGGCTGTCATGGGCCACGGTGCTGGCCACGGCACAGCGGTTGTTGAAGCCAAAGCCGGCGACAAAGCCGTTGACCACGCCGCCAGTGGCTTGATGCCGTTCCACCAGGGCAATTTGGGCCACATCCAGACGCGTGTCTAACTGAACCAGTCCATCCGCTACCGGTAAAACACGCTCTTCGGCGCGGGTGGGGGCCTGGTTTTCCACCACGCCGATGGTGCGCACCTTGGCCGTCTTTTTGCCCGTCGGGGCGTGAATATCGAAGGAATCGGCGGTGAGTGATTTGCCTAGTTTGACGGTGCCTTTGGCAAAGTCAGGGTAGCTGTAGGGGGGCAGATCAGTGGTGAGACGGCCGTTCTCCGCCACCACTTCACCATTGGCAATCACCATCTCAATAGGCAGCGTAACGAGATCGTTGCTAAGAACAATATCGGCATAGCGGCCAGGGGTGATCGAGCCAATATCTTTTTCCACGCCAAAATGCTGGGCGGTGTTGAGCGTGGCCATCTGAATGGCCGTGATCGGTTTGAGGCCCTGGGCAATGGCGTGGCACACGACGCGGTTCATGTGGCCGTCGTTCACCAACGTGCCGGAATGGCTGTCGTCGGTGCAGAGGATGAAGTTGCGGCTGTCCAGCCCCTGCTCGGTGATTGCTTTGACCTGGCTGGCGACGTCGTACCAGGCGGAGCCGAGGCGCAGCATCGCTTTCATCCCTTGACGTACGCGGGCGACGGCATCTTCGGGGCGGGTGCCCTCGTGGTCGTCGGCCGGACCACTGGCGGCGTAACCGTGAAACGGCCGTCCCAAATCCAAAGAGGCATAATGGCCGCCAATCACCTTGCCCGCCTTCATCGTTTCAGCCATCTCGGCGTGCATCTTGTCATCGTTCAGGTAGACGCCGGGGAAGTTCATCATCTCGCCCAGGCCGATGATGCCCGGCCACTGCATCGCTTCGGCCACTTCGTCGGGACCGATGGACGCGCCGGGCGTTTCCAGGCCGGGGGCGCTGGGGACGCAGCTGGGCATCTGCACGTAGATGTTGACGGGCAGCGTTTGGGCCTCGTCGTGCATCAGCTTGACGCCGGGCAGGCCGAGGACGTTGGCAATTTCGTGGGGGTCGATAAACATGCTGGTGGTGCCGTGGGGGATGACGGCGCGGGCAAACTCGGTGACGGTGACCATGCCGCTTTCGACGTGCATGTGGGCGTCGCACAGGCCGGGGATGAGGTAACGGCCGTTGGCCGCAATGATTTCTGTGGTGTTCCCAATGGTGTGGCCGGCATCCGGGCCGACGTAGGCGATACGGCCGTCTTTCACGGCCACGTCAGTCTGGGGGATGATTTCGCCGCTGTGCACGTTGACCCAACGGCCGTTTTGGATGACGAGATCGGCGCTTTGCCGTCCCATGGCTACATCCACCAAATTTTGGGTTACGGCGTGCCACGGTTGTCGCTTTGCTGTCATGTTCTGACCTCCAGGTGCAGTTCAGTTTTTAGTGAGAATTGGGGGGTATTATAGCAGGAATTACGGCCGTTTGGGTTTAGCAGAAAGAAGCACTATCAAGCATTCAAACAGATCATTTATGAACATGATCCATAGATTCCAGTAGATCGATTGTTGAATCTACAGGCCCTTCAAAGAAAACAAGATATTGAAATCCGCTCATAGATTCCTTGAAAACAATAATCGATTCTTCAAGATCATCAATAAGGTAAGCTCTACTATTTTCAGCCCAGGACAAGGGAATTTCGCTCGTATACATCGAAGTTGGAACAGGATAAGCACAGCCATTTGAAATTTGCAGAGAAACAATTGGAATCTTTTGCCCCTGTTGCTGTATTGGTATTCTCAAGTATGTACATGTTGAACTATAGACCTCGTGGTATATGTCAGGTGGAAATACAAGCTGCTCAGTTTCTACAGTTTGGGTCGATGGCAAATACAATGGGAAGCCATTTTCAGTTGCATCATTGATGGATAAGTTAACTTCGTCCACTGTATTCCCCTGAGAGCAATTTGCTGTTGAAGGGGATGTTGGCTTGCAGGCAGGAAACAATACTTCTCCGAAAAAACCGCTCCCCCAGAGCAGGAAAAATATCGTCAGAATAAGTATGGATAAAAAGAGTACCGGCTTTTTTGGCATTGATATCATGGGTCATTATTTTGCCTGAGCGAGATTATAGCATGAAATATCGGATTCTTTTTTAGCTCAATTTATACAGGGTTTGTATGGAATCAGGGAACCAGGCTTCTGAGCAAAGCGAAGAATCCCACCGGAGGTTATCTTGTGGAGGCCTTGTCTACATTAGAGAACGGCCGTAGGGATGCTTCGTTTCACTCAGCATGACAGGTGGAGTTGCTTTTGTTTTTCAATTCGTGGATGGTGAATTAGGGAGCAAAGCGAAGATTTTGCTTGGCTGACGCCTGGGGCGTGGCGTCGGTTTGGTTGTCAGGTACGGCCTCAAGAGCGGTTTCTAACATGTTAATTGTGGCTGGTTTGCCAATGAAATCATTCATGCCGGCCGCCAGGCAGCTGTTAATGGCATCATCCAACACGTCGGCGGTCATAGCGACAATCCAGGGCTGGGCCACCGTGCCGTTCAGGGCGCGAATCTGGCGGGTGGCTTCCAGTCCGTCCATCACCGGCATTTGTACATCCATGAAAACAACGTCGTATGGTCTGAGCCTGACGGCCGTTACCGCCTCAGCTCCATTCATTGCCGTATCTGCCTGATAGCCAAATCTTTGCAACATGCGCAGCGCTACTTGTTGGTTCACGTTGTTGTCTTCCACCAGAAGAATGCGGAGAGACGGCCGTCTGGCAGCCGTTGGCAATGTTAAACCCGTTTCTTTGGCTGTGGATAAGTTGTGGAAAACCTGGCTTAAAATGCCTGACAACTGATCCTTTTTTACCGGCTTATAGAGCCAATAGTTCACCTGCTCCTGGTAAGATTTGTCTGTTTCGCCCATGCTGCTCAAGATAACAATGGGCAAATTCGGCGCCACCTGCTTCAATGCCTTCGCCAGCTTTCCCCCATTCATTGCCGGCATGTCGTAGTCTAACAAGGCGACATCGTACTGCTGATGATTGTGACCGTTGTTGAACAATGACAAGACTTCTTCACCTGAGCTAAAGGATTCAGACTGCATCCCCCAATTCGTGACTGTGCGCGAAAGAACAAGGCGGTTTGTTTCATTGTCATCGACGATGAGAACGTTTCTGTTAGCAAACTGAGAATTATCGCTGGCAACCGCTTCTTCTTCTGGAAGCGCGGCAGGCTCAGCCACAATTGTAAAAGTAAATGTTGATCCCTCTCCAAGCTCGCTTTCTACCCAAATGTCTCCTCCCATGAATTCACAAAGTCTTTTACAAATCACCAATCCCAAACCGGTGCCCCCATACTTTCTTGTCGTAGAAGCATCAACCTGACTAAAAGGTTTGAAGAGCCGGTCGCTCTTCTCCGGTGAAATGCCAATGCCGGTGTCGCGAATAGAAAAGGTGATCTCTGTCCGATTTGTGGCAATTGCCTTGCTGCATACGCGGACGGAAACTTCACCCTTTTCCGTAAATTTCACAGCGTTAGACAGCAAATTTACCAACACCTGCCGCAGCCGCGTTGGGTCGGAAACGATGTGGCGGGGTACCGATTCGTCAAAAAAACAGGTTAGCTCAATGCCTTTTAATGCAGCCTGATGCGCCAGAAGATCCACGGCACTTTCCACACAGGCATGTAGATCAAAAGCGTGCTGCTCCAACTCCAACTGGTTTGATTCTATTTTGGAGAAATCAAGAATATCGTTGATGATAGTGAGCAATGATTCGCCGCTGGCGCGAATGATTTCTACGAAACTTTGCTGGTCAGCATCCAGTTCAGTTTCTTGCAGCAGGCTGGTCATGCCGATAACGCCGTTCATAGGAGTGCGAATTTCGTGGCTCATCGAGGCCAGAAATTGGCTTTTGGCCACTGTTGCCGCTTCGGCGGCGGTTTTGGCCACTTCAAGTTGCCGATTGGTAACGGTTAACAACGTGTTGACCTGCTGCAATTCTTCTTTGAGCGCATACAGTTCATCCCGACGATGCTGGACCTTTTGATAAAGCTCATTAATGGTCAGGGTGGCATGATGCCAATCATAAAAGGAATTGGCAACGGCCGTTGCCAGCAAAAGATTGATGCCAAGCGGTGCCAGGAACGCTTTTATATTTGCCGCCACAAATGCATCCTGGCTAACAATAGCTGCAATCATGAGCAGGCTGGTGATACCCCAAACACGATAGCTGGCATAAGGCTCCAGGATCATGCTGCTGACGACAATTAAAATGGCAAAAAGATAGGGAATAAAACTGCCGGGAACCCAAAACTTCCAAATCAAATAGGTGAGCAATATTTCATGGACGGCCAGGAATAAATAGATGGCGGTTGGATAACGTTCGCTGTTCAGCAGCCGCCAGATGATGTAGCAAATAGTGGGGAAAAGAAAAAACAGGGCCAGCGACGAAAGGATATGCAGGTCTCTTTGCAGACTCAGGAAAACGTTGGCAACCGAAGACAATACCAATATGATTGGAATGACAAGCCTTGCACTATCAGCTCCCAGCTGTTTCGCATAAGTATCGGTTCCCGAGCCCATATACAAAAATAATAGAGGGCTTTTTCCATGGATGGTATAAGTAGTAGGTACCGATAGCGAGGCTCACCGTACTTTTGTCACAGTGAAAAATACGTGTTGCAAACGAAAAACGGCCGTCAAATCCTTCGTCAAGCTCAGGACAAGTCTCTAAATATTCTCTCGCAAAAATGTCTCAATTTCGGCCAGCGGCACGTCACTGCGCTCGCTTTCGCTGCGACGCTTAACCTCAACCTTGCCTTCCTTGAGGCCGCGTCCGCCCACGGCGATGCGCCAGGGAATGCCAATCAGGTCGGCGTCGTTGAATTTGACGCCGGCGCTGAGCTCCCGGTCGTCGTACAGCACCTCATATCCGGCGCGAGTGAGATCGGCGTAGAGCTTGTCGGCGGCTTCACGCACATCGTCCCCTTTGCCCAAGTGCAGCAGGTGAATCTGGTATGGAGCAACGCTGTCGGGCCAGATGATGCCGTACTCATCATTATGCAGCTCCACGACGGTGGCCATCAGCCGATCCAAACCGATGCCGTAGGAACCCATGAAGATGAACTGCGGCTGGCCGTTTTCGTCCAGGTAGGTGGCGTTGGTGGCGGCGCTGTAGCGCGTGCCCAGCTTGAAGCAGTGACCGGCCTCGATGCAGCGGCGCGCCACCAGGCGGCTGCCGTTGGGTGCTTTATGGCCCGTGTCTGCCTGGGCAATGTCGGCCATCTGGCTGATGGCATGGTCGCGCGGATAATTGGCACCGGTGTAATGATAGCCGTCGTCGTTGGCCCCCACCACAAAGTTACCGCCCGCTTCAATGGATAAATCGGCCAGGACGTAGACGCCGGGCGACTGCAAATCAGGGGCGACTTCCAGGCCAATGGGGGAAGCATAGCCAGGGGTGGCCCCGGCCGCCACGATTTCTTCATCCGTGGCTGGACGCAGCACGCCGCCGCCCAGGGCATTGATCATTTTGACCTCGTTCACGTCCAAATCGCCACGCACCAGACCGAAAATGAAACGGCCGTCAGCCTCTCGTCCCACCGCCGGCGACCACCAATAAAATACAGCTTTCAGCGTCTGGCTGGTGGGCACCTCGATGAATTCCGCCACCTGGGCGATGGTTTTGCAATCGGGGGTTGCCACTTTGGTTAACGGGGCCAGTTCAGCCGGCTTTTCACCCTCGCGGATGAATTCGGCCGCTTCCACGTTGGCCGAATAGCTGCCGTCTTCCGAGGTGATGTAAGTGTCTTCGCCGCCCTCGTGGGGCACCACAAATTCGTGGGAAGTCTTGCCGCCCATCGCGCCTACGTCGGCATTGATGGCCACGGCTGGTGTTCCGGCCCGCTCGAAGACGTTGTAATAGGCCTGGAGCATCTTGGGATAGAATTCGTCCAGCGCTTCTTCACTGGTGTCCAGGCTGTAGGCATCTTTCATGATGAATTCGCGCAGGCGCATCAGGCCGCCGCGAGCGCGCGGCTCATCGCGGAACTTTTTGCTGATGTGGTAAACCAGCTTGGGCAGGTCACGGTAGCTTTCAATCTCGCGTAGGGCCAGATCAACCACGACTTCTTCATGGGTGGCGGAAAGGGCATATTCACGCCCGCCGCCAGCCTTCACCTTCATGAGCACGTCCATGGTGTCCCAGCGGCCAGTGGCCTGCCAGGTGGCGGCGGGGTGGATGTTGGGCATCCACATTTCCTGGCCGCCGATGGCGTCCATTTCTTGGGCGAGGATGTTCCAGATTTTGCGCAGAACGCGGTAGCCAAAGGGCATGTAGGTGTAGATTCCGGCACCTAACGGCCGTACAAAATTGGCCCGGATCAGCAGTTGGTGGCTGATCATTTCGGCGTCGGCCGGGGCTTCTCGTAATGTTTTGCCAAATGCTTGTGATAAACGCATAAATATTCCTGAGTTAACTGTTTGTTTATTGTTGTCTTTTCTTTTAATGCGGCAACGGTGAAGTATAGCAGTCAACAAAAGGGGCGTCAAAGCGGTGAAATTGCCTTAATTTTTCATGATTACAGGAGAAAATTCACCCATTTTTAGGGGGAAACCCTTGCCAACTGAGCAATATTGATCTAACATGGTCAGCCGTTGCCTCTCGTGGCAAATTTACAGAGGCATAATTATAAAATCCAAGCTGATACTTTTTAGCGCGTCAGCCTGGAAATCTTATTTGCACAAGGAAGGAAAAAATGGCTTACAGTTTTACAAATTCAAAAGATCGCACCTATTTTCTGCATCGTAAAGACACAACGTTGAAAAACGGCCGTACCCAAACAATCTACTTCTTCGCCAAGGAAGTCAAAGACGGCGCTCTGGATGCCGTACCGGCAGGGTACGTTGTTTCCGAAAGCCGCAACGGTTTGCCCGTTCTGAAGAAAGCGGGCTAATTGGTGGTAATCGGCAAAAAGCTTTTGCAGAAAAACCAAAGGCGTTTGGGCCGATTACTCGGGCAAATCACAAGAATTATTGTTTAAAATCTCTTTATGATTTGTCTGACCGCAAAAAAACGGCTGTGCCGTTGCAAAAAAGAAAAGCTCCAACTTTTTGTTGGGGCTTTTTTGTTGCTTGTCTGCCGCTGTCGTGTTATATTTCATCTCCTAGCCCGCCGCGCGGGCTATCTTTATGTGAAAGCGAAAACAAAACTTGCCTCAAATGCACCTTCGCAAATAAAATACGGAATTAGCGAATAGCGTTGAAGTTGCCGTTCGGTTCCAAATTGCTGGTGTAGTTCTGAACAGCTACTTGGCAGAGCGCAATAGTTGAAAAAATTCGCGGATTATAGCCGCTGGAGATGGAATTATGTCTGATTTACTGCTGAAAACCTTTGATGATACAAATGAATCCCTGCCGGAATTAAACGTTGGCGATGATGTAACCGTTCATGTACGGGTCAACGTTGGTGAGCGTAATGAACGTTCCCAAATTGTACGTGGTACCGTTATTCGTATGCGCCGCAGTGGGAACAACAGCAACTTTACCGTGCGCCGTATTGCTTCCAACGGCATTGGCGTGGAACGTACCTTTCTGTTGAATTCGCCCCGCATTGAGAAGATTGATATACATCGGCGGGCGTATGTGCGCCGGGCACAGCTGTATTATCTGCGTAACCGTACGGGTAAATCGGCCCGGCTGCGGGAAAAGCGGGTTTTTTAAGAGTGATTTTTTCCGGGCAACGGCCGTATCACCTCAGGTGTGGGTCGGGCCTGGTATAAATGGTGCCGCCAAACCAGATCAATTATCTGGCACCAAGAACTGGGTGAAAGCATCATCGCTTTCACCCTTTTTTGTTTCCTGCTTTTAACTTTATAGGTACGACGCACTTGCACCAGAGCCAGGCGCATCCATAACCGCCCATGAAAGTGCGTCCCACCGCAAACTTGGAGATGGGCATGATCGCGACAACTCGCAAACCGTTAATTGGCTGCACGACCTACCGCAAAGCTTCCGGCGAATCGCCACCCATCGATGTTTTGGGGCTGATGCCTTCTTATTTAGAGGCGGTGGTGGCCGCTGGCGGCATCCCGGTGATGATCCCGTTGGGGTTGAGCGATGAAGATTTGCGCACTGCGATACAGCAGATGGACGGCATTCTACTGCCCGGCGGCGGTGATATTGAGCCAAGTATTTACCAGGGCCAGGGGCATCCTACGGTGGCCGGCATTGATGCGGATCGGGATCGGGTAGAAATTACGGTGGCCCGTACGGCCGTCCACCAACAAAAGCCGCTTTTGGCCATCTGCCGCGGTTTGCAGGTGCTTAATGTGGCCCTGGGTGGCTCGCTTTGGGAAGATGTGGAGCTGCTCATGCCCCAGGCGATGCATCACGAACACGTACACAGCCATCCGCGTAACTACCTGGCCCACAATGTCACCATCGAGCCGGACTCCTTGCTGGCCAAACAGTTGGGGATGACGGAAACGGCCGTTAACAGCCTGCATCATCAGGGTATCCGGCGGCTGGCCAATGATTTGCGGGCAACGGCCGTTGCTCCTGACGACCTTATCGAAGCTGTGGAAGTGATCAACCATCCCTTTGCCCTGGGCGTACAGTGGCACCCGGAAAATCTCATCCACAGCGCGCCACACATGCTGGGGCTGTTCCGCGGGCTGGTGGAAGCGGCGGCGGCGCAGCCGGTTATCAGTTATCGGTAATCAGTAATCGGTAATCCGTTTTACCGCCCACCGATTACGGATAACCGTTTACCGTTCACCAGGATATCAAAAAGCGTGAACGAGCACCCGATTGGCGTATTCGACTCCGGCGTAGGTGGCCTCTCTGTCTTGCGCCATTTACAGGCGCAGCTGCCTGTGGAGCAGTTCATTTACCTGGCAGACCAGGGGCACGTGCCCTATGGTTCCCGTTCGGCCCAGGAAATCATCCAGTTTAGCCAGGGGATCACCCAATTTTTTCTGCAATTAAATGTGAAGGCGCTGGTCGTAGCCTGTAATACAGCCTCGGCGGCGGCGTTGAGCCTGCTGCGAGAGCAGTTTGAGCTGCCGTTTGTAGGCATGGAACCGGCGGTGAAGCCTGCGGCCCAGCAAACGCAAAGCGGCAAAGTAGGCATCCTGGCGACCGGCGGTACCTTTGCCAGCGCGCGCTACGCGCGGTTGACGGCAGAATACGCCAAAGGCGTAACGGTGTGGGAAGATCCGTGTGTGGGGTTGGTACCGGAGATTGAAGCGGGGCGGCTGGACAGCCTGGCCGTGCATCAAGTTTTGCGGCAGGCACTTACGCCCATGCTGGCCGCTGGCGTCGACACAATCGTTATGGGCTGTACTCATTATCCGTTTGTGCTGCCGGTGGTAGAGGGAATTGTGGGCACGGCCGTTACCATTATCGATCCCGCCCCGGCCGTAGCCCGGCAAACCGGCGTCGTCCTGCGCCAGCACAATTTGCTGGCTGATGGCTCACAGCCCGGCGGCGTGCGCTTTATCACCACCGGCGCGGCGGAGCCGTATGCCCGGCAGGTTGAGCGGTTGTTGGGCTTGAGTGGTGCAGGGGTGGAAACGGCCGTGTGGCACGGTGATCAGTTATCGGTAAACGGTAATTAGTAAACCGCTTTACCGACCACCGCTCACGGATAACCGATTAACGAATTCTGTTTCAAACGGCATTTTTTCGTATAATCTCCCCTGTGAGACGACGAAATCCCGACCGCTGGCGAGCAATTGTAGGACGCTTGGGGCGCGAAATGACCATCTGGTTGGCCACCGTGCGCTTTGACGGCCGTCCCCACCTGGTTCCCGTCTGGTACATCTGGCTGGATGGCAAAATCTACTTTGCCACCGGCAGCGACACCCAAAAGTTCACCAATATGTATCGCAATCAATCTGTCTCTTTGTCACTGCCTGATACAGACAGTGTGGTCATTATTGAGGGGGAAGCCCATGTTGCTGACCGCGGTACAGTAGACGTGCTGGCCGATTATTTTTATCATAAATATGAATGGGATTTCCGTTACGATGACAGCACTACCTGGCGGCTCATTGAAGTGACACCGTTCAAAATTTTGGTCTGGGGGGATGGGTATGATGAGATGGAAGGCATTCGGGTGCTTTAGAAAGTGTTAACAATTGGGTGCTGTATTCTTACGAGAATCCAATTTTTAGCGGGTACAGTAACGGCCGTAATTTGCCGCAGTGTGTTTCGCAGATGAAACCGATAAGATTTGTGGCTTAACAAAAAACAAGGAAATAAACATGCGATTTGACAGATTTACGGAACGTGCCCAGGATGCGGCCGCCAGAGCGTATGAACTGACCCAGGAATACGGCCATACCCAGGTCGATACCGAACACCTTTTCCTGGCGCTCATGCGGCAAGAAGATGGCGCCGTTCCTCAACTGCTTGATCAACTGAAGATCGACGTTGCGGCCATTCAGCAGCGTTTGGAAGAAGAATTACGTAACAGCCCCAAAGTGTCTGTGTATGGCGGCGGGGTGGGGCAAATTTTCTACACGCCTCGCATTCGCACCGTACTGGAGCTGGCGCAGGGCGAAGCCAATCGGCTCAAAGATGAATTTATCTCCACCGAGCATTTGTTCCTGGCAATTTTAAGCGAGCGCAACACGCCCTCGGCCCGCATTTTGCAGGAGTTTGGCGTGACGCGTGAGCGGGTGCTCAATAGCATTCAAGAACTGCGCGGTGGTGCGCGGGTGACCGACCGGCAGGCGGAAAGCCGCTACCGTACCCTGGACAAATACAGCCGTGACCTTACTCAGCTGGCTCGTGAAGGCAAGCTGGACCCCGTCATTGGGCGGGATGATGAGATCATGCGCGTGGTGCAGGTGCTCAGCCGTCGTACCAAAAACAACCCCGTGCTCATCGGTGAGGCTGGCGTGGGTAAAACGGCCATCGTGGAGGGACTGGCGCAAAAGATCAACAAAAATGACGTGCCGGAAAACCTGCTCAACAAAAAGGTTGTGTCGCTCGATTTGGGTGCCATGATTGCCGGCAGCCGCTTCCGCGGTGAGTTTGAAGAGCGCCTGAAAGCGTCAATGGAAGAAATTCAGCGGGCGCAGGGCGAAATCATTCTCTTTATTGATGAGCTGCACACCGTTGTCGGTGCCGGTTCAGCCCAAGGGGCGATGGACGCCAGCAACATGCTCAAACCCGCGCTGGCCCGAGGCGAACTGCAATGTGTTGGGGCCACCACGCTGGATGAGTATCGGCAATACATTGAAAAGGACAGCGCGCTGGAGCGTCGTTTTGCGCCGGTGTTTGTCGATGAACCGTCGGTAGACGATACGATTGACATGCTGCGTGGTCTGCGCGGACGCTATGAGCAGCATCATAAGATTACCTATTCAGATGACGCCCTGGTGGCGGCTGTAAAGTTGTCCCAGCGGTACGTGATGGACCGCCGGTTGCCCGACAAGGCGATTGATTTAATGGATGAGGCTGCTGCTAAACTGCGTGTCGCTTTGCATACGCTGCCTGCCGACCTGAAAGAACTCAAAATTGAAGTTGATAAGCTGACGGCCGAAGAGGAAGAGGCCCACACCGTGCGTGACTACGAACGGGCCGCCACGGTCCGAGCCGAACGGCTGCGCCTGGAAGGCGAGTTTGCTGCTGCCCGCGAAAAGTGGCAGTCAGAAAATGAGCTGGACGAGATTGTAACCGAAGAAGATATTGCCGGTGTGGTGGCTTCGTGGACGGGCATTCCGGTAACGCAAATGATGGAAACGGAAGCCGAGAAGCTGCTGCAAATGGAAGAGCGGCTGCACGAGCGCATTGTGGGGCAGGACAAAGCCATTGTGGCTCTGTCTGACGCTATCCGCCGCAGCCGGTCTGGCCTGAGCGACCCGCGCCGTCCGATTGGCTCGTTTATCTTCCTGGGCAGCTCTGGCGTCGGTAAAACGGAGCTGGCCAAAGCATTGGCTGAGTTCCTTTTTGATGATGAAGATGCCCTGATTCGTGTAGACATGAGCGAATACCGCGAGCAGCACACGGTCAGCCGCCTGTTTGGTGCGCCTCCGGGGTACGTTGGCTACGATCAGGGTGGCCAATTAACGGAACAGGTGCGCAGACGGCCGTATTCCCTTGTGCTCTTCGACGAAATTGAGAAAGCCCATCCCGATGTGTGGAATGCGTTGTTGCAACTGCTGGACGACGGCCGTTTAACTGATGGTCAGGGCCGGTTGGTCAACTTCCGCAATACCGTCATTGTGATGACCAGTAACGTAGGCACCTCTTTTGTAAAAAGCTCCGGCGCGCTGGGCTTTGCCGGTATGCGCGACTCTGACGAAGCTACCGAGCACAAGCGGATTGAAGACGCACTGAAGAAAACCTTCCGGCCGGAGTTTATCAACCGGATTGACGAAATCATCATCTTTGAGCCGCTGAGCGAAGAGCACGTGGTCGAGATTGTGACGTTGCAAATGAAAGAGGTGCAGGAGCGCCTGTCGGAGCAGGGTGGTCTCTCCATTATCCTCACGGAAGCGGCCCAGCGCTGGCTGGCCAGGCAGGGTTTTGATGAAGATTTTGGTGCCCGGCCGCTGCGTCGCGCCTTGCAGCGCTTTGTAGAAAGCCCGCTGTCGGTTAAGCTGCTGAGGGGTGAATTTGCTTCCGGCGACATTGTGCATATCGATGAAGTAGATGATATGCTGGTATTCCAGAAAGCGGAAGACGCCACGGTAGAAGTACCGCAAACGGTGGAAGAATCGCTGGATGCGTAAGTACGGTTAGTAAAAAGTTAAACGCCCTCTCCAATAATTTGGGGAGGGCGTTTTTTGATCGTAGAGTTAGCTAGGTTTTTGTTTGAGGATGGCGGTGGCGACGGCACGCAGGCTAATACGGCCGTTCCGCGCCTGCTGCTGCAATGTTCGGTATGCTTCTTCTTCGCTCAAGCCGGTGGCCATGAGGCGGGCTTTGGCTTTGTCCAGCAGCTTGCGGGTTTCCAGGGCGTCGGCCAGCTTGTCGGCCTCTTCTTTAAGCGCCTGGCTGTCAAGAAACCGCTTATAAGCCACGGTGATCGCCGCCGAAAGTTCCTCCGGCTTGACAGGTTTGATGAGGTAGCCATGAATTGGCAGGTCGGTGGCTTTGTCGATGAGGTCTTGCTCGCTGAAGGCGGTGAGCAGCAGGATGGGCATCGGCTGGGTGCGGGCCAGCGTCTTGGCTGCCTGCAAGCCGTCGGTGAACGGCATTTTGATGTCCAAAATGGCCAGGTCGGGGCGGTGGCGGCGGGCCATTTCTAATGCTTCACGGCCGTTTGTGGCCGCCAGCACCTCATGCCCCAGCTCTTGCAAGATGGATTTCAGGCCCATGCGGATGATCGACTCGTCGTCGGCAATTAAAATGCGCATGAGCGGGATTGTAGTTTGCAAGTATGCAACTGTGCAAGTGCGAAGTTTGGAATTTTTATGACGAAGGGACAAAGAAACGAAGCAACAAAGGGCTAATTAATCTTGGTTCCTTCCTGCTTTTGTTCCTTTGTATAAAATTTTCTACCCAATTTCCTGCTCAATGGTACGGGGGAGGCGGAGGCTGATTTCGGTGCCGCCGTTTGGGGGACGGTTGAATTTGAGACGGCCGTTTAAATCTTCCTGCACCAATGTTTCCACA
Source organism: Anaerolineaceae bacterium (assembly GCA_002699125.1). GTDB lineage: Bacteria > Chloroflexota > Anaerolineae > Promineifilales > Promineifilaceae > Leptofilum. The sequence continues at coordinate 47,816 of PABI01000131.1, forward strand.
ATTTCCAAACCCAGTCCCGGCTTCAGGTCAGCCGGCAAACCGCTGCCATTGTCGCGCACGATGATGATGATTTCATCGGGAGAGCGGCCTAATGAGATGTCGATCTGGCCATCGGCGGAGCGGTCGGCAAAGGCGTGTTCCAGGCTGTTTTGCACCAGTTCGTTGACCACCAGGGCAATGGCCGTGGCCGGTTTGCTGGGCAGGGTAATGGCATCGCCAAACACACGGATGGTGAGCGATTGGCTGGGGTGAGTCATGGTTTCGGCCGTGGCGCGGCTGATTCGTTCCAGCACGTCCTTCACGTCCACCAGGCGGAACCCTTTTTCCGACAAAATCTCATGCACGGCGGCAATACTGCGGATGCGGTGAATGTTGGTTTGCAGCACTTCGCGCGGGTCTAATCGGTCAGCATCGGCCATTTGGAGCTGCATGAGCATGGCCACGGTTTGTAGATTGTTTTTGATGCGGTGGTGCATTTCGCGGACGACGGCCGTATTGGTCACCAACCGCGCATTCTCAATGGCCAGCGCCGTCTGGTTGGCCAGCGTGGCAAATAACGTTTGCTGTTCCTCGCTGAACTGGCGCTGTTCTGTTGTGTAGCAGTTGAAGACGCCAATCACCCTGTCGCGCACGCTGAGCGGTACAGAAAGCAGCGAGACCAATCCTTCTTTTCGGGCCAGTTCTTTGCCTTTGTATCGTTTGTCGGTTTGCACGTTGGCAATGTAAAGTGGCTGCCCGGTATGCAGCACCGTGCCGATGACGCTGTCGGTGGCATCAGCCGGCAGCGGTGGGCGGTGTTGGTAGGGGGTCTGGTCGCGCCGGGCGGAGCGAAGTTCCAGGTGGGTGCCGGTTTCGTTGAGGAGGAAGATGGCGCAAACGGCCGTATCCATCATCTTCGCCGCCATTTCCGTCACCACATCCAGAATGTCATCCAAATACTGCGGCGACGTAACAACTTCGCTCACCTGCGCCAGGGCGCGCATCTCCTCGATTTGGCGGGTTTGCTTGTCATAAAGTTGGGCTTTAGCCAGCGTTCCGGCGGCCATGTCGCCAATCAGCGACAGCAAGGCCACTTCGTTCTCGCTAAAATCATGCGGCGTGCGCGTTTGCACATTCAGCGCGCCAATTACATCAACATCGATTACCAGCGGCACGGCCAGCAGCGAGGCGAACGGCGTTTCTTCCGCCTCATCGACCCACTTAAAATGCGGGTCAAGCTGGGCATCGCGGGCAAAGACGGGTTGATTGCTTTGCACGGCATACCCTGTCATGCCTTCGCCCATTTCCAGCGTGGCCCGGCCCAGAGCACGGTTGGCCAGCCCGGTGCTGGCCCGCAGCCGCAGCGTGCTGCCGTCCGGGTCCAGCAGATAAATGGTGCAGGAATCGACGTGCATCACCTCGGTGGTTTTGCGCACGATGAGGTCCAGGGTGGTGTCTAAATCCCAGGCGGTGCTGAGGGCGCGGGCAATTTCCCGCAGAGCGCTCAATGCCTGGGGACGGGTGGAGTGGGTGTTGAACATGGAAGGATTATATCAGGTGGAGGAGTAGGGAGGAGTGATAAGTGAAAAGTAAAAAGTGAAAAGTAGGCTGACTCACTTTTCACTTTTTACTCAATCACTTTTTACTGCTCTATTTGATGAACAACATTTCCTGGTAGGACGGCAGCGGCCATAAATCGTCGGCGACGATGGTTTCCAGCGTGTCGGCGTATTCACGGACCACGTTCATGGCCGGAATGAGCTTCTTCAGGGCGTGTTCGGCTTCTTCGAAGACGCTGCCGCCTTCATGGGCCAGAGCCATGTCCAGTTCGACCGTGCTGTCTTGCAGGCAGCGCACCAGCTCGGTGACGCGATCTAGCGTGTTGGTATCGAAGGAATAGCCGACGGCCTTGAGGTTGGCGCAGGTGGTGGCCAGTTCGCTTTGGTAGCGGATGGCGGCGGGGAAGATCATCGTTTTGGCGATCTTGGCCGTCAGTTTGGCCTCTACGGCGATGGCCATGGCATACTGTTCCAGCTTCACCTCAACGCGGCTTTCTACTTCGCGCGGCGAGAGGACATTATACTTTTTGAACAGTTCCACGGCCGCTTCACTGCCAAATTCAGGAATGGCTTCAACAGAGGTGCGCAAGTTAGGCAATCCGCGTGCTTCGGCCTCTTTGTGCCATGCTTCGGAATAGCCGTCACCGTTGAAGATGATACGGCCGTGTTCCACCATAATCTCCTGCAGCAATTTCTGAATCGCGTCGTCCAGCTTGCCGGCGTCGCCGGCTGTGTCCGCTTCCAGGCGAGTGGCAATGGCGTCGATGGATTCGGCCACGATGGTGTTCAAAGCCATCAACGGCGTGGCGATCGATTGGCTGGAGCCAACAGCACGGAACTCAAACTTGTTGCCAGTGAAGGCAAACGGGCTGGTGCGGTTGCGGTCGCCGGAATGCAGGGGCAGCGGCGGCAGCGTATCCACGCCAATGTTGAGCGTACTCTTGGCTTTGGAGCTCTTGGCACCACCGGTCTTGATTTGTTCAAATACTTCCGTCAGCTGGTCGCCCAGGAAAATGGAGATGATGGCCGGGGGTGCTTCATTGGCCCCCAGGCGATGATCGTTGCCCGCGTGGGCAATAACAGAACGCAGCAGCGGTGCATATTTATCTACCGCACGAATGACCGCGGCGCAGAAGACGAGGAAGCGGGCGTTCTCATGAGGGGTATCGCCTGGTTCAAGCAGGTTGCCCAATGAGGCACTGCCAAAGGAGAAGTTGACGTGCTTGCCAGAGCCGTTGACGCCGGCAAATGGCTTCTCATGGGTAATACACACCATGCCATATTTTTCAGCAACACGCTTTAGCATGATCATCAGCAGCTGCTGATGATCGGTGGCCACATTAGCGTTCTCAAAGACGGGGGCCACTTCATACTGACCAGGGGCTACTTCATTGTGGCGGGTTTTTACGGGCACGCCTAATTTATACAGTTCACGCTCGGTTTCCATCATGCAGGCCAGCACACGCTCGGGAATGGCACCAAAATAATGGTCGTCAAATTCCTGGCCTTTGGCCGGAGCAGCGCCAAACAGGGTGCGCCCGGCGGTCATCAGGTCGGGGCGGGCCAGGAAGAAGTTGCGGTCGATGAGGAAATATTCTTGCTCAGGGCCGGCGGTGGAGGTGACCAGGCTGCCATCGGTGTCGCCAAACAGCTTGAGAATACGCTGTGCCTGTGTGTTAAGGGCCTTCATGGCCCGCAGCAGCGGCGTCTTTTTGTCCAACGCCTCGCCGGTCCAGGAGACGAAGGCGGTGGGAATGCACAGCGTTGTGCCGTTGGGGTTTTCCAGAATGTAGGCCAGGCTGGTAACGTCCCAGGCGGTGTAACCCCGTGCTTCAAACGTGGGGCGAATGCCGCCGGTGGGGAAGCTGGAACCGTCTGGTTCGCCCTGGATGAGCTGCTCGCCGCTAAATTCGGCAATGGCTAGGCCGTCACCGTTGGGCGAGAGGAAGCTGTCGTGCTTTTCGGCGGTGAGGCCGGTGAGTGGGTAGAAGACATGGGCGTAATGGGTTGCCCCTTTTTCGATGGCCCAATCCTTCATGGCAGAGGCAACAACATCGGCGGTGGACGTGTCCAGCGGCGCACCTTTCTGGATGGTGGCCATGATTGATTTATAGACAGGTTTGGGCAGCCGTTGTTTCATAACGGCCGTACTGAACACGTTCGAGGCAAACAATTCCTTGGTTGGCGTCTCGGCGAAGTTCAATGGTTCTGAAATAGGCTTATAATTAATAACTGCTGAAATAGCATCTAGTCTGGCTTTGTTTCCACTCATATTGTTTCTCCTCAATAAATTGGATACTTAACTCAACCTCCCGCAGGCTTCTTAAAAATAGTTTGCCGGGGCAGGAACCTGCGGGAGGTTAGGCACCTGCCAACAAAAAAGACGCCTACGCGCAGAAGACCTGAAGGGTTTTCTGGCGAGGCGTCTTGGCCTTTACAATATATTTTTGCTATAGGCTGGCTATTCTAGCGAGATGAACAAGGTTCGTCAAATAGTAGTTTGTAGCAAAACGGCCGTCTCCCATTTGTGCAAACTGTCTAAATGACCACGGTTTTTTTAAGTGTGAGGCTTAGAGCAGGCCGCGCCGCTGAAAATCGGCCTTTACGCGTTGGGCGAGATCATCGGCGCTCCGGCCCAGGAACAGGCCAAACCGCTCTTCGTCGGGACGGGCTTCCACCGCCAACCAATGCAGACCATCGCGGTATTGGGGCAATTCGATTTGATTGATTTGTAACGGCCGTTCCTTATGCAAATAGCCTTGAATTTCCTGCCAATGGGGTGGAAACAGTCGGTCCGGGCGCAGATCGAACTTGTTTTGTAAACGGCCGTCCCCAATCAACGCCTCAGCCACCAGCTCCCACAAATCCAGCACTTCCATCCCGGCCGCTTTGGCCGCCGCGCGCCGCTGGTTGACAGCGTAGGTGTAGATTGTTTTGCCGTCGGCGGCCTGGAATACCGGTGCCCAAAAGTCGACTTGCCCGGTGATGCGCTTTTTGAAGTAGCAAATCGGCCGTCGCAGCCCCAGCGTGGAACGGCTGACGCCGCGCACGTGCAGCTTATCGCTCAAACCTTTTTCACCTAAAATGCTTGCCTCGTGCAAAAAGTCGGTGAGATATTCACGGACTTTGGCCAGCTCCACATGTTTAAAAACAGGCCCGTTTTTCGTCACGGCCATTACCTGTTCATTGATGGTGTAAACGGGGAAAACGGCGCGGGCGCGCCGGGCAATAAAGACGTAGTCGGGCAGGCGTGAGGCATTCACCAGGCCATGCAGCAACCGGGTGAGGGGATCTACAATTTGCTGCGGATGTTTGGCCGTGACGCGGAAGCCACAAACGTCCACGCCAAACGATTTTTGCAGGCCGTTGTATTCCACAAAAATGGGGATTTGGTAAACCGTGCCCACATCCATCGTGGCTGAGATGATTTCTACGCGGGCGATGTAGGGGTAGTTACGGCCGTACATATCATCGGCCGTGTTCCGTTCAACAGAAATTTTCATAAGTTCGTTTGCCTCATGGGCAAAAGACGGTTTGTTTTCTGCTGAAAATTGTATCAACCCTAAATCTCCCGGCCAAACGCCTTATTAGGATTTACTCCAAGCAGGTCCAGGACTGGCAGTCCTAGACAGGATGGTTTTGCGGCTGTGGCTGGCCAGGACTGCCAGTCCTACGCTGCGTAATTCCTTAGAATAAAAAGAAACCGAGCCAGCTTCACGCCACCTCGGTCATCAAAAACATTAAGACCTATCAGAAAAACGAACCGCAGAGGCGCAGAGAGCGCTGAGTTTTATAACCTGAGAGAAAAAACTCTGCGTTCTCCGCGTCTCCGCGGTCAAAAATTTAGTCAGTGCTGGGGCTGGGGGTGATGGCCGGTCCAAATTCCGGGTAGTTCACCGCACCGTGCTCGGACAGGTCCAGGCCTTCTAGCTCTTCCGTCTCGGAGACGCGCAGAATGCCGATCGCTTTGAGGGCGAAGAAGATGGCCATCATCGTAGCAAAAGCCCAGATGGCGTAAACGGCCGAACCTAACAATTGCACACCTAATGTGGCCGCATCGCTAAACAGCGCCGTGGCGATACCGCCCCACAGGCCGCATAAGCCGTGTACCGGCCAGGCACCCACGGGATCGTCGATTTTCACTTTCTCCAGCAGGACCATGCCGGCCACAACCAGCACGCCGGCCACGGCACCAATGATAAGTGCGGACACGTTAGAAACCACATCGGCGTTGGCGGTGATGCCTACCAACCCGGCCAGCATGCCGTTGAGCGCGTAGGCCAGGTCTGGCTTGCCGTTGTTGAGGAAGGTGGAAGCGATGGTGGCCAAAATACCGCCGGTGCAGGCCGCCAGGAAGGTGTTTACGGCCACGGTTACCACAGCAATCGTGTTTTCTGTACCGGCCATTGCCAGCACGGAGCCGGGATTAAAGCCAAACCAGCCAATCAGCAAAATGAACACCCCCAACGTCGCCGAGGTGATGTTGTGCCCCGGCATTGGGTTGGCGCTGCCGTCTTTGTTGAAACGGCCGATTCGCGGTCCCAACACAATCGCCCCGGCCAAGCCGGCAAAACCACCCACAGCATGCACAATCAATGATCCGGCAAAATCATGGAAGCCCAAGGAGGCCAGCCAGCCGCCGCCCCACTGCCAGAAACCGGCAATTGGGTAGATCAAACCAGTCAGCACGGCGCTGTAAATGAGATAAGCACGGAACTGCATGCGCCCGGCGACGGCACCGGAGACGATGGTTGCCGCCGTGGCGGCAAACGCCACCTGGAATAAAAAGTCTGTCTGGAAGTGGGGCAGGTAGCCCAGGTCAATCGCGTCCTGGCCAGGGATGCCCATACCGGCAAAGCCGATGATGCCATTAGTGGCCCCACTGTACATGATGCCATAACCGACCAGGAAGTAAAGCACGGCTCCCACACACATATCCATCACGTTTTTAAACAAAATGTTGATGGTGTTTTTACCGCTGTTGAAGCCAGATTCCACCAGAGCAAAGCCCGCCTGCATAAACAAAACCAGCACGGCGGCAATAAACATGGTCAGGTTGTCGATGGCAAAAGCAAGCTCATCCATCGCTGTGATTTCCTGCGCCAAAGCACTATCCACCACGGCAAAGCAAATAGCCAAAGCCAATGCTGACAAACCTATGCGGCTAAAGCGACTGCGAATTTTGTAATCCATCTGATCCTCTCCTTTTTCTTGTTCTGCCACTGAAAATGATGAATTGAGACGGCCGTTTCTCCTTGTTCATTTTGCAAACAAAAAACGCCCCTCGGGCAAAAAGTGAGATCACTTTCCCGAGAGGCGTCACGGCCAAAATTTATTTGATTGCTCTCAACTCTACTGACCAATCCCGATGAAGTCAATCGGATTTGCCCCGGAAAATTGACTGAAAGATTTTTCACATGGTTGTGAATTCTATACAAAATGAACCAGGTGAGTAGACATAAAGAATGATATGGTGGGCTGTTTTATTTACATAACTAGTAATTGTGCGCAAAATTTCACAATTCGTCTAATCTTTTTTGGTTGAATCTCGTGCAAACTTAACGATCACAGAAGCCACCCCTTTTTTGTATACTTTTTACACCCACATATTATCGAAACAACACAGCAAGTCATTGTTAAGGTAGGGAAGACCTCAACAAACTTGCTCAAACCCACAAGTTGAACCAACCATTTCTCTGAGTTGTGAACTGTCAGGCCATCAATTGAAGGTGGCTGTCCAGTTCAAAATCGAAGACAAAACCCCAACAAACAAATAATGTTGGGCATTTGGCGTCTTTGCTTTAGGCAAAGAATGGCCCTTTTACAAACGAACAGCAGCACCTGCCGACAAGAAGAGGAGAAAAAAGCATGAAACAGGTTCAAGCATCAGTGGCAATGGGCAAGGTTGATCTCACGGAGGCTGACCAGCGCCCCCTTACCGGATTTCCCCAAAAGCAAGGCTTGTACGATCCGCAGTTTGAACGGGACGCCTGTGGCATGGGCTTTGTGGTGGATGTGCAGGGACGGCCGTCTCACACCATCATCCAGCAAGCCCTTACTGTTTTAGAACGCCTCACCCATCGCGGCGCCAAAGGTGCCGAAGCCACCACCGGCGACGGCGCGGGCATCATGCTGCAACTTCCCCATCAATTTTTTCAACAACAAACAGAACAACTCGGTTTTCAACTTCCTGAACCAGGCAGCTACGGCGTTGGCATGCTCTTCTTGCCGCACGACGATGCCCTGCGACAGCGCTGCGAACAAGCGCTGGCGCGCATTATCGCCGAAGAGGGACAACAACTGCTGGGCTGGCGCACGGTGCCGACCTGTAACAAAGAACTGGGGGAAACGGCCGTTTCCGGGGAACCATTCATCCGCCAACTATTTATTCAAAAGCAATATGTAAGCCAAACCGATCCCCTGGCCTGGGAGCGCAAACTATTTATCATTCGTCGCCGGGCCGAAAAAGAAATTGCGCCGCTGGCGGGTGACGATACGTTTTATATCCCCAGCCTGTCCGGGCGCACCATTGTCTACAAAGGGATGCTGCTCTCCGAACAGCTTGAGGAATATTATCCAGACCTCAGCGATCCGGCGCTGGAAACCGCCCTGGCGCTGGTTCATTCCCGCTTTAGCACCAACACCTTCCCCAGCTGGAAGCGGGCCCATCCTTACCGCACCGTCATTCACAACGGCGAAATCAACACCATTCGCGGCAACGTCAACTGGCTCAAGGCGCGCGAGGCGCTCTTTGCCAGCCCGCTGTTCGATGACGAACTGGACAAAGTGCTGCCCATCGTTGATGAGGACGGCAGTGACACCGGCATGTTAGACAACGCCCTGGAATTCCTGGTGCTGTCTGGCCGTTCGCTGCCCCACGCCGTCATGATGATGATTCCCGAACCGTGGGACAAACACACCCATATGTCGCCGGAAAAGAAGGCTTTTTACGAATACCACAGCCACCTGATGGAGCCGTGGGACGGCCCCGCCTCGATAGGGTTCAGCGACGGCACGGTGGTGGGTGCCGTTTTGGACCGGAATGGGTTACGGCCGTCGCGCTACGTCGTTACTAAAGATGGCCTGGTGGTCATGGCCTCTGAAGTGGGCGTGCTGGAGATCGATCCGGCCAATGTAGCTTACAAAGGCCGCCTGGAACCGGGCCGGATGCTGCTGGTGGATACCAGCCTGGGCCGCATTGTGGGCGATGAGGAACTGAAAAAACAGATTGCGACGGAACGGCCGTATCAACAATGGCTCGACGAAAACCGCATCAAGCTGGCTGATTTGCCCTCCTTTGCCAATTTGGAGCAGTCAGAAATCGAAGTACACCTGCACACCGAAGACGCCGTTTTGCAGCACCAAAAAGCGTTTGGCTACACTTTCGAAGATTTGCGCATGATCATCGCCCCCATGGCCCGTGACGGTAAAGAAGCCCTCGGCTCGATGGGCGACGACACGCCGCTGGCGGTGCTCTCCGACAAGCCGCAGCCGCTGTACAGCTACTTCAAGCAGCTCTTTGCCCAGGTGACCAACCCGCCGCTGGATGCCATCCGCGAGGAATTAGTCACCAGCACGGAAACGTTGCTGGGCAGCGAGGGCAACCTGCTGGATCCGCAGGCTGCCAGCTGCCGCCAGATCAGTTTGAAGCACCCCATCCTCAAAGATGAGGAGCTGGCCCGGCTAAAGCATTTGCAAAAGGACGGCTTCAAACCGGCCACGCTTTCCATCACTTATGAAGTGGAACTGGGCGGCGACGGCCTGGAAACGGCGATGGATCGCTTGTTCCGCGAAGCCGATGATGCCATCAGCCACGGCGCCAACCTGCTCGTTTTGTCCGATTTGGGCTTGAGCCAGAACTGTGCCGGGATTCCGGCGCTGCTGGCCACAGCGGGACTGCACCATCACCTCATCCGCCAGGGGACGCGCACCCAGGTCAGCCTCATCGTGGA
>PABI01000132.1 GCA_002699125.1 Anaerolineaceae bacterium
TAGGACTTACGCAGGGAGCATGGAGATAGAAGGCTGGCGCAACTGGTCACGCATGTAACTACTCAACAATCCCTGCTTCAGTTGATAAATCGTGGTCTGCGCTTCTTGAGCGAGTTCATTGAGACGCACCCAGACCAGCATGGCACAAGCGATATGATTGCGCTGTGCCCGTTGTGAACGACATTGACAGGATTCAAGCCCAGTCACCTGTTTGGCTTCACGATGAAACTGCTCAATCTTCCAGCGGATGGCACTTTCTTCTCGGGTAGCATCCGCCGAATCTTGAGAGAGGTCATTGGTGACCACATAATCCGTGCGTTGGGTAGACAACGCAATCCGAAACAGTTTCACTTGATGGCCTTTAGGAAACTTCTTGAGATGAACCATTTTGCCTTTTTCAAGTTCTGCCTCCGACCAGGTCAAGGAGTCAACGCGCTGGTAGGCTTCATCTGGACTTTCAGTCACTTGCCGATTCGCTTTTACCGGGCAGTAGTAAATCTTGTCGGCTTTTTCGATGGCTTTCATCACTTTCATCGTGGCATACCAGCTATCCATCAGTACGGTGCGGAAAGGCAGTTGCTCAACATGCACAATCGTACGCCACATGTCAAACAGGTGGTCGAGTTTGCTGCGGCCGTCCCGCTCCGGGTCATACACTCGGTAGTCAATGACCCAAAACCGGCCAATATCGGGATTGACATAGACACAAGTGACAATCCCAATCCCTTTAATCACCTTTTTGGCATTGCCGCTCCACTGTCGGCGCACCAGTTCGATGGCAAAGGAATGACTTTTATCCAGCACCGTATCATCGAAGAGAACGTAGCCATTTTCAGACAAAACCAGCTCTTGGCGCACTAACTGGCGCAGTTCAAGCGGCGTGAGTTTGTTTTCTCTCATCAGTCGATTGATACGGTCATGACTGAATTGTTCACTATGGTCAGCGAAGTATGTTTGGGTGTAATTGGTTTGGCTGACCAGCAAAAATTGACAGTAATCCCAGTGAGTTAACTTTTTCATGCACCTGATTATTACAGATTCTCACTGGTTTGCGTAAGTCCTAACCAAATTAAAAGTAATCCTTGCCTCCCCGAAAGAATATCCCGCGAATCAGGAAAGTAGTTTGCAGAAGCTGAAGGCACTCGTCAATGAATCCTCCACGAATGGTTCAATCGAAGTCAGGGAATATTCCGAGAAACTCTCTTTTTCACTGATTGGCACGGATCCATATCAACCTAACGGCCGTCTCCAAATCCGCCTCTACCTTCCCATCTGGAAAAATGAAAACGTACCCAAGTTCGAGTTATTCCGCGACAGAGATGAATACTGGACCAAATTCTTCCTGAAACAGTTTGCAGAAATTTGGAAAATTAGTAGACCTTTGTATTCAAATTCTGACCAGTTGCAGACGGACCGTGAAGAAAGGCAACTGCCTTGATCGTAATTTAAAGACCCATACACCAATATTTCATTTCATGACCAGGGACCGGACGGTCTCTATCGTCGAAGGTTCTGGTCATGCAGTGAACTGGGAGTGCCCTCAAGAATTTGATGAAATCATGCTGGATTTCTTGGCCAGGGGAAACACATAACTTGTTATCCATGAATCATGCGGGGCATGATCCGTAAAGTGAATTTCGTATGTCTGAAACAATCAGTTTGAATGTGAATGGGAAAAGCTATCAGCTTGCTGTGGACCCAGAAACCCTTTTGCTTTACGTGCTGCGCAACGACCTGGGCTTGAAAGGGCCAAAATTTGGCTGCGGCCTGGAACAATGTAACTCCTGCAAAGTGCTTATCGATGGCCAGGACGCGCCGTCTTGCCAGATTCCGGTGCAGCAGGTGCAGGGGCTACCAATCATCACCATTGAAGGCCTGGGCACGGCCGATCAACTGCATCCTTTGCAAGAAGCATTCATCGCCGAGCAGGCGATCCAGTGCGGCTACTGCGCCTCTGGCATGATTATCGCCGCCCAGGGCTTGCTGAACCGAACCCGCTACCCCAGCGACGACGAGATTCGCACCGCCCTGGCCGATAACATTTGCCGCTGCGGCGTGTATGAGCGGGTGCGCCGGGCAATTAAAACGCGCATCGGCCGGCCAATTTGGGAGCCCATCTACGAGGTGCAAGAAGCCCCCGAACTCAAATCACCGCCAAATGAGGCTAAATCAGAAGGCTCGCTGTCTGGCTCCCTAAAACAAACCCCGGAGCTCGACGCCTGGATTCGTATCAGCAGTGATGAGACAATCACCGTCTTTACCGGTAAGGCAGAAATTGGGCAAGGGATTAAAACGGCCGTTGCCCAAATTGCCGCCGAAGAAATGGATGTCTCTCTGGAGCGTATCCGCATCGTTTCGGCCGACACGGGCCAGTCGCCCAACGAAGGTGTCACCGCCGGCAGCATGTCGCTGCAAATGAGCGGCAACGCTATCCGGCAGGCCGCTGCCGAAGCCCGGTTCATCCTGCTCAAGCTGGCCTTTGAAGAGTTGGAAGCGGAAACGTTGCCTGAATCGTTAGAAGTGGTTGATGGGACGATTACCGATCCGGCCACCGGGCGCAGCATCAGCTATTGGCAGCTGTTTAGCGGCAAGCAATTCAACACGCAGGTGACCGGCGTGGCCCAACCCAAAACTGCGGCCATGCACCAGCTGGTAGGGCAGCCTACCACGCGGCTCGATTTGCCAGCAAAGGTCACAGGCGAGGCGTGCTACGTGCATGACATGGCGCTACCGGGGATAGTGCACGGCCGTATCGTGCGCCCGCCTGCGTATGATGCCCAATTGGTCTCGGTGGCTGAAACGGCCGTATCGCAAATGCCCGGTGTCATTAAGGTGGTCCGGGACGGCCGCTTTCTGGCGGTCATTGCCGAACGGGAAGAGCAAGCCATGTGGGCTGCAGACACCCTGCGCGAAAATGCCGTTTGGGACAACCAGACAAAGTTGCCTGAGCCAGAAAAACTATTTGACCATTTGCTTAGCCAACCTTCCCAGGATTCGCTGGTTGTGGACGGTACGGCCATCTCCGAGCCGCCCCCGCCCCCCATTGCAATCCCTGACGATGCCGCCCAGACGTTGCAGGCGGCTTATTTTCGGCCGTATCACATGCACGCTTCACTCAGTCCTTCGGCCGCGGTCGCTCAGTTGGTGGACGATCAGCTAACGGTGTGGAGCCATTCTCAGGGTGTGGGCCTGCTGCAATTTACCATCGCCCAGGTGTTGGCAATGGAGCCGGACAATGTGCGGGTGATCCATACGGAAGGCTCCGGCTGTTACGGGCATAACGGTGCCGACGACGCCGCCCTGGATGCCGCCTTGTTGGCCTGTGCCGTCCCGGGCAAGCCCGTCTCGCTAAAATGGCGGCGCGAGGATGAACACACCTGGGAACCGTACGGCACAGCCATGGTCATGAAGATGCAGGCCAGCCTGAACGAGACCGGCCACATCACCGACTGGAATCATGACATCTGGAGCTATCCGCACTCGTCCCGACCGCGCCCCGGTGGCGAAACATCCGGGTTGCTGGCATCTTGGCATCGGGAACGGCCGTTGCCCAAGCCCGAACCGCGTCCTATTTTTGGCTACCACTTTGGTGACTATCGCAATGCCGATCCGCTGTATGCCCTGCCGCAAAAACGGATTGTCACTCACCTGGTGCCCCACAGCCCGCTGCGCACCTCTTCCTTGCGCAGCCTGGGGGCTTACGCCAACGTGTTTGCCATCGAATCCTTCATGGATGAACTGGCGCTGGCGGCGGAATGCGATCCCGTAGAGTTCCGGCTGCGCCACCTAAAAGACGAACGGGCCAGAGCGGTGATCGAGGCAGCCGCTGAAAAAGCCAACTGGCAGCCGCGCACCCAACCGATTGGAAATGGAAGCGCCGGCGCTGAGCACAGTCGAAGTGGCCGGGGCATTGCTTTTGCCCAATATAAAAACATTCAATGTTATACGGCCGTCATTGTGGAGCTCACCGTAGACCGGGAGAACAATGAGATCAAACTCCAGCGGGCCATCATTGCTGCCGACGCCGGGCAAATTGTGAATCCGGACGGCTTGAGCAACCAGCTGGAAGGCGGCTTTTTCCAGTCCGCCAGCTGGACGCTGGCCGAGCAGGTGACGTTCACCCAGCAAGGAATCACCAGCCAGGATTGGGACACCTACCCCATTTTGCGCTTCTCCGGCGCGCCTGTTATTGAGGTGGTTTTGTTAAACCGGCCGGACCAACCGTTCCTTGGCAGCGGCGAAGCCACCCAGGGACCAACGCCGGCCGCCATCGCCAATGCCGTATTTGACGCCACAGGCCTGCGCCTGCGCCACCTGCCACTAAATCGGGCCTTGCAAAACAGCGCCCGGTCATAAATTCAATTAAGCAGCCCCCCGGATCTCGCTCGGTTTTTTGTCGCGGCAAAAATAAAAATCCGTGGTAGCATACGCGTATGAAAGTAGCCGTCATAGGGGGAGGCTCTAGCTATACCCCCGAACTCATTAATGGATTTATTGAACGAGCAGATAGTTTCCCAATCAGCGAACTGTGGCTGATGGACATCCTGCCCGAACGCCTGGAAGTTGTGGGCGGATTTGCCCAGCGGATGGTGGCCGCCAAAGGGTCGCCGTTTCAGGTGCATTTAACCACCAATCAGCCAGAAGCGATTAACGGAGCCAGCTACGTGACGACGCAGCTGCGCGTTGGCTGGATGCAGTCGCGCCGCGAGGATGAATATTTAGGACGGCGGCACGGTCTCATCGGCCAGGAAACAACCGGCGTTGGCGGCATGGCCAAGGCGCTGCGGACGATTCCCGTCATTCTGGGCATCGCCCGGGACATGGTGAAGCTGGCCAAACCGGGCGCACCGCTGGTTAACTTCACCAATCCCGCCGGACTGGTGACGCAGGCTTTGACCCAACACGCGCCGGAGGTAACGGCCGTTGGCGTTTGCAATGCCCCGTTCCACATGAAAATGAACGTGCTGGCAGAATTAGCCCAAATGGGCATCGTCGTTGAGCCGGACCGGGCGCAGCTGGACACACTGGGACTCAACCACCTCACCTGGCACCGCGGCTTCACGGTAGATGGCGAAGACGTCTGGCCGCGCGTGACAGAGCAGTTTGTCGCCCAGCTGCGGCAAGAAGCAGCGCCCGAATGGCCGCCAGAGCTTATCGAATCTTTACAGATGATCCCCAATTACTATCTGCACTACTTTTACGCCACCGAACGCAAGCTGGCCGAGCAAGAAGCCTGGCCCCCCTCCCGGGCCGAAGCCGTGATGCAAATCGAAACCGAACTGCTGGCCCAATACGCCGAACCGGGCCGCACCGAACCACCTGAAGGGTTGATGCAGCGCGGCGGCGCTTACTATTCGACAGTGGCTACCCAACTACTCAATGCGCACTACAATGATCTTCACGAGCAGCACGTGGTCAACGTGCCCAATCGGGGCGCGGTGGCCAGCTGGCCCGATGACTGGGTTTTGGAATTACCGGCGCTGGTCAGCCGCGACGGCATCCAGCCGATCCCTGCCAAACCGCTGCCCCCGGCCGTTTTTGGTTTAATGCAGCAGGTGAAGATGTACGAACTGCTCACGGTGGAAGCGGCCGTTCACGGCGACCGAAACGCCGCTTACCAGGCGCTGCTGGCCCATCCACTTGGTCCGGCAGCCAACAAGGCCGAGGCCGTACTAGACGACATGCTCAACACGCACCGGGCGTATTTGCCCCAATTTTTCGACAGCCTATGAGATATTTTTTAGGGGTAGATATTGGTAATACAAAAAGCCATGCCCTGATCGCGGATGAAAACGGCCGTTGCCGGGGCTTTGGTCAGGCGGGGCCGGGCAGTTGGGAAGCCATTGGTTGGGAAGCCGCTGGAGAGGTGCTGCACCAGATTGTGGAACAGGCATTGGCCCAGGCAAACGTGGACAAAACGGCCGTTGCCGGGGCCGGGTTTGGCTATGCCGGCTACGATTGGCCGGAAGATCGTCCCGGTCACGTGGCCCTCATCGAATCGCTGGGGCTGGTGAAGGCGCGCTATGCCCTGGGCAATGACACGCTGATTGGCCTGGTCGCCGGCGCCAAAGCTGGCTGGGGCGTCGTGGTAGTCGCCGGAACCAGCAACAACTGCCTGGGCCGTAATCGGCTGGGGAGGGAGGGGCGCATCACGGGCTGCGGTTCCCGGTTTGGCGAATATGGCGGCGCAGCAGAAATCGTGGCGCGCGCCATTCAGGCTGTGGCTGCTGGCTGGACTCTTCGCGGACCGGCCACAAAATTGAGTGAAGTTTTTATTGAACAAACGGGTGCAGACGACGTCGCCGACTTGCTTGCCGGTTTGGTGCGCCAACGTTACCGGCTTTCGGCGTCGGCGGCCCCCCTGGTTTTTGAGATGGCGGCTCAAGGGGACGCAGTCGCTCAAAGCATCATCACCTGGGCCGGGCAAGAACTGGGCAGTCTCGCCGTCGGGGTCATTCGCCAGCTGGAATTGCGCAATGAAACGTTTGACGTTGTATTGTCTGGCAGTGTATACGAAGGGGGAGCACCGCTCATTGAACCAATGCGGCAAACGATCCACACAGTAGCGCCGCAGGCGAACCTGGTGCGTTTAAATGCACCGCCGGTTGTGGGCGGGGTGCTGTTGGGGATGGAACAGGTGGGGTTGGATACGGCCGTTTACCGCCAACCCCTGTTGCATTCAGTTTCCACCAAGATGTAAAGTGCTGCTCAGGTCATCAGCACAGAAGCCGATTTCCTGAGCAGCACTATGAGAGCTACGGTGATTAAGCGTCTTCCTCTTGCTCGGCCAGAGCAAAAGCAATCAGCCGTGAGGCATCAATGCCCAGACGATCCCGGCCGTTGGTCGCCTTGCCATAGATATGCAGGCTGGCCGCAAACGCAGCATCGACACACGTGCCCACCAACTCGACAGGCGTGAAGTTGCGCCGGTAATAATCGCTTACCTTGTTGTACGGCAAGCTGGTCGTTGGCGCGCTGGCAGCAGCGGTTTCCACATAGGGTGCCAGCGTAGATGCCGAATCCAGCGTGTTTGAACCACGTTTGATGCCAAATCTGAACACAGCGTGGTCATTGGGATGCGTAGCCAGGTAGCGGATATGGACCAGATCGCCGGGTTCATAGCGCAAGAAGCCACAATCATCGCTTGCCGCCACGCCGCCGATGCTTGGCTGGGGCAGGTCTGCAGACACATGATTATTATCCACATGAACCTGGAGGACGTAAGCGCCACCAGCGATTTCGGCTGATGTGGCCAGGCGGGTTGTGGTGCCGTCAGCGTTGCGCGCCAGGAAGCGGAACGTGGAAGCACCGGGCATGACTTGATTCCCCGCTGAGTCAAACAGTTCAATCTTGACTTCGAAATCGCCCGAGTCATCTGTTGTGTTGTCAGCAGACAGCGGCGGGGCCGGCACGGTTGTATCCCAACTGGCGGCCGTTTCCCCCAAATTCCCCCGCGTCCATTCACGAGCGACCACCGTTGATGGGTCTGTGGGACGGGCGGGCGGAGTTTGCGGTTTGAACTCGAACAAGCCGCTTTGCGAACCAACCGTCACTGGCCCAACCGGATAGGATTCGTAAGTTGGCAGTTTGTCAGAATACTCCATGCGATAACCTCGCTCCAGCGGCCTGGTAATGGGTGTCCAGGAGGAATCATCTGCGCCTGTGTTGGGGCTGCCGGGGTTGGCCCGACGATAAGAATAACGGTAATACTTAATGTCATCTGAGGGGATAAAGTAGGAATCGTCGTGGACAAAGTTCAGGGTGCCGCCAAAGGGGGCATTGTACAGCCAGCCCAGCGAGGATCCCGTGTGATAATTGACGTAGCCATCAGGGCGTACCCAACCATCCGGTGCCGGCGGTGCGCCAGCGGGGATGCCCCAAATAGGCGTGTGGCCGATAGCATGAGGCAATACAAACAGCGTGACGCCCGGTGGAATATCATAAGGCGGCTCCTGGCATGCTTCTGCGCCAGGCACGTTGAGCACGATCTCACTGCCGCAATCATAATTCCAATGGGTACCGCAGCCGAGGCTCGGCTTATAGACCGTGTGCCAGGCTCCTTCGTGGAATTGTTCTACCCAGAAGTAGAGATCAGGCTTATCATCGCAGTCGTAAGCAAAGATGGCGCTAAACCGGCCTTCGCTGTCTACCTCCACCGTTGTGAAGCAATTTTTGCTGAAGAACGGCCAGAGGTAGAGGAAATCACAAAGATAGATTTTGATAATCTCTGACAGATTGGCCAGCTGGTAGCGCATTTGGGATACGGCCGTAACACTCGCCAGAGCAGTGATGGATTGCTGCTGGCCTGCACTCGATGCAGAGAATGCTGTCAGCTGCGGCGCCTCAACTTGTTCAGCCAACCGCAGTGGTCCCGGATCGGGGATTGGCGGCACCGGCCACGGAATCACTTTTAATTTATCAAGGAGATCGTCACGCAGCTGCAAAATGAGGGGATCAGGCAGCTTGGCGATGACGAGGGGAATGTAATCTACTTCACAAATGTGAACGCGCGCATTGCAGATGGGCCATTCACCAATGGTGCCGTCTGGCAACGTCACCCGCTTTACCAGCCTGCCGTGCACAAAACACAAACACCAGGTTGGGAAAATCCCAACCGGAATGTTCAGTTCCAGCTCAGGCTTTTCCACCAAATATCGTGTCGGTTTCACGTACGCGCCCATGCGTTTGAGGGCCGCCGCCGTGGGAGCCGGTTGACCTTCTTCCACCTGCGGGCCGAGGATAACATCGACGTTACGGCCGTTCAGTGCTTCCGGCAGTTCTACGGCAGCCGTTCCTTTTTCGACCGGGTCACTGCCAAGGAGCTGGCCATCTTTGCTAAACACATACGCTTGCAAAGGCGGTGCCTGCCCCTTATCGGTAAAGTTGAGATTGATTTGAAGACGAGATCTTTTTTTCGATTTCATTACACGCTCCTTACGCTATAGCAATACTTGACTAATCTAGTCCATTAAACGAAGGTGATCATGAAATTCCGGTACGGCCGTTTATTACGAGACGAGGCCTGAGCTTGTCGAAGGCCGGCCTTCGACAGGCTCAGGCCTCGTTTACCATTCAACAAAAATCCTGCCACCTGGCTCAGGCCTCGTTATTGTCACGATATCGGTGATTTGCTATGATGTTGACGCAAGTTCAGGGTACAGACGGCCGTATTGCCAGTGAGCAACAGTCACAAGCTTAAGGATCAGCTTTATGCCCTCATATATGTACATTCTAGAATGTGCTGACGGCAGCTACTACACCGGCAGCACAAAAGATCTAGAAAAGCGTCTGTGGCAACATCAAAATGGCACAGGGGCAAACCATACTAAAAAACGATTGCCCGTGAGACTGGTTTATGCCGAACCGTTTGATCGTGTGGAAGATGCATTTCGACGAGAAAAGCAAGTACAAGGCTGGAGTCGTCGGAAGAAGCAAGCCTTAATTGAAGAGAATTACAATGATTTGATTGATTTCTCTAAAAACTATACCCAACATGGAAACCCGGCTCCTGCGCCGACAGCTCGACTGAGTTCGCCGGAAACAAGCTCAGCCTCTGCTGTCGGCAAACCATCATCACGTAACGAGGCCTGAGCCTGTCGAAGGCCGGCCTTCGACAGGCTCAGGCCTCGTTTAGGTACACTTACAACACCTTTGCCAACCGACCCGTCTAATCACCAGGAGGTCCAATGTCTGTTTCTCCACAGTTAAATACCCTCATCGACCGCTTCGAGCGCACTTTGGCTGAAGACAACATCAAAAGGTATGCTGTGACATGACAGAACCACGCGGCTTCTACGCCACCTGGAGTGCCATCTTCGGCATGACAGCCCTGCCATTTGGCGTGTTGATGACCGTCGTCATCGGTCTGGTTGATGAGATGAATATGGGTCTGCTGGCCTTAACGATGGGTAGCGGTCTGTTGTTTGGGGTACTCATGGGGCTGGTTCTGGCTCCCAGTATGCGCGGCGTGCGCACGGCCGTTCCCGTTCAAGACAAAGCCAAGTTTGCCGTCAAACTGCGGCTGGTCATGGCTGAACTCAACTACAAGCCAGGCCCGCAGGCTTCGGATCATTTTGTGTTCGATCCGCCGGCAAACGGCATCTTAAAAATTGGCCCCGTTTCCCTCGGCCCGCCCGGCGTATTTTCCGTGTTTGTTCAGCTAGACGGCAGCCACGCTGAAATTGTCGGCCCCAAGCGCATTGTTGACCAGATGGTGAGTAAGCTGCGGCCAGCTTGAGAACGGGCGTCGCACTAAATTCCCCCTTCCTATGCTAAAATGTGGCCATGAGACGCTACCATCTGTCTTTGCTTGGCCCATTTGAAATTCGCTCCGTCGCTCACACCGAAACACAAACCACCTTAAATCGCAAAACGCGGGCGATTCTGGCATACCTGGCCGCCACAGGAGAACCGCACACGCGCCGGGCGCTGGCCGAGCTGTTTTGCCAGAGCACCAACGACCCGGCCGGTTCCTTGCGTTGGCACCTCAGCCGCATCCGCCGCGATTTGGACGAAGAGATTCTTGACATATCGTCCCAAGAGGTTGTCTTTGATACGGCCGTTGCCCACACCGATCTCACCACTTTCCAACAAACCTTCACCAATCCGCAGCAGCAGCCAACCGACGCCCTGGCTACGGCCGTTGCCCTCTATCGCGGGCCGTTTCTGGATGATCTGGCGCTGCGCGACGCCCCGGAATTTGACCTGTGGCTTTTGGGCGAGCGGGCCCGCTGCCAGCAGCTTTACGAAAAAGGGGGCGTGGTGCTGGTCAACCGGTACATTCAGCAGCAGCAATATGCCCAGGCAATTGATCTGGCGCAAAAGCTTTTGCAAACCAATTCGCTCCTGGAAGTTGTGCACACCCGCCTTGTGTGGCTTTATGCCCAAACCGGCCAGCGGGAGAGCGCCCTGGAACAATATGAACAGTGCCGCAACTTGTTGCAGGAAGAATTGGCCGTTGAACCTTCGGCGGAAATGATGGCGTTGATAACGGCCGTTCGCCAAAACCAGCCGCTGCCCCCGCCGGCAAAGGAACCCGCGCCGGCACCGGTGCGCCTCGTTGATTCATCCACCAGAAGTGACTTTGTTGGCCGCGCCGCTGAGCTTAAAAACCTGCTTGACGCCTGGAAAAGCGTTCAGCAGCAAGGCGGTACAATCCGCCTCATTGAAGGCGTGGCCGGTGCCGGGAAAACCCGGCTGGTGCAAGAGTTTTTGCACGCATTGCCCCCCGTGCAGCGCACCTTTCGCGGCAACTGTTATGAATCGACCCGAGCCATCCCTTACCAACCGTGGCTGACGATCTTGGAAAAATGGCTGCAAGCGCTGCCGGCGGCGGAACGAGATCGCCTGGCCCAACCGTGGCAAGCCCAATTGAGCCGGGTTTTGCCCCACGTCTTCCCCGCCGGCAGCGGCGTTTCGGAGCAGCAGGAGCATCTGTTCCGCGCCGTGGCCGAACTACTAAGTTTGAACAGCAGCCCGCGCATCTTACTGCTGGAAGATTTGCAGTGGGCCGATGAAGCCTCTTTGCAGCTATTTTTGTTCATGGCCCAATTCATGCAATCCAACCAACTGCCACTCCTGCTGCTAGGCACGCTGCGCAGCGAGGAAGTAGCCGATAACCCCGCGCTGCAAACCATGCTGCAAGATGCCCAGCGCGCAGCGTTAACCCAGCGGCTGACGTTACTTCCTTTGGGCAAGGAAGAAATCAGTTCCCTGATTGGCGTTTTGTGGTTAAACGCGCCGCAAGAAACGCCTATCGACGAGATACGGGACAGCTTACTGGCAGCGGCAGGCGGCAATCCCCTGTTTGTGACTGAAATTTTGCGCGAATTGACGCAAACGGCCGTACTGCCCACCCCGCTGCCCATTCCGCCCAGCCTGCAAGATCTCACCAACCGCCGTTTGCGGCAGCTCCCCGGCAGCAGCCGCCAGGTGATCGAAACGTTGGCCGTGTTTGAGCAGCCCACTCACTTTGATCTGATCCGGCAGGTAAGCGGCCGTACGGAAGACGAAACCATCACCGCCATTGAGCTTGGCCTGCGCTGGCGCTTTCTAGAGCCCGGCCACACCAACCGGTACGGCTTCAGCCACGACCTCATCGGCGACGCGGTGCGCCGCCAGCTGAGCCAGATTCGCCGCCAGCGGCTGCACCACCGGGTAGCCAATGCGTTAATGCAGCGCGGCGCAGATGCCGCCATTTTGGCCCACCATTGGGGCCTGGCCGGCCAGCGGAAGCAGCAGGCCAGGTTTGCCCTTCAAGCCGGTAAAAACGCTTTGCGCCGCGCCGCTTTCGGCGATGCCCTCAACCTTTTTCAAAATGGGCTAAATGCGTTACCGGCAACCGAAATCGAGCGCCGTTTCCAGGCCACGCTGGGCATTGTCCAGGCACTTGAAGCCACAGCAAACATTCCAGCGCTTTCAAAAGAACTAGGCGTGCTGGCAAAACTGGCCGAACAAACCGGAGAGCCAACCTACCGGGCCGAAGCAGCCCAGCATCAGGCAAAATTTGCCCTGCTTCAGGGAGAATTGGACAAAGTTGAAACCCTCGCCAGGCAGGGGCTGGCATGGGCAGCGGCTGCCCAGGCTGACAGCCTGCAAGCCAGCTTATGGGAAACGCTCGGCAAAACGTATCGGGATCAGGGTAATTATGATCAGGCGTATGCCCATGCTCAACACGCTTTGGAACTGTACCAAACTGCTAACAACAGCCAGGGGCAAATTGCGGTGCTCAATCTGCTGGGCAATCTAAACGTCCATCGGGGGCAGCATCGGCAAGCGGTTCAGGTACATCGGCAAGCATTGGCATTGTGCCGCCAAATCACCGATCCCTTTAGCGAGAGCCGCATTCTTGCCTGGCTGGCCGACGCGCTCTGGTATTTAGGTGAATATGAAGAAGTCCAGAAGGTTGTTGACGAAGGTTTGGCCGTGAGCCGGGAAATAGGCGACAAGGTGGGTGAAATGGTCCAATGCAACAACCTGGCCGGTCTGGCAGTCGTTGAGCAAGATCTTGAGCAGGCGATCATCTACTATCGCCAGGCATTGGCCATTGCCGAAGCGATGAACGATCCGCGCCGAACGGCCGTTTACTACAGCAATATCGGCGGTGCCTATGTGGGCCTGGGCGATATCCCTGCTGCCCTCGGTTACCTGGATCAAGCAATTGACATCGCCGAGCAGGCAAAATTGCCACGCCAGGAAGCTCATGCATACTACACGAAGGGCCGTGCTTATCAGGAAGAAAAAAACTTGTTGGCCGCGCGAACAGCATTTGAGCAAGCGCTGTCTCTCCGTCAGGAGTTGGGTGAACAATTTCGTACATTTCTGACGCTGATCCAGCTGGTAGAGGTTTGCGTCCAGCTAACCGACTGGCCATCAGCCCAAACGCATCTCGCGGCGGCGCAGCACCTCTATGATCGTTTGCAGGACGAGTTTGCCCGTTACAGCCACCAGATGTTTCATTACGTTGCTTTTCTGTTTTACAATGCGCAGGCCACCCCCTCCGCTGCTGCCCTACACCTTGAAGAAGCCCATCTTGCGCTTCAGGACTGCCTGGCTGAACTGGACGGCGTCGCTCGTGAGCAGTTACGCGCTACACCGCAAGCGCAGGCCATCCTGGCCGCCATCGCCAACAAAAACGTATTCTGAACCCATTTAGCTTCGCTTAGGGCAGGCTGCGCAGAATCCTTACAAACCTCGCCAGACGAACCCACACGCTAATCCACACGCCCCCACATTATCCTGAAACACAATGAATAAATAGGACACAGATAGTTCGGCAAGCCGGTGTAAATCTGTGTCCCAGTTTTGATTTGATAGGAGCGAAAATTATGTCCAAATCCCCTGCGGCTCTATCCGGATCATTTCTTTTCGGTCGGAACGATCAGGAACACAAAACCCGCGAGAACCAGCCTGCTTCACCTAAGAGCGAACCGCGGAACGGCCGTATCTTAGCCTGGCTCTCTTTGCGCAAAACAAACAAGCGGATCGCAACCGAGAAACATCAATGAGCCAACATGCAGCAAGGTTAAGTTATCTCCTTCTAATACTGGCAGCATTCACATTAATTGGGAGGCTTGTCTTCGGTTTAGGACCGGTGCCGATGGCCCATGCCAGCCCGTTAGCCCCCGCCGCAACCGAACAATTTGTCATCAGCATTGGCGACACGATTTCAAACGGCGTCCCTGCTGCTGGTGCGGGCAATCTTGAAGAGCCCGGTGCAGTGGATATTTACACCTTTCACGCCAACGCCGGTCAGGAACTCATTTTCAACTGGCTGTCAGGTAGCAACGTGCTAATCGGCTGGCAGCTACAGGCACCAGACAGCACTGTGCTGTTCAACTCTGTTTTAGCAGATTGGCAGGTGGTCCTACCGCAGACTGGCACCTACACCCTGACGGTGGATGGCAACAACAGTGGTGTTTTCGGCATGTATTCCTTCCAACTTCTTGAAGTCCCAGCCGCACCGCAGCAGTTCACAATCGACATTGGTGATGTGGTCTCTAATGGCGTACCAGCCGCCGGTGCGGGCAATATCGAAGTTCCTGGCGCTGTTGACGTCTACACCTTTGACGCCCTGACCGGACAGGAAGTTATTTTCGACTGGCTTTCTGGCGTCAACGTCTTCATCGGCTGGCAGCTGCAAGCACCAGACAGCACGGTGCTATTCGACTCCGTTTTGCAAGATTGGCAGTTGATCCTGCCGCAAACCGGCACCTATACCCTCACGGTAAACGGCAACGGCATTGACGATTTTGGTCTCTATTCCTTCCAACTATTGGAAATACCCATGGGACCCGATCAATTTGCCATCAGCATTGGCGACGCGGTTTCAAACGGCGTCCCTGCTCCAGGCGCAGGCAATATCGAGATGTCCGGCGCTGTAGATATCTACACCTTTGACGCCCTGGCCGGACAGGAGGTTATTTTCGACTGGCTTTCTGGCGTCAACGTCTTCATCGGCTGGCAGCTGCAAGCGCCAGACAACACGGTGCTGTTTGACTCCTTTTTGCAGGACCAACAGTTGATTCTACCGCAGACTGGCACCTACACCCTGACTGTGGCCGGCAATAACATTGACGATTTTGGCCTCTATTCTTTCCAACTGTTAGAAGTCCCGGCCACACCACAGCAATTTGCCATCAGCTTCGGCGACACAGTTTCTGATGGCGTGCCGGCAACGGGTGCCGGCAACATCGAGGTACCCGGCGCTGTAGACGTCTACACCTTTGACGCCCTGGCCGGACAGGAAGCTATTTTCGACTGGCTTTTTGGCGTCAATGTGTTCATCGGTTGGCAGTTACAGGCACCAGACAGCACGGTGTTGTTCGACTCCTTTTTACAGGATTGGCAGTTGGTCCTGCCACAAACCGGCCGCTACACCCTGACTGTAGCCGGCAATAATTTTGACGACTTTGGCCTCTATTCGTTTAGGCTATTGGAACTGCCCACCGCGCCACAACAATTTACCCTAAGCTTTGGCGACACAGTTTCTAATGGCGTGCCTTCGACCGGAGCGGGCAATATTGAGGTGCCCGGCGCTGTAGATATCTACACTTTTGACGCTCTGGCCGGGCAGGAGGCTCTCTTCGATTGGCTCTCCGGCAACAATATCTTGATTCGCTGGCAGCTACAGGCTCCCGACAGCACAGTGCTATTTGATGGCTTCTTGCTGGATCAGCAACTGATCCTGACCCAGACAGGCAGCTACACTCTCACAGTTCGGGGGGTGGGCATTGATGATTTTGGCACTTATTCTTTTACCTTGTTGGAGGACACAATTGTTGAAGAGTGGTACCTCTTCCTCCCAGTCGTAATTCGGTAATAATTAACAGGTGCGACGTACTTATTTTATGAGTTTTATCTCCTGGCAAAACAAGTGCGTCGCACCTCACAAAAAAAGGAGACAACTCATGAACAAAAGAAACGTTAGACAAATGGTAGCCGAAGCAAAACAACAGATTGAGAATTTAACACCAGGCCAGGTTGCAGCCGAAGTTGCCGCCAACCAGATATTATTGCTGGACATCCGGGAAGCGGGCGAACTGCTGCAAAAAGGTGTCATTCCAGGCGCTGTCGCTGCGCCACGCGGCATGTTAGAGTTTTATGCCGATACAGACAGCCCCTATCATCGCGAAGAGTTTGATCCGCAGCGGCGCATGATCCTGTACTGTGCCTCTGGTGAGCGGTCGGCACTGGCGGCAGCCACCCTGCGACAAATCGGGTACACAAACATTGCTCACCTGGATGGCGGTTTGGAAGCTTGGCAGGCGGCCAAACAGCCAGTCGTCACCGCCTTAAAATGGCACCAACCGCAGTCAGCTTAAGAAATACGTAAGCAGCACGTAACAATTTTCTCCTATCATCCTGCCTGAACCCCACGTCAAACAGTTTGTTCTAGAAGGAGAAAAACATGAAATTCAAGCGTCTTTCAATGGTTCGTGTATGCTTTTTAACCCTCTTGTTCCTGATGCTGGGCAGCCTGGCACTCAATCCCGGCGCCGCATCGGTTGAAGCGGCACCGCGCCCCACGCGTGAAGGTCGGCCAACGCGCCCACCGCGCTCAACCCCAACCCCTGCGGCCTCACCAACCATACCTGCCGACCCAACACCAACACCTTTTGCCACAGCCACCCCACCACCCACAGCAACACCGGGCGATGGCTCAGGTCATCCGGGTAATTGGAATATTGTGGGCAGCCCGAATGTAAACGGCCGTAACAACGCCCTCAACACCATCACTGCCGTCTCTCCCCAGGATTTATGGGCCGTGGGCGAGCACCGCAGCAGCAACGGCAGCAGCGTGCAGACCCTAACCATGCGCTGGAATGGCGCAAGCTGGAACATCGTCAGCAGCCCAAACCCTGATCCAGGCCGCAACAGTCTACTTGGCGTAGACGCCGTTTCCACCAACGACGTCTGGGCCGTGGGCGTGCAGGCCGGCACCACTGGTCCTAACTGGGCCAGCCTCATCCTGCACTGGGATGGTAATACCTGGTCAAACGTTGCCGCGCCCGACCTCGGCTCGCCCGGAACCAGCGAACTGCGCGATGTGGCTGCTCTGTCCAGCAGCGACGTTTGGGCTGTGGGAAATGCAAGCTCGCCGGCCACCGGCTGGTGGGATCAACCCCTGGCTTTCCATTGGGATGGTTCCAACTGGAGCTCGGTGCCGGTACCGGCTTTTGGCACGACGTCTCAGTTGAATGCGGTTACGGCCGTTGCGCCCAACGACGTCTGGGCGGTGGGAACCACCCTGGACAGCAACTGGAAAACCCTCGTTTTGCATTGGGACGGTTCCTCGTGGACGCGAGTAAACAGCCCCAATCTAGGCAACGTCGGCAACTATCTTTATGACATAGAAGCGCTGTCAGCCAACGAGATTTGGGCCGTTGGCGCAGCCGATAATGGCGGCAGCACCCTGGCCATGCGCTGGAACGGCGCAAGCTGGTCCATCGTGCCCACGCCCAACGGCACAGAGCGGCCCGGCGTTAACCGCAGCAGCCTCACCAGCCTTTCCGCCATCTCACCCAACAATGTTTGGGCTGTCGGCATACAGGCCTCATCCACGATTGGCAGTGCCGGCCAGCCCATCTACATGGGCTATGCCCTCATCCACCATTGGAATGGTTCTACCTGGAGCGAAGTCTCTTCCGCCGAACTCCCCAGCGCAACGGCCGAAGACGGCGCGCTGAACGGGGTTGTGGCAACCGGGACAAACGATGTGTGGGCCGTTGGCTCATACTACGAAGCAACATTCAGCGTTCAAGCAGTCCGCACCTTAATCGAGCGATACACAGCTCCGTAGACAGACCAACAGCAAATTGGATTAGATGATGCGTGAAACGTGAAGCGTGATTTCTATCTCATGTTTCACGTTTCACGCTTCACTCCCCCTTGCCAACAATCCCCATAAATTGAACCAGAATTGATACGATTTTCGTCCAAATTGGACGGGAACAATACCGCCATTCCCCTTATCCTTTACACAATGGAGAAAGTTGGGCAGATGAGCATACGTGGTTCATTTGAGCCAACCGCCTCTGAAACGGGTTTGTGCTAAAGCTGCTGGAACCGGTCCACAGCTTTAGCCCGCCGTTTTTTCACAGAGAATTCCAGGATTCTGGCTGCAATGAAAATCCGTTGCCCGATGGTTCGGCTGTGCTCACCACAAGCTTTCCAAATCGGGTATCGAACAGGATGTTCGATTTACGGAGGAGGTGATGAAATGCAATCATAAAAAGCAGACAACCTTAAGGAAGCAGGAAGAAGCTGTAATAACCCCCGAGCCAAACCCCAATTTGAGTATCAAGCAACACAAACACATACAAAATTGGAGGATTCCATGTTTAAGCGAAAAACGTTGATCGCTGTATTTTGGGCTACGGCCGTTTCCCTCATCCTCGCCGCCTGCACGCCACAAACTGAAGCGGTGCCGGTTGAGGTTACCAGGGTTGTTACAGAAACCGTCACGGTAGAAGGCGAGCCGGTCGAAGTGACTCGGGTTGTGACGGAAACGGTGGTGGAAGCGGCAACGGCCGTACCCGAACCGCCGGCCCGCAAAGATTTAATCGTGTGTATGGGCCAGGAACCGGACTCCCTATACACTTACGGCTCCAGCCTGCTGGCCTCCAGCACCATCCAGCATGCCCTGTTTGAAATTGATTACAGCAATCTCTCCTATGGCTACCAGGCACACGGGCTAGAAAGCCTACCCAGCCTGTCCAATGGCGGCGCGGTCTTGAATGAGGTTGAAGTACAGGAAGGCGATCTCGTTGTGGACGTCGCCGGTGAGGTGGTAGAGCTGGCTGCCGGTGACGTGGTACAAACCAGCGATGGCGAAGAGGTTACCTTTGACGGCACACCGCTAACGATGAACCAATTGGTAGCTGATTTTACGATGAAGCCGCGCGTCTGGGCAGACGGCACGCCCGTTTCAGCCGAGGATTCTGTGTGGAGCTTTATGGTAGATGGCGATCCTGATACACAAACCGGCAAGTTCACGATTGACCGTACGGCTTCTTATGAGGCTACCGGCGAACTCAGCACGCGCTGGACCGGCATTCCCGGCTTTATGGATTCGCTGTACTTCACCAACTTCTGGGAGCCGCTGCCGCAGCATTTGTGGGGCCACCTCTCACCTGCTGAGCTGATCACCGCCGAAGAATCCACCCGCCTGCCGGTAGGCGACGGGCCGTTCAAAATCGTGGAATGGACTGCCGGTGACAGCATCCGTGTCGAGCGCAACGAGCATTATTATCGCGCCGCTGAGGGCCTGCCCTACCTGGACAGCGTGACCTACAAATTTATCCCCGACACGAATCAACTGCTGGCCCAACTGCTGTCTGGTCAATGCGACATCGGCACCCAGGACGGCATCAACGAGAGCCAATCCCCCTTCCTCATTGAAGCGGAAGAAAATGGTTTGCTCAGCCCCTATTTCCAAACTGGCACCGCCTTTGAACACATCGATTTTGGCATCGATCCGTATGGCGCTTACGCCGAGTCGCGGCCAGATTGGTTTGAGGATGTGCGGGTGCGCCAGGCAATGTTGATGTGTACTGACCGGCAAAGCATGGTGGATTCGATTTTGTACGGCCGTACCGAAGTCATTCACGGCTACGTGCCCACCGTACACCCCCTTTACCCGGACGAAGGCATGACCGAATGGCCCTACGACGTAGAAGCCGCCAACGCCCTGCTGGATGAAGTCGGCTTTGTCGATAGCGACGGCGACGGCCTGCGTGAATATTACGCCGCTAATGCTGCCGGAGGTGATGCCAGTTGGGACGGCACGCCGTTCAGCGTCGTCGCCATGACCACCGTGGCCAACGACATGCGCGAGCAGATCATGCAAATCTTCCAGGCCAACATGGCCGAGTGCGGCATCCAAATTGAGTTGAACTTTCCGCCCGCCAGTGAATACTTTGCCGACGGCCCGGATGGACCGCTGTTTGGCCGGCGCTTTGATCTGGGTCTGTTTGCCTGGCTCACCGGCGTCGATCCCAGCTGTGACCTGTTCCGCACCTCCAGCATTACCGGTCCCATCGATGAAGGTCTTGGCGGCTGGGGCAACGTGAACAATACTGGCTGGTCCAACGAAGCGTTTGACGCCGCCTGCACCCAGGCGCTCAGCAGCCTGCCCGGCACGCCCGAATACGAGGAAGGTCACAAAGAAGCCCAGCGCATCTTCTCACAAGAAGTGCCCATCCTGCCCGTCTTCCTGCGGCTGAAAGTTGCCGCCGCCCGTACCGGCGTTGTCAATTTTGGCGTCGATCCAACGGAAAATTCAGAATTGTGGAATATCTTCGAGATCGATCTGGAGGGATAAAGCCAGGCGGCGAATCTCCGCCACCATAGGCAGATCGACTCGGGCAAATGCCGTCAGACTGGCCATCAGGTACGGTCTTGCGGCATTTTTTTGCCCCAGTCCCAGGAGAGACTGCACTATGCCCAAGCTGCCCTTGCCATAGCCGCAGCTGGTGCGGCTGGCCTGCGGCGGCAAGGCGGCCAGCACCGCCCGGTACTGCATCAACGATTTTACATATTGCTCCGCCTGCAAATATTTCCCGGCCCGGTACAGGCGCACGTTAACCAAATTGTTGACATCTTGAGACTGCTGTGCCAAAAGATCGCTTTCCTGCCAGAACTGCTCCGCCTGGGCAACGCGGCCCTTTTGCCAGGCCAATCCGCCGCGATTGGCAGCAATTGAAGCGGCGTGTGCTTTGAGGTGCAGCGAGCGCGCATAATCGAACCCGGCCTGCTGGTACCGTTGGCTTTCTGCCCAATCCCCCTGATGGTGCCGCACCACCGCCAGCGTGTTGTACAAAATAGCGAGGCGCTCCCGGTGTCCCATTTTTTCAGCAATGGCCATGCCCTGCGTGCCAGCGGCATCGGCCGCATCGTAGTCATCTTGCTCGATGGCCAGCCAGGCCAAATGGTCATACAGCGTTGCCAGGCGGAATGGGTCCTGCGTTTGCTGCGCCAGTGAGAGCGCCTGCTGGTAAAGCGAAACGGCCGTTTCCTGCTGACCCCGCCATCGAGCCAAATTTCCCTGCGCCTGCCACAAATCAATCAGCACATGGGGTGATGGGCTGCCGGTTTGGGCCAGGTGGACGCCCTCTTCGTAATATTGGTTGGCGGCGATCCAGTTTCCGTTGGAGACGGCCGTTTTCCCCTTCGCCAAACACACTGCCGGACGATACCTGGCCAGGCGCGGCTCTCTGGTCAAAACAGTCAGCGAGCGCAGCGTTTCGGAGATTGTCGGCACGGCCGCCTGATGGCGCGCCAGCGCCACGCGTCGCAGCCGGCACCAGATGACCACCTCGGTTTGTCCCAGCCGCTCAGCCACCGATTCCGCACTTTGCAGCAGCCGCTCAAGTTCCTTCGGCGAAAGCGAAAATTGCAAAGCGGGATAAGCTGCTTCCAACCCGTAGAGAAACTCAGACCACAGTTTGTGCCGCTCCGCCAGCCGCAGCGCTTCCCGGAAAAGTGCCACATCCTGGAAGGCAGCAGCCAAGTCTGACTGAACATGAGAAAGATAATAACGAACGTAATTTTGCTCCGCCTCGACCCGGCCGTTTTCGGGCATCGGTAGTTTTTGCACGCAGGCCTGAAGCAGCGGGTGAAGCTGGTAGCGCGTGTCGGCTTCGCCCGCCTGCGCTTGAATCAGGGAGAGATTGTGCAAAGTCCGCAAACTATCTTGGGTTTCTATCAGCGGCAAATTATGAACGGTGGCAACGGCCGTATCCGTAAAAGAATGCCCGCCAAAAATCGTCAATCCCGCCAAGAATTGCTGCAAGTGGGCAGGCAACTGCTCATAGCTGAGGGCAAAAGAGCGCTGCACGCTGAGGTCTTCAAAGGTTAAGACGTCGAGGGAAACGGCCGTTTGCTGCAAGCGTGCCAAAAAATCAGCGACGTGCCAGCCAGGTTCGTAGGCCAGGCGGCTGGCGGCGATGGCCAAAGCCAGCGGCAGGTACCCTAGCAGTTCGGCAATCTGCCACAGTGCCTCTTTTTCATCGTTGTCAAAATCCCGCTGCAAAAGACAGTGGAACAGATTTAAGGCATCATCTTCTTCGGCGGAAAACGGCCGTATTTCAAACCGCTGCCCGCCAATCGCCGCCGCCAAATCCCGCCGCCGGGTGGTGATGAGCACGGTGCAGCCCGGCGTGGTGGGCAAAATGTCGGCAATTTCGGCGCTGCGCTGCACGTCATCCAGCACCAGCAAAAATTGCTTATCCGCCAGCAGCTGGCTCACCGCTCTGGCCCGGCCGGCCACGTCGGCAAAGGGGGATACGTCCAGACCGTAGCCGTGCGCCATCGTGGCCAGGGCCGCCATTGGGCCGGTTCGGTTCATTTCAAGCCACAAAACGCCGTCGGGAAAAGACGGCCGCAGCCGGTAAGCTAGCTCAGCCGCCAGTGCCGTTTTGCCCACGCCGCCCATGCCGTGCAAACAAACGATATTCTCTTGACCAGCGTCTAGAATTGTCGCTTCAATCTGGGCAATGAGCCGTTCCCGGCCAGAAAAGTATGGCAGTTTAGGCACCGCCTGAAACGGGGCTGAACTGTTGGTAACGGCCGTTCGCTTAGGATGAGGCAGATGCCCGGCGGCATGAAGCAGCGATTCGGTTTCCTGTTTGTTGAGATGCAGGATTTTGGCCAGTTGGGTGAGCCCGTCGGCCGTTTGCGGCTTTTGCACCTGGCCATTCAGCCAGCTCACGATGGTGGTTTTGGGAATGCCGGATAGCCGCGACAATTGCCCGGCAGTGTACGCCGATCGGTTCACGTACTGCTGCAATACATCGCCAAAAAGCGGCAAATCCGTCATGACATTGCCTCACGCACCGCTGCCGAAGCGGTTCCAGAATGCTTCCAGTTCGGCTAAGTCCCCTTGCGTGATAGTGACAGTTTGGTTGGTTACGGCCGTTTCTGGCGCAATCTCGTGCAAAAAAAGCTGGAACAATACCCGCGGCTCCCCCTTGAGCACCAATGACGCGTCATCAATCGAGCCGTAGCCAGTCTCAACGGTTCCCTGATCGATGATGGCATAAACAACATCACTGTCCAGATGCAGTTCGACGCGGTGGGATTGGGGTACGGCCGTTTCCGCATTAAAGCGAAAACGTAGAATGCCAACTAATGAGTTCGGCGTCACCGTGTCGTCGTCTGGTGGCGGCAGCGGCATAAAGTGCAGCCCAAACTGAGTCAGCGTCCCCAGCACAGGACGCAGCAAATTGCCCGTCTCCGTCAATTCATACACGGTCGAGGCCGCCGGCGGCGGGAGCTGCCGCTGCTGAATCAGCCCGTACGCCTCCAGCTTGCGCAGCCGGTCGGTGAGTAAATTGGCCCCCATGCCCGGCAGGCTGCGCTGCAAATCGCTAAAGCGGCGCGGGCCGTGTGCCATTTCTCGTACCATGAGCAGCGTCCACCGCTCGCCCACAATATCCAAAGCATACGCCAATGGACAAACTTGATGATAGCTTCGTGTTCCCATGGCAACAGTATAGTTGATTTAACTACAAATTGCCATTGTTTAAAGCAATTAGTTAATTTATAATATCTTTTACTTTAAAATCATATAGTAAACTCCACGAAAGGAACAGTCTCATGAAATGCCAGGTAAAGGATATTGAACTTTTTTACGAACTGTGCGGCAGCGGACGGCCGATTTTGATGATCCACGGTTACTATCTGGATCACCAGGTGATGATCGGGGCCATGGAGCCGATTTTTGCCGGCCATCCCGGCTGGCAGCGCATTTACTTTGATATGCCGGGCATGGGGCAAACACCCGGGCCGGACTGGGTCAACAGCAGCAACGACATGCTGGATGTAGTAGATGCATTCGTGGAAGAAGTGCTGAGGGATCGCCCATTTGCCATTGCCGGGCTTTCTTATGGCGCTTACATCGCGCGCGGGCTGCTGCAACGTCGCTTTGAGCAAATCAACGGGCTTTTCCTGTTTGCCCCAGTCGTCGCCCCTACAGGAACCGACGAGCACCGACCAAGCCACGAGATTTTAGTACAGGATGATGCGGTGATGGCCGCTATGCCGGAACCGTTTCGGCCACAGTTGGAAGGAACGATGGTCGTGCAAGACGGCCGTATCTTCAACCGTCTCCCCACCGAGTTTGCCCCTGGCTTTATGGGTGCGGATCGGCCGTTTCTGCAAAAACTGCGTGAGCGCTATGCTTTCACTTTTGATCTCAACGATTTGCCAGAGTCTTTCACCAAACCGGCGCTCATCATTGCCGGGCACCAAGATTCCGGGGTTGGCTATTGGCTGCCCACCCAGCTTGTGACCCAATATCCCAGAGCCACCCTGGCCGTGCTGGACCGCGCCGGGCATGGCCTGAACCTGGAGCAGGCCGGTTTGTTTAACCAGTTAGCAGCCGATTGGATACAGCGCATGGTCGAAGCGGAAAGCGGCACGCCGTACGACACAATGGGTGAGAGAGTCATTCGCGCCTCGGTGGATGTGGATACGGCCGTTCCCCAGGCGTGGCAAGCGTGGACCACCAAAGAGGGCGTTACCAGCTTCTTCGCGCCAGCCTGCCACATTGATCTGCGCGTGGGGGGTGCTTACGAAATGTATTTTGATCTTGATGCGCCGGAGGGCGAACGTGGCAGCGAGGGGATGCAGCTGCTGGCCATCGAACCGGAGCGACTGCTTTCTTTTACCTGGAATGCCCCGCCGCATTTAAAGAAAGTGCGGGGGCAGCGAACGGCCGTTACCATTCGCTTCTATCCCTTGCCGGGAGACCGAACCAGAATTGTGCTCACCCACTCCGGTTGGGGCGAGGGTGACGAATGGGATGAGGCATTTGCTTATTTTGGGCACGTCTGGCCGGCCGTGGTGTTGGATCGCTTAAAAGCGTATCTCACCGGAGAAACAATTTTTGCTGCCGGTTGAATCGGCAAACGTGCAGTGAGGCCTCCTTTAGCCAGACTGTAACTTTAAACTTTAGAATAGGGTGAACGCTGTAAGATTTTTGCCTTGGGCAGGAGGCAGTTTTGAAAAAATCGACCCTCACTCACCCTATTCTATTTGCCCTCTTTCCTGCCGTCTCGATTGTTGCCGATCACCTGGAATTTATTCGCTTCAATAGCCGGCTGCTGTTCCTCGCAATCATTCTACTGCTGGGTGCCGGCATTGCTTATTTTGTTTTGTATCGGCTTTGGCAAAGCGTAGGCAAAGCGGCCGTTGGCACCTCGCTGTCCCTCATCCTCTTCTTTTCCTACGGACACACGTTCGATTTTTTAACCAAAGAGCGGGAATTAACCTTCATTCAGCACCGCCATTTGGTTTTGCTCTGGCTGGCGCTCTATTTGGCGCTGTTGGTCATTCTGTTTCGTACCAAAAGAAATTTGGAGATGGTGAACCGCTGGTTAACGGCCGTTGGCACTCTGCTGCTCCTTTTCTCCATCGTTTCAATCGTGCAATTCTATTTTACAAACCGGAATGATTGGCAGCCGGAGGAATTGTCACTTCGTCACACAACGCAGTCAGCCCAGGGAATGCCCGACATCTACTACATCATCCTCGATGCCTATGCCAATGAGGCAACCCTAAATTCCTATTACGGTTTTGATAACAAAGATTTTTTGCAGGAGCTAGAGGCCAGAGGATTTTACGTAGCAGAACAGAGCCGCAGCAATTATGCTTTAACTTCGCTTTCTCTCTCATCGTCGCTTAATCTAAATTATCTCAATGAAATCAGCCATCAAGCCGGCGAAAACAGCCGTTCCATTGCCATCCCCACGCGATTAACAGAACAAAATCAGGCCATGCGATTTTTGCAGTCTGCTGGCTACCAGTTTGTCTTCTTGGGTTCCGGCTATGGCATCAGCCAGGAAAACCGGTTTGCCGACGTTGATGTAAAGTGTGGCCGCGTTGATGAAACAATTGGGCGATTTATTGCCACCTCCCTGCTGCGGGCACCCACCGATCGTTTCCGCCTGATTGAGCGGGATGACCGCCAGCGCCGCCTGTGCATGTTTCATGAGCTAGCCAATATGCCGCAAATGGCCACACCAAAGTTTGTCTTCGCTCATATTCCCTCCCCCCATTGGCCATTTCTATTTGATCAAGATGGCAACGCAGTCAGTTTGGAAAATCCCAACCACGACCAGTTGAAGGAAGGCTATCTGGCGCAGTTGATTTACTTGAACGGCCGTATCACCCAAGTAGTCGATACCATCCTGCAAAATTCCAGCCGCGATCCCATCATTATCATTCAGTCAGACCACGGTCCAGCGTTTGAATTTAGCATGGACACCCCATCAGAATCACTTTACCAGGAACGGATGCGCATCTTGAATGTCTACTATCTGCCCGATGAAGCGAAGTCAATGCTGTATCCTGCCATCACCCCGGTTAACAGTTTTCGGTTGGTGTTCAACTATCTTTTTGCCGCCGAGCTGCCTCTATTGGAAGATCAAAGTTATTTCTCAACTTATCAAACGCCATATCAATTCACAGATGTAACGGAAAGTATTGTTTCGAGGTGACCTCATGATGCAAAAATTGTTTCATACCTTCATTCTGTTTAAGCTGGCAACATCTTATCTGGAACCGGGCAGCAGCAGCTTCTTGCTCAAAATATTGATTTCCAGTTTGGTGGCCCTGGTGGTCTTTTTCCGGCAAATTTGGGGCTATGTGCAGGCAGTTTTGGGCAAGCTGTCTGGCAAGCAGCCGGAACCAGTTGAATTGGAAACGGCCGTCACCGACCCACCTTCCCAAAATGAGCTACAATAGGCATTCTTCCTGCCCCTAGACACCAAGATTTCATCGCAGCCAACAAGAAAAAAGCCATATGAAGACCGTATTCGTGGCCATGAGTGCCGACATTTTCCATACCGGCCACCTCAACATCATTCAGGTCGCCCGCGAGCTGGGCAATGTCATCGTTGGGCTTGGCACCGACGAACTCAACGCCAGCCGCAAGCAGATGGCTTTCATGAGCTACGAACAGCGCAAAGCCATTTTGGAAAACATCAAAGGCGTCACTCAAGTTATTCCCCAACCCACGCTCGACCTGGTGCCCAATTTGCGCACCCTCAAGCCGGATTTCGTGGTCCACGGCGACGATTGGAAAACCGGCTTTTTGCGTGAAACGCGCCAGCGGGTCATTGACGTGCTAAAAGAGTGGGGCGGCCAGCTGATCGAACCGCCGTATACACCGGGCATCTCCTCAACCAATTTACGGGCTGCCATCAACGCCGCCAACAAAACCCCAGCGGCCCGCAGCCGCCAGCTCCAGCGCCTGCTCACTCTCAAACCGTTTGTCAGGTTCATGGAAGTGCATGATGGAGTGTCGGCGACCATTGGCCAGACCGTGCGGGTGCCCAATGGCAAGCAGCCACTTGAATTTGATGCCCTCTGGCTCTCGCCGCAGAGTGAAGCGCGCGCCAGGGGCCTGCCGCACCAAACAATGCTTGATTTTTCTGCCAGGCTGCCCACCATTCGCGATATTTTGCACGGCACCAGCAAACCACTCGTGGTTGATCTAGGGTGCAGGGTTACCGCAGACCAGGTTGCTTATCAGGTAACCCAACTAGAAAACACAGGTGTCTCTGGTGTTGTGGTAGCGGCGGATACGGCCGTTCCCCTCGAACAGCTTCTACAAAAAGGGCGTGAAGCCATTTCCGACAATAACTTTGCCCTCATCGCCAACCTCGGCAGCCTGACGCCGCAAACAGCACCAGACAGCTTGCTGCACCTGGCCCAAGCGGTTGCCCAGGCCGGGGCTGATGCCCTGCTGCTTCACCTCACCCTGGAAACACAAGGCGTTCTCCGGCGCTTTGTAAAGGAGTATGCCCAACAAGAAAACCGCCTGCCGCTCATCGTTCAGCAAGAGCAATTCATGGAAGGTGAAGCCACCCTATCTGGCGTGCAGGCTGCCGTGTATGCCAATCAGCTGTTACCAGCTGCGTTTACGGCGATGCAAGAAACGGCCGTTTCGCTTTTGAAACAATCGCAGCCGTTATGAAGATACCCCAAGAACTGATCTGGCTTTCTACCCCCAGAAGAGTTGACCACCAGCTGGTTGGAGGCAAGGCAAATGGCCTCTTGCAGCTAACAAAATTGGGCTTGCCGGTACCGGCTGGCTTTGTGCTCACCCCTGTTTTTTTTACCGCCGATCTCACCCGGCAAAAAGAGCAACTTATCACCACCTATCGGCAGCTTGAGCACAGTCTCAACAAACCCAACCCGGCCGTCGCCGTGCGCTCCAGCGCCAGCGGCGAAGACGGTCGGCAGCACAGCTTTGCCGGCGCCTACGATACGTATTTGTGGGTACGGGGAATTGAAGCACTGCTGGAAAAAGTCGCCCTTTGCCGCAGCAGCCTGTTTTCAGAGAGAGCCGCCTCTTATCGAGCAGAAATGTCAGAATCGACTACGGCCGTGCCCCAGATGGCGGTCATTGTGCAGGCAATGGTTCCTGCCCGCGCCTCCGGCGTCATGATGACTATGAATCCCAGCAACGGCGACCGCTCCAAAATCACCATCGAATCCACCTGGGGTCTGGGTCAGCTGCTGGTTGATGGCACCATCAATCCAGACCGCTTCCTGGTTGACAAAATTACCGGCGAACTGATCGATGAAACCATCACGCACAAGGCGCAAATGCTTGGCGCTGATGAACAACACGGCTCAGGAACGGCCGTCATCCCCGTCCCCCAACCGCTGGAAAATGCCCCAAGTCTCACCCCCAAAGAAATCGAGGCATTGTGTGGTTACGGCCGTCTGCTGGAAAATCATTTTGGCACGCCACAAGACATCGAGTTTGCTACCTATCAAAACGAAATCTTTATCTTGCAGGCACGCGCGGAAACGGTGTGGTCGCAAAAACAGGCGAAAGTGTATGGGCTAAACGGCCGTCCCGTCGATCAGATCGTCAATACTTTAACCAATTTCGGCAAAACTAAAACATAAATAAGACCGCAAGTTCCACCAAAATTCAAGCACTTTAAAAGCCAATCTGCGAAATCTGTCTAATCTGCGGATTATTTCAAAAGGAGGGAACATGAAGACGAATAAATTTCCAAGCCCATTCGATCTAAAACCACCCCCGGGAGCCGAAGAATGGCAAGAAATGTACAGCTGGTACCATCTTTCCACGGCCGATCGCCGGGAACTAGATGAAAACCGCTTCTGGTTCCAGGACCGGCTCCACCATCCCAACGTGCTTTACCCATACGATGAAATCTTTAGCGAATGTTGGTGGCACGCCCTGGGCGTTTTTAACACCCGAATTTTTGCCCTGCCGCCCGCCTTTGGCGTGGACCAGCGCGTTATCAATGGCTACCTGTACGCTTCCCCCATCCCCGTGGCAGACCCCGAGGAAATCGGCAAGCGGGCTGAAATTTATCGCAAAAGGGCCGGACACTACTATGAAAACTGGAACGACATCTACGGCCAATGGAAGCATAAAACCACCGCCAAATTTGAAGAGCTAAAATCCATCCACTTTGAAAAACTGCCCGATCTGGAAGATGAATCGGTTGTTTTTAGTCACGTTGGTTCTTCATCAGGTCACAAACTCATTGAGCAGTTCAACCGCATGATCCTGATCATGTACGAAACGTTCCAATGGCATTTTGAGCTGCTCAACATTGGCTACGCCGCCTACCTTACCTTCTTCGGATTTTGCCGTGAAGCGTTTCCCCAGATCAGCGATCAAACCATCTCGCTCATGGTTGGCGGCATGAACATCGACATTTACCGTCCCGACGATGAGCTGAAGCGGCTGGCCAAAAAAGCCCGCCAGCTCAATCTGGCCGACCTGTTTAGCCAAGAGGCAGACCCAACGCAGCTCTTCGCCAGCCTGGAAACATCGTCTGAAGGCAAACAGTGGCTGGCTGACTGGCAGCAAACGGCCGATCCCTGGTTTAGAGTAGCCACCGATCCCGGCCACCCCGGCGGCTATCACAACTACAAAACGTGGCTAGAAGATCCGCAAATTCCCCTGGCCTACATCAAAGATTACATCCTCCGCCTGCAACAGGGCGAAAACATCGACAGACCGACGGCGCAAATCAAGGCGGAACGGGACCGCATTACGGCCGAATATCGCAACCTCCTTGCCCCGGAAGACCAACCGGGCTTTGACGCCATGGTAGACTTGGCCCGGCTGGTCTTTGTCTACATTGAAGAACACATGCTGTATATCGACCATTGGATGTGGTCCACCTTCTGGCAAAAATCGCGGCAGTTGGCCGATGTTTTTGTAGCCATGAACTACTTCCAGGATGCCGAAGATATGTTTTTCCTGCGCCGCCATGAAGTCATGGAAGCGCTGTACGATCTAGTTGCCGGCTGGTCGGTTGGCAGTGCACCGCGCGGCTGGGGCTATTGGGAACCGATCATTACCAAGCGGCGCAAAATCTATGAACTGCTAAAAACGTGGGATGCTCCCCCCGCCCTGGGAACACCGCCGGAAACCGTCACGGAACCTTTCACCGTGATGCTCTGGGGCATCACCACAGAAAAAGTCAATGAGTGGCTCAACAAAGAGAGCAACCCAAACCTGCTCACCGGCATCTCCGGCTCGCCAGGAACGGTTGAAGGCTTAGCCAGAGTAGTAAATGACCTTTCCCAATTAAACACCGTCCAAGAAGGCGAAATTCTGGTTTGCCCCTCTACCTCACCATCCTGGTCGCCGGTGTTCGCCAAAATTGCGGCCACCGTCTCCGATGCCGGCGGCATCATGAGCCACACGGCCATCGTTTGCCGTGAATATGGCCTGCCCGCCGTTGTGGGCATTGGCAATGCCGTGGCCACCATTCAAACAGGCCAGCGCCTGCGCGTTGATGGTAGCAAAGGCACCGTCGAAATATTAGACCCTTCATGAGGCCGAAACTAACTTTGCGCCAACGGATTGGGCTTTTCTGCCGCGAATTGTCCAACATCTTCCGCTTCTTCTTTGGCACGCCTAAACACAAGCGGCGGATTGTCTTCTACGTTGCCCAGGCACAATACGTTGCCTTTTTTGAAGGCCTGCTGGAAGCGTTGCCGGCGCAGGGTGAATCTGTTTGCTACATCTCGTCAGATTTCGACGATCCCATTTTTGCCCAGGCAACGGCGCGGTTTCAACCTTTTTACATCAACCACCTGTACACGCTTGTGGCCCCCTTTTTGGATGCCAAAGTCATTGTGTACACGATGCCAGACCTGAACCTGTTTCACATTCGCCGCTCCATTTTTGACCCAGACCACATCTT
This sequence comes from Anaerolineaceae bacterium, assembly GCA_002699125.1. GTDB lineage: Bacteria > Chloroflexota > Anaerolineae > Promineifilales > Promineifilaceae > Leptofilum. The sequence goes on from PABI01000132.1 coordinate 31,215, forward strand.
TGTTTTTCACTCGCTTTGCAGTTCGCACATGGGTCTCCGCCTGGGTTCGCTGGATCATTTTGATACAGTTTTTTGCAATGGTCCGTATCACAAGCGCGAAATTGAAAAAATGGAATCGCTCTATAATCTGAAACCCAAAACCTTGGTCGAGGCAGGCTACTATCGTCTGGAGAAAATTTACCGGCAGCATCAAGAGCATGTAAACGCTAAAACGCCAGCAAAGCCAGAGAAGCCGCTGGTTTTAATTGCCCCCAGTTGGCAAAGAGACAACATCATCGAAGCGTGCGGTTTACAGTTGGTGGAGGTGCTGCTGAAGCATGGCTATAAGGTGGTTTTACGGCCGCATCCCATGACCATTTACAAAAAGCCGGAAGTGTTACGGCCGTTCCAACAAAAATATGCCAACGAAGCCAACTTTATTCTCGACAGCCAAACCGCCTCAGAACAATATTTCCACCAGGCTGACGTGATGATTTGTGACTGGTCCGGCGTGGCGATGGAATTTGCCTTTGGCACCGAAAATCCGGTTCTGTTTATCGATCTGCTGCCAAAAGTCCACAATCCCGATTATGAGTTAATCGGTTACGAACCGCTGGAATCAGCTATTAGAAGAGAAATCGGGCAAATTGTGTCCGTTGCCCAAATTGAAGAGGCTGGAGCAATTGTTGAAGATTTTCTAAATCAGAAAGAAAAATATCGGGCGCGAATAATTCGCGCCCGAGAGGAGAATATTTACCATTTCGGCCGTTCAGCCGAAATTGGAGCCAGCTACATCTTGTCTAAACTTTAGCGAATGCTCACCGGAATTTCCTGCGACAGCGTGTGGAACGTTCCACCACCATTGAGGCAATTCTGGAAACCGTCAAAACAAACCACAACGCGGATGGTGTAATCGCCTGCTTCGGGAATAGCCATCCATGAGGGCCAGCTTAACCCCTCCGGCGGCATGACGTCATTGTTGCCACCCCAGTTGTTTTGGTACCAGGCCACAATATCCTGCCCATTACGGCGCGGCATCACCCCAAGTGTAGAATAGGGCACCCCTGCGCCTGAAGTATTGCCAATTCGCCATTCATACCAGATTTGCCCGCCGGGCGTCAGCGATGTGCGCCAATCTTGCAGGACAAAGCTTTCGCCGACAAGTCCTCTGGCGTTAACCGGCTGCGGTCCTGAGGGCACGGGTGTATTGGTTGGCGGAACCGGTGTATTGGTGGCCGGTACGGCCGTTGGCGGCGGCACATTGGTGGGCGGTACGGCCGTTGCCGTGTTTGTCGGCAGCGGCGTCTCGGTGGGAACAGGCGTATCCGTTGGCGTCGGTGATGGCGGTGGCGTGTCTGTTGGCAAAATTTCCACCACGGCCGGGGGCAAAACGGTGGGAGAGGCAGGAACGGCCGTATTTGTGGCCACTGTAGGCAAATCTGCCACCACCTCCGCTGTTGGTTCAGCAGAATCGGCCGTTTCGGCATTGTCACGAATAACCAAAACAATCGCCACAATCAAAATTAAAATCAGAACACCAAATGTCCCGATCAAAACGCTGCGCAGCGTCTTATTACTCATTTACACTCCTTCATTGCTAAAGCAAACTCCATTACAAATTTGGCTCAGCCACGCGATCCGGTTCGGTAGCTTCCGCAAAAATATTGTTACGGATACCAAAGATATTTTGCGGGTCGTTGGCCTTTTTGATCTCTTTAATCAGCTCACTAGCTGCCGGGGAAATGGTGTGCTGCATAAAATCTTTACGAATCTTGCCCACGCCGTGATGGTGTGAGATGGACCCACCGGCTGCCATGATCGTTTCTCGCAGTGAATGTTCAATCTTGCTAAAAATTTCATCGGGATTCTCTACGCCCACAGTGGAAAAACCATGCGTGAAGTAAATGCAAACCCCAGTATGGTACAGCTGAGTGATACGGGGCGAGATGTACGGCCGTCCCGGCAGCCCATACTCCTCATGCTTCTTAAATACCTGCTCGGCCACCGCATCGAGCACCGCCTGTACCTTGTTCCAGGGCACCGTTGTCTCGTACGTTTCGCCAATGATGTGGAAATCCGTCAGGAAGTCGCGAATGTAAGCAATGGCATAAGTGAGCATGTAACCCCGCTTGCCGTTGGTCTCGCCACCGGCAATGCCGCCATACTTCTTGGCCAGCCGGTTGATCAGTTTGGCTTGATAATCCACCTGTTCTTTCGTCCCTTCCATCACAATCGTGGCGGCAACCAATTCATTGGGATCAAATTTCTTCACCTTCAGCAGGAAGAATTTCTGGATTTCGCCCATGATCGCTTCCATGCGCGTCGGCTCACCCTTCAGCGCTGAGCCAAAGCGGAATTGAATGTTGTCCAACAGGCGAATGCTGGCCGGTAACGTACCGGTCTGGGAAAGCTCATACAAAAATTCGGTACCAGCCTGAAAATTAGGGAACACCAGCGAACCATACTTCTTGGCTTCCGGCAGTTTGTGAATTCTGATCACGGCGCTGGTAATAATGCCCAGGTTGCCCTCACTGCCAAACGCCACCTGCTGCGGATCGATCCCCAGCGACTGGCGCGGCATTGCCGCCCCTTGCTCGATGACCCCGCTCGGCGTCACCAACGTCACGGTTTCTACGATGTCTTCGATGTTGCCGTAACGATTTTTCTTCATGCCGCTGGCATTGGTCGCAATCCAGCCACCTAGTGTAGACAGTTCCAGGCTGTCTGGCTCGTGGCCGCTGGTGTAGCCCACGCGCTCCAACCGCTCTTCCAAATCCTTGCCGGTAATGCCCGCCTGCACGCCCGCCCGAAAATTTTCATGGTCAATCCACAAAATCTTGTCCATGCGGCGCATATCGACCGAAACGATGGAGCGGTTCTCGTTTTGGGGCAGCTGCAAGGCACAGCTCACGCTGGTGCCGCCCCCATAAGGAACCAGGCACACATCATGCTGCTTGGCCAGTTCGATGATCGTTTCAACATCTTCCTGGCTTTCCGGGAAAATCACCATATCCACCACACGGTCTAGTGCCCCATACAGCACTTTATACACTTCGTCAGCCGTCGTCTGGCCATGACTGCGAATCAACCGCTGCCGATCATCAACAGTATATTTCTCGGCAGACAGCTGCGCTTTAACGGCCTGATAAAAACCTTCATTTAACTTGGGTGGGGCAACGGGCTTGTTTTTGACCTCTGGTTTTAGATTGTCAAAATCAATTTTAATGTCGAGCATTTCCTCGACGAAAGGTAAAAACTCATGCATAACGGTACCAGACAACGCATAACGGCTGCCAGTCACGGTGACGGTTTTATCTGGATTTACCTTAAAGTAGGTATCGGTAAACCCCCATTTGTGATCGTAGCGAATATCCTCGCCACTTGATCCTTTATCAAGTGATTTATCTGCCATTGCTTTTCTCTCTTCCTAAATTTATTTGATTGCGGCATTTGTCATTCCCGCGCAGGCGGGAATCCATCTTGCTTACACGGGTTACCACCACAATCCACCCTGCATTATCAATCAGATTACCGATCCTGGCAAAAGTAGGTTTAAAAGGCCCGACCGGCATCCTGCATTGCCAGCAGCTTGGCAGGGGGCGCAAATCGCTCCCCAAATTTTTCTGCCAGCGCCTGGCTGCGCTGCACAAAGGCGGTCACACCATAATCGTTGATGTATTGCAGCGTGCCCCCCTTAAATGGGGCAAATCCCCAGCCAAAAATCGAGCCAATGTTGGCATCGGCTACGCTGGTGGCCACATTTTCTTCCAGGCAGCGCACCGTTTCCAGCGCCTGAACAAACATCAATCGTTCTATCATTTCTGTCTGGCACAGCGGTTCGCTCTGTGCCGGGAAAATCGTTCTAAGTTCCGGCCAGAGGTGCTTTTTTCCACTTTCTGGGTATTCATAGAATCCTGCGCCATGGGCTTTGCCGTAACGGCCGTATTCCCCCGTCATCACATCCAGCACTGCATCTGAGGGATGACTTGGTATTTCTTTACCCTCCGCAGCCAGATCTTTGCGCGTCTGCTCCCGAATGTGCAGCATCAACCCCAGGCTCACTTCGTCGGCCAGGGCCAGCGGCCCCACCGGCATCCCTGCCTGCAAACCGGCGGACTCTATGGCTCGCGGATGTTGTCCTTCGCCCAACATGGCCAAGCCTTCTTGCAAATAGGTGCCAAACACCCGCGACGTATAAAATCCCCGGCTGTCATTGACCACAATCGGCGTCTTGCCAATTTTGAGAACAAAGTCAAACGCTTTGGCCAGCGTCTCTTCGCTGGTTTCCGCGCCGGTAATAATCTCCACCAGCTTCATCTTCTCCACCGGCGAGAAAAAGTGCAGGCCGATGAAATTTTGCGGCCGTTTCGATGCCTGCGCCAATCCGGTAATGGGTAAAGTAGACGTATTGCTGGCGAAGACGGCCGTTTCCGCCAAAACTGCCTCCGCTTCCTGTGTCACTTTCGCTTTCAACTCCCGGTCTTCAAACACTGCTTCGATAATCAAATCGCAGCCTGCCAGATCGGTAGCATCGGCCGTGGATTGAACGCGAGCCAGCGTTTCGTCCCGCTGCGTTTTGCTGAGCTTGCCTTTGGCTACACGCCCATCCAACAAGGCAGCAATTTTGGCTTTGCCGGCTTCGGCCTGCTCCAGGGTGACATCTTTGAGGACGACTTCTTTGCCGGAAACGGCCGTCACATACCCAATGCCATGCCCCATCATCCCCGCACCCAGCACGCCAACCTTTTTTATTGTCTGCGGCGGCACCGTCTGGGGGCGGCTGGCTCCGGCGTTAAGCTGGTTTAATTGGAACCAAAAGGCGTTGATCATGTTTTTAGCCACCTGACCAGTCGCTAATTGGGCAAAATAACGCGATTCAATCCGGCTGGCGGTGGCAAAATCGACCTGCGTCCCTTCCACCATCGCGCTCAAAATCGCTTCCGGCGCGGGATAGTTGCCATAGGTCCGCTTCTTCAGCATGGCCGGGGCAACGGACAGCATTTGCGCCACGCGCGGGCTGCGCGGATCGCCGCCGGGGATGCGGTAGCCGGGTTTGTCCCACGGTTGGGCCGCTTCAGGATTGGCTACAATCCAGGCGCGGGCCTGGGCCAGCAAATCGGCCGTATCCTTTGCCAGAGCATCAACCAGACCTGCTTTTTGTGCGGCCGTTGGGTCCAACTGTGTGCCTTCTGTCAACAATGGAAAAGCCGCCTGCAAGCCAATCATGCGCGGCAAGCGGGTGACGCCACCGCCGCCCGGCAGCAGTCCCAGCGTCACTTCGGGGAAACCTAGCTTGATACGGCCGTCATTCAACACAATCCGATAGTGACAAGCCAGTGCCAGCTCCAGACCACCGCCCAGCGCCGTTCCGTTAATCGCCGCCACCACCGGCACCCCCAGCGTTTCCAGCGCGCGAAATTCCGCCTTGAGCATCTCAGAGCTTTTGAATACCTCGGCAGCATCCGTGACGGCATACAGCCACTCCAGGTCACCGCCGGCCATAAACGTTTTCTTGGCCGAGGTCACAATCACGCCCGCCAGGTCCGTTTTCGCCTGCAAGCGCTCCAGCATCGCCGCCAGCGACACGCCAAACTCGGCATTTATCACGTTGGCCGACCGCCCCGGCTGGTCCAGCGTCAATGTCACAATATGCTGTTCATCTTTTGCGTAATGAATTGCCATCTCCACACCCTCAACTCACCGTTGGCAGGACTGGCAGTCCTGCCTCTAAGTGTTCTAAATTGCAAATGCCAGGACTGCCAGTCCTAAACTTAATTCTCCTCAATTAAGATGAGGAGTGAGCATCCTCAGATGCGAACGGTTAGAGCAAAACCCTCTCCTCATCTGAGGATGCAGACTTTGCCGCTTAAACACGCTCAATAACGGTGGCAATACCCATGCCGCCACCAACACACAGCGTAATCAGCGCCGTAGCCAGGTCAGTTCGCTCCAGTTCGTCCAGCACAGTACCCAACAGCATTGCCCCCGTCGCCCCCAGCGGATGCCCCATCGCAATCGCCCCGCCGTTGACGTTCACATTTTCTGCGCCTTCAATACCCATGTCGCGCATAAAGCGCAGCACGACGGCCGCAAACGCCTCGTTCACCTCAAACAGATCAATATCTTTCACGTCCATCCCCGCCAGCTTAAGCGCCTTCTTGGAAGCCGGTCCCGGCCCGATGAGCATGATTGTCGGCTCGGTGCCCACCAAAGCAGCGGAACGAATGCGGGCGCGCGGCTTCAGCCCCAGCGCTGCCCCCTTCTCTTTGGAGCCAATCAGCACCAGGGCCGCCCCATCGACAATGCCGGAGGAGTTGCCCGCCGTGTGCACGTGGTTGATCTGCTCAACCTCGGTGTACACCTGCTGCGCCAGGGCATCGAACCCCATCTCGCCAATAGCGGCAAAGGCTGGGCTAAGCTTGCCCAGTCCGGCCATCGTTGAATCGGGGCGAATGTGTTCATCTTTTGCCAGAATGGGTAAGTAATTTTGGTCTTTTACAGGCACGACGGATTTCTGAAAGTAGCCATGTTCCCAGGCGTAAGCCGCCCGCTGCTGGGAACGCAGGGCAAAGGCATCCACATCTTCCCGCCGGAACCCTTCCATCGTGGCAATGAGATCGGCCCCGATGCCCTGGGGCACAAAGTTGATTTTGCTGCTCACTTTGGGGTCCAGCATCATCGCCCCGCCGTCGGAGCCCATGGGCAGGCGGGACATCGACTCAACGCCCCCGGCTACGACCAGCTCTTCCCAGCCGGAGCGCACCTTCATCGCCGCCATGTTGACGGCTTCTAGGCCAGAGGCGCAAAAGCGGTTGAGCTGCACACCGGGTACATCCACATCCCAATCGGCGTAGAGAACGGCCGTCCTTGCAATATCCGCCCCCTGATCTCCAATCGGTGTCACGCAGCCCAGCACCACATCATCCACCTGCGACGTATCCAGATCGTGCCGCTGCTGCATTTCGCGCATCAACGTGGCCAGCAGTTCTACCGGCGGCACCTCGTGCAAAGACCCATTCTGCTTGCCCCGCCCGCGCGGCGTGCGAATCGCTTCAAAAATGTACGCTTCCTCACTCATACCCAGCTCCTCTGATTTTTATCCACAGATTAACGCAGATTTTCGCAGATTAAAAACCAAAAAATCTGCGCACGCAATCTGCGTCAATCCTTCGGCAAGCTCAGGACAAGTCTGCGAAATCTGCGGATTTTTCCCCGCCCATTCTACAATGCCGCGAATGTTGTTCCAAAAAGATTTGGCTATACTCCCCACCATGATAAACGAACGTTTAACCGAGTTTGTGAAGCTGGCGCACGGCCGTCGCGCTATTCGCCGCTATTTAGACCGGCCCGTGCCGCCAGATTTGTTGAATCAACTGCTGGAAATTGCAACCTGGGCCCCCTCGGCCCACAACCGGCAGCCGTGGCGCTTTGCCGTGCTGGAAGCCCCGGCCAGCAAAGAAAAACTGGCACGAGCCATGGGTCAGCGCCTGCGCGCCGACCGCACCGCCGACGGCGATCCGCACGAGGCCATTGAGCAGGACGTGGCCCGCTCCTTTGCCCGCATCACCGGCGCACCGGTACTCATTGTGGTGTGCCTGAGCCTGGCCGATATGGACAGCTACCCCGACGCTCGACGCAGCCAGGCCGAGCGCACGATGACGGTACAGAGTGTAGCCATGTCCGCGCAAACCCTGTGGCTGGCCGCCCACGCCGCCGGGCTGGGCACCTGCTGGCTCTGCGCCCCGCTTTTTGTGCCGGAACTGGTGCAGCAAACGCTGGCCCTGCCCCCAGATTGGGAACCGCAGGGCCTGCTCACCCTGGGCTGGCCTGCCGAAGAAAAAGAAAAAACGCGCGCCCCCTGGCTTACGCGGGTGCAGTTTTTAGATCGATGAATGTGCAAAATGTCATTAGCATTCCCGCACAGTGCCTGCCCCCGCGAAGGCGTGGGGCGGGAATCCAGGCTGGTAAAGGTCATGGATGCCCATCTTCATGAGCATGACACATGTGGTTTGCGCGGCTACGAGTTGGCTTCTATTTCTCGCAGCAAAGCCGCCAAATTACCGCGGACAATGTTGGTGCTGGGGTGATTCGTGCCTAACATTGCTTCAATAATAACCAAGGCACGTTCCATGTACGCAGATGCCGCTTCATAATCTCCGGTTGCTACCAGCACTAGGCCAATGTTATTTAGTGTAGTTGCTACTCAGGGGTGATTCTTCCCAAAGGCTTCTTCATAAATTTTGAGGGCACGGAAGTACATTGGTAAAGAGACTTCATAATCCCCGACAAGTCGCAACAATTCAGCCAAATCATTCAAAGTGGTTGCTGTAACAGGATGGTTGGGTCCAAGTACATTTTCCTTGATTTTGAGGGCACGCTTATAAAGCGGCAGTGCAGCCTCGTACTTTCCAGCCGCTTGCAGCAACTTTCCAAGATTATTGAGCAGGATTGCCACATCGGGATGGTTGGACCCAAGTGACTTTTTATTAATTGCCAAGGAGCGTTCCAGATTCCGCCGTGCCGCCTCGTACTCTCCAACATCTTGCTGCAGCAATCCTAAATTGTTAAGGTCCCTGGCTACATTGGGATGGTCTGGACCCAAAACTTTTTCCGAAATATCGAGGGCACGTTCCAGGTATGACCGTGCAGCCTCGTACTCTCCCACTTCATGCAATAGCCGTCCCAAATTATTGTAGCCTGTAGCAATTCGGGGGTAATCTTGCTCTGGTGTTTTCTCCCAAATGGACAGGGCGCGTTCCATATATGACCGTGCCGCCTCGTACTCTCCCTTATCTTGCATCAACTGCCCCAGATTATTGAGGTCTCGGGCTACAGCTGGATGGTCGGGGCCAAGCGCTTTTTCATCAATCGCCAAGGCACGCTCCATGTACGGCCGTGCCGCCTCGTACTCACCCAAGTTCTTAAATACGTTCCCGAGATTATTGAGACTTATGGCCGTAACCGCATGCCCTGACCCATATTCTTCTTCTCGAATGGCCAAAGCCCGTTCATAATTCGCTTTCACAGATAAATATTGGCCGCGATTTTCCAGAAATTGACCAGTATGATTCAAAAGGGTAGCCAGTGTGGTACGCGCCGCACTTCGTTCATCAGCATGTTGCATCACAGTAATCGCATGGGGTAGCAGTTTACTGCTTACTTCCCAAGTTATCATATCACGTTGGCTATAGGGAAATGCCTCTTTCAACAGCAAGAGAGCCAATTCAATCCAGGTTTGGGCAATTTCTGGGGACATCTGGTCACGGGCTATTGTTTGTACCAGGCGATGCAAGGAAATGGTGTTACCGTCCCGCGTCAGTAGGGAGTAGCGGCGTAGGGCGGCAATCGCTTTGTCCAGCTTCATGTTGCTGTCTGCCAGTTCCAACAGCTCCTCAGGTATTGCGACATCGTCTGGTGGCGTTTCGCTCCAAGCCTTGGCAGTTTTAGTAATCAAGCTGAGCGGTATCTCATCCGGGGCCAAAAAGCAGCACAGGTTTAGCAGCGCCGCCGCACCGGGGGTTTGGCGTGCCTGTGCAAAGGCCAGTTCCCAGGTGGTGGTAATCGTCTTTTCGTCATAGTCGGCCGGCGGGGTTGTGTCGGCCCACAGTTCCTCCCGCTCGTTTTCAAAATAATCGGCATAGTCGGCCAGGGAGCAGCCCGTTTCCTCCACGTAGGCGCGGGCGTGCTCCAGCGCCAGCGGCAAATTGCCCAGCAGATGGGCCAATTTCCGGGCCTTTTCACTTTGCGGGTGGGCAGCAATTTCATGGCTTGTCATGGTAGGCTGCCCCAGCAAAAAGGCCACCGCTTCGGCGTCGCTAAAGTGGGTTAAGTTTAACGTTTGGGCCAGGCCGCCCCAGTTGGGGTTGCGCGAGGTGATGAGGCAGGCACCGTGGCCCAGTTTGGGCAAAAATTGGCGCAGTTCATTCGGCTGAATCGCGTCGGCGTTGTCATACACCAGCAGCCAATGTTTGTTGGTGGTGTGCAGCCAGTTGAGCGCCAGTTGGTGCAGTGTGGGCTGGTCGGTGACGCTGCGGCGGGCCAGTCCCAGCCGATAGGCCAGTTCAGCCAGCGTCGTGCCCAGCGTCGTCACGTCATCGGCCCGCAGCCACTGAATCATGTCGTACTCGTCCAGGTGGCGGTAGCAGTAAGCCAGGGCCAGTTGCGTTTTGCCCACGCCGCCCAACCCAGCTACCGCTTGGGTTACGGCCACCGGTTCATCCCGATTCAGGGCGTTGTACAGTTGGGTCAGCCATTCTTCACGGCCGGTAAACAGTTCGTTTTTGCGGTAGGGAATGTGGTGCGGCGGCAGCAGAGCCACAATGTCGGCCACGTTGGGGCGGGCTGCCTTCACCAGGGCCATCAGGACAGAAATTCGGCCTTTGCGGGCTGCCCAGGCCACTAATTCACGGGCATTGGCTGCTTTGCCCCGCCCGCCCAAATCATCGTATTCGACGCCAAGATCAGAACAAAGCGTGCGCAGCTCCTCTTCATCGAAATGTTCTTTTATTTGTCGGCGCAGTTGGGTTAATTGCTGGTTGTCGGTTTCTGACACAAGGTTGCTCCACTCTGGGCTGGTTGGGCAATTGGCAAATTAGAACAATTTGCTGGCTATTCTAAACGGTCAGTAACCCTTTCTGCAAGCTGAATTTTCGACTGGACAAGGACTGGCAGTCCTGAGTGCAATTGTCCCCAAATATCGAAAGTTGAGGACTGCCAGCCCTACGCTCAGCAAAAACCTTGACAGTGACAAATGAAGTTTGTCCGGTATAATGAACGCCTATTTTTTATACTGGACTTAAAATGCGAATCACGAATATGACGAATGGACGAATTTCACGAATTCTTTTTGCCATTATTCGTCCCATTCGTAAATTCGTGGCATTCGTGATGAAAAACAATGGACTACTCAAAACAGGTTCCGGCAGCGGAACGGACGTTGAACATTTTGGAAGCCCTAAGCAGCGCGCCAGATGGACTCAGCGCCACAGAGCTGCTGGCACGGCTGGATGATGTGTCGCGCAGCGGGTTGTTTGCCCTGCTCAACACGCTCAAGGGGCGCAGCTACATCGAGCAGAGCGACAGCCGGGGTAAGTACCAGCTGGGTCCAGCGCTGTGGGCGCTGCTGCCGCAAAAATCGCTGGGGCTGGAGCCGCTCATCACCGCCTTTGAAAGTGTGATGACGCAAATTGATCTGCCGGAAACGGCCGTTCTCCTCTGGCTGGATCGACAAGAAACGGTGCTGCTAGCCCAGCGGGAAGGGGCGCAGCGGGTCCGGGCCGTGTACCGTCTGGGGCAGCGGGACGCGGCAGAAGCCAGCCCTGGCGGACGATTATTGTTGGCCGGTTTGCCGGATAAAGTGGCGCAGCAAACGGCCGTTTTCAACCAAATTCGTCAGGAAGGTGCCGCCACCCAAGAAACGGCCGAAACCAGCGACCTGGCCTGCCCCATTTGCGCCGATGGGGTGCAGCCGGTAGCCGCTTTGCAGGTGAGCCTGCCCACTTTCCGCAGCCAACCAGAGACAATCGCCAAGCTGAAAAAGCAGGTGCAGCAGGCAGCGGCGCGCATCTCCTTCCGGCTGGGGGCAGCAGTGTACCAGCCCTACGGCTGGGCCGTTGGCGAACCCATCGGCCCCAACCGCGCCCTGAGCCAGGCGGAAATCGAGCAATTTTTACAGGGGCCGTGGAGCGCCCGCCTGGCCTGTGTGCGCGCCGACGGCACGCCGCACGTTTTGCCGCTGTGGTATGAATGGGACGGCCGTTCCTTTTGGCTGGCGGCGTCACCGGGGGCGCAATGGAAGCATGTGGTAGCTGAAACCGGGCACGTCTCCCTCACCATTGATGAGCCGTGGCCGCCCCTGCGCCGCGCTTTTGTAGTTGGTCAGGCCAAGGTGGTGGATGCACCAGCAGTACCCGGCGGACTGGCCGGACTGCGCCAGCGGCTGGCAGTGCGCTACCTGGGTCAGGGTGCAGGGCAGCAGCCGGAACTGTGCCAGACCGACGGCTGGCACGCGGTGCAAATCACGCCGCAGCGCATCAGCGGCCAACAAGGATTGGGCCGGGCATGACATCTCTAGATATCCGGGTACAGCAGGTGAGCCATCGCTACGCTGCCACGCACGCGCTGCAGAACATCGACCTGCACATCCAGCCGGGCGAATTTGTGAGTTTGGTCGGCGTCAGCGGCTGCGGCAAATCGACCTTGATGCGACTCATTGCCGGACTGCAAACGCCTACGCAAGGCATTATCTGGCTCGATGGGCAGCCGCCGGAAGCGGCCCGCGCCGCCAAGCAAATTGGCTGGATGGCCCAGCAGGCGGCGCTGCTGCCCTGGCGCACCGTGCTGGAAAACGTGACATTGGCACAGAAAATTAATCGGCAAATTGGGAAAAACGATACATCTAGCCCAGAAGATTTGCTTAAAATGGTCGGCCTGACTGAGTTTGCCGATGCTTACCCGCTTACGTTGTCTGGCGGGATGCAGCAGCGAGCGGCGCTGGCGCGAACGCTGGCCACGGGTGCGGCCGTTTGGCTGATGGATGAGCCGTTTGCCGCCCTCGATGAGCTGACGCGGGAGCTGCTGGCGGGGGAACTGCTGCACCTGTGGCACCAGTTTCGCCCCACGGTGCTATGGATTACCCACAATTTACATGAAGCCATTCGCCTGTCGGATCGCGTTGTAGTGTTGACGCCACGCCCCGGCACCATTGCGGGCAAATTGACTGTGCCCTTGCCTCGTCCTCGCGATGATACCAGCATGGAATTCCAGGAACTGTTGCGACAGGCGCGAGCCCTGCTGCGCCGGGAGCGAGTTCATGACCAGTAACAAAATTGCCAACGAACTGAGATTACCACAACGCACAACCCATCGTAACCGCAGTTTAGAGCGGTGGTCGGGGGTGGCACTGCTGATAGGCACATTTTTATTATGGGAAACGGCCGTACGCCTCAGCAACACCCCCGCCTATTTGTTTCCGGCACCAACGGCCGTATTCAGCTACCTGTTTTTTCACCTAAACGATTTGCTGCTGGCCGGCGGGGTGACGCTGCTGGAAGCAGTGGCGGGACTGGTTTTGGGAACGGCCGTTGGCCTGGCGCTGGCCGTCCTGATTACCTTTTGGCAGCAGCTGGAGCAGGGCGTCATGTCTCTGGCCATTCTCATCAAATCGACGCCGATCATTGCCATTGCGCCAATTTTGACCATCTGGTTGGGCTTTGGTCCTGCGCCCAAGGTGATTGTGACGGCGCTGCTCACCTTTTTCCCAGTGCTGATCAACGCGCTTACTGGCTTTCGTTCGGTGGATGGCGCGCTGCTGGATTGGCTGCGTTCGCTCAACGCCACCCCACAGGAGATTTTCATGCAGGCGCGGTGGCCGGGAGCACGGCCGTATCTGTTCGCTGCGCTGCGGGTCGTCGGGCCATTGGCGCTAATCGGCGCAGTGGTGGCCGAGTGGATGGGTGCGTCCAGCGGTCTGGGGCGTGCCATGTGGCTGGCCTACACTAATTTGAACATGCCTGCCCTGTTTGCTGCCGTGTTTATCTTGACCGGGTTGAGTACGGCCGTTTACCAAACCATCGTCTGGCTGGAAAAACGATTGCTATTTTGGGAATGATTTTTCAGTAGCTGCGCTTTCTTAGCGCACAACAACGAGGATTGGAATCCTCGGCTACAATTTTTGGGAGAACTTACGTTGAAATCAATTCGCTTCTTGTTTTTTTTGCTCTTCCTATTGCCCCTTTTGGCATGTCAAGTTGATCAGCCAAACTCACTACGCGAAATGACGTTTATGGCCGGCTTTCGGCCGCAGGCCAATTTGCCGTTTGTCGGTGCGTACGTGGCTCAGGAAAAAGGCTTTTTTGCCGAGGAAGGTTTGTCAGTAACGATTGAGCATTCAGCCGGTGGCGGTGAGCATCTCCAGCTTTTGGCCGCCGGTGAGGTGCAGGTGACGACGCAGGATGCGGCCGTTCTGCTGCAGCGTCGCGCCGATCCTGGTTTGCCCCTCGTTTCCATTGGACTGATTGGCCAGCGTGGGCAGCAAGCATTTGTCGCTTTGGCCGACAGCGGCCTCACCTCCCCTGCCGATTGGGCCGGGCACAGCGTCGGCTTCAAGGGCACCCCACCACCCGACCTGTTTGCCATCCTGGCTGCCAACGGCCTGACGGAAAATGATGTCGAGCTGGTTAATGTCGGCTTTGATCCACGCACGCTGACAGAAGGATTGGTAGATGTTTACCCCGTCTTCAAATCTAACGAGCCAAATCTGATTCGTGGCTGGGGTTTTGACCTCGTGCAGTGGGAGGCGGCCGATTATGATGTGCCCACGCTGGGCCTGACTTACGTGACAACCGAAGCGCTGATCGAATCAGACCCGGGGCTGCTGCAAAGTTTTATGACAGCAGTCCTGCGCGGCATTGAGTATGCGCAAGACAATCCCGATGAAGCCGTTGAAGTTGTGCTGCAATACACTGGGGACGATGCGGATGCCGACCACATGCGCTTCATGCTGGACAGTGAACTGGCTGACGCCGCCTCACCTAACGGCATTGGCTGGCAAACGGAGGCACAATGGCAGGCGTTGGCCGAAATGCTGCAAACCTACGAATCATTGCCGGAAGATGTGGATGTAACGGCCGCTTTCACCACACAGTTTTTGCCCTGACCACAATGAACCTCTGGACCATCCTTCCGGTTAAATCGCTGCATCAGACCAAATCCCGGCTGGCTTCCATTTTGCCGCCAGATGAGCGGGCCAAGCTGACGCTGCACCTATTGGAACGCACGTTGGACTTGTTGCAAACAGTGCCGCTGATTACAGAAACGGCCGTTATCACCCAGGACCCTATCGTGGCCAACATGGCAGCCGCTTTTGACTGCCGCTGGTCTGCGGAGCCAGTCGGCAGCGGCCTAAACGGTGCTGTCAACATTGGCGTGGCTCTGGCAGCCGCTGAAGGAGCCACCCATTGCCTCATTTTGCCTTCGGATTTGCCATTTCTGGCGGGGAACGAGTTGGCAGAATTGGTGATGCTGGCAGAAGCAACCGATTCCCACCCCACCGTAATTTTGTGCGGCGATCAGCAGAAGCAGGGCACCAACAGCATGATTTTGCCAACAGGATTGGGGTTTCGGTTTTGGTACGGCCGTAACAGCTTTCACCGCCATCAACAAGAAGCTGCCCGCCTGGGATTGGCGTGCCAGATTGTCCAACTGCCCAGCCTGCAATTTGATCTAGACACAGAGCAAGACTACAATCTCTACGCGAAGAAAAACGAATATATCCCCTGTTAAGTGTTGAATTCTACTAAAATTGAGATAACGTTTATGTTGTCATTTTCGCGTTGCTTCACACGATAACTTTTGATGTAACTGAGGAAAAAACTATGAAATGTTCCGTATGCAAAGGGACGATGGTGCAAGAAACCACTACCTATAAAACAGAAATTGACGGTGAAGAGATCATGATTGAGGACGTACCCATTTGGGTTTGTGAGCAGTGTGATTCTTCATTTTTAGATGATGATGTAATTGAAGCCATTGAAGACATGCTGGCCAGCCTGGAAAAGGGATTGGGTGGGGATGAGCCGCCGGAAGAGATTGAACTCGATTGATTTTTTTGCAACACAGCACCGCCATATTTCGTAAAAAAGAGTAGTTTTTGCATTCTAGGCCCTGCATGTGGGGGCACAAAAGGAGCGAATTATGTGGCGCAAATTGATACTAACGCTTGTTGTTCTGGGTGCACTGTTGTTTTCTGTGCCTCGTGCTTTGGCTCAAGAAAAATCATACAGCGCCGAGCGATTTGATGTTGATATTGTTGTACAAAACGATGGTTCGCTGCTAGTCACAGAAACCGTTGCGTTTACCTTTGTCGGCGAACCGTTTACCTTTGTTTTTCGGGAACTGCCCACAGACCGAACCGACGGCATTGAAATTTTAGAAGCGTCGGTAGACGGCCGACCCTACCCCCAAGGCACCAACGCCGGACAGGTTGAAATTGAGAATGGTGGTGACATTCGCGTCACCTGGCACATGGAGCCAACGGCCAACACCACCCGCACCTTCGTCCTGAACTACCAGGTTTTGGGCGTGGTCCAACAATCTGGCGGTGTTGATTTGCTGCGTTACCAAGCGCTGCCAGATGAGTTTGAATACAGCATCGACAGCAGCACAATCACGGTGCGCTATCCAAGTTCAGCCAATTTGCAGGCTGCGCCCACCGTCACCACCGGTGGTTTTCAAGCTGAGCGCAGCGGCAACGTTGAAACGTTCACCCAGCAAAACATCAATCCCGACGAGACGTTTGTGTTCGAGATGGCCTTTGAGGCGGGCAGCCTCATTTCAGCCCCGCCTGCCTGGCAGTCACGTCAGGCGGAGCAGCGGGCGCTGGCTCCCGTTTGGATTGGTATCGGCGTCGTCATCATTTTAGCCGGGACTGTTGGTGCATTCTGGATTTGGCGCACCCACCAACCGCAAACCGTTATGCAAATGGCCAAGGGAACGGCCGTTCATTACGAACCGCCCAACGATTTACCGCCAGCCATCGCCGGCGTACTCAACGGCAGTGGGGCCAGCCCCAGCTGGTCCAATGCTTTGGCCACCCTCTTTGATCTGGCTGACCGTGGCATTCTCAGCATTGAAGAAATCGAAGATAAAAAATGGTACCAAAGCCGGAATTTCGACATCGTTCTGCAAAAGGAGCCGGATAATTTACGGCCGCATGAAGAAGGCCTGCTTGATTTGCTGTTTGAGAAAAAACAGGGACGGCAGACGGCCGTTAAACTATCCAAGCTAAACAATGTGGTCACCGGCAAGCAGTGGAAAAAGTTCACCGAGCCGCTTGAAGCGGAGATCAAAGCAGCCGGTTACATCGACCAGGCGCGCAAAACGCGGCGACAATGGGTCATTGGCGGCAGCATTTTCATTTTTGTGCTTGGTATGTTGGCTCTGGTTGGCACACCGCTGGTGCTAGACAGCATGTTTGGCGCGTGGCCACTGGCTGTGGCTTTTGCTCTGTTCATTGTGTTTGTCATGTTGATTGGTGTAGGCAGCAGCCTGACCATCCTGACAGATGAAGCCAAAATGATGGCCGATGAATGGCAAAGTTTTTATCAGTACCTGAAGGATGTAACCCGCCGGAAAGCGGCCGTTGGCGAGACAAATATGTTTAACCGGTTCCTGCCCTACGCCGCCAGCTATGGCTTGCTGCACCAGTGGGCCAAATTCTTCCAAAAGGAAGGCTGGACAGAACTGCCGCCATACTTCCACGCCCTCAGCCGCTCCGGCGAAGAAAATATGGCCGCTTTTGTCGCCATGGCGGGAACCTCTTCCTCTTCAGGCGGCAGTGCGGCCGGCGCAGGGGCTGCCGGAGCTGGCGCGGCCGGTGGCGGAGCCAGTGGCGCAGGCTAATCAGCTGTGGGGGGAAATTCACCGCACTGAAACGCTGATAAAAATCTCGCGTATTGTAATCAGTTGATCTCACATAAAAAGGCTAATTGATTAACCAAAGGAAACCTAATGGAAGCTGTTGTTATAGAAAATGTCAGCAAACAGTTTGGTAACAATCAAGCTGTTGCCAATGTAAGTTTTAAAGTTCAGGCTGGTGAAATTTTTGGCCTGTTGGGGCCCAATGGTGCTGGAAAAACAACAACAATCCGCATGATGCTAGACATCCTTCGCCCTGACAGTGGCACCATCACGGTCTTTGACGGGCCGATGAACGAAGCGAAGAAAAACCGAATCGGCTATCTACCAGAAGAACGCGGACTTTATGCTGATGTTAAGCTGTGGGATGTTATCTTATACTTGGCTTCACTAAAAGGAATGTCACACCAGGCAGCCGCTAACACAGCCGAAGATTATCTCCAACGCCTGGACCTCTGGGAACATAAAGACAAAAAGCTGAATGCCCTCAGTCGGGGGATGCATCAAAAGGCTCAATTCATAGTTACCGTCATGCATGATCCCGACCTGATTATTGTAGATGAGCCCTTTTCCGGTCTTGATCCTGTGAACACAGAATTGATCCGCGACATCATACTCGATTTACGGCAAAAGGGTAAAGCGATTATCATGTCTACGCATCAGATGCATCAGGTAGAAGCAATGTGTGATCGCATCGTCCTTATTCATGATGGGCGAGCCATCTTAGAGGGTCCGGTTAACCAGGTGCGTCGCCAATTTGCCGGTAATACCATAGAGGTCAATGGTGATGGCGATTTTGCTGGACTGCCTCAAGTACAACATGCGGAACAGAAAAATGGTGTCTGGCGCTTAACGCTTTCCTCGGAAACAACGCCGCAAGCCTTCTTGCGCACCCTGGCCATCCAGGAAGATCTACAGCTTGAGCACTACTCTGTCGCTTTGCCCAGCCTGCATGAAATATTTATTCACGCCGTTGAACAACAGCGAGGCAAAGATGTCTAAAACATTGTTGGTTGCCCGCTATGAGTTTCGCCGCCATGTCTGGCGCAAAGGCTTTCTGTTTACAGTCTTAGGTATCCCTTTACTTTTCATTCTCATCATTGGCGGCATCGTATTGTTTTTTACGGCCAAACACAACGTTCCTGTCGGCGTTGTCGATCACTCAGGGCAGCTTATTAGCCTGGAGGATTATGTGCCCCCCGAAGAACGCCCGGTACAGTTTATCTCTTTTGCAACAGAAGCAGCCGCCTACACCGCCTTAAACAATGATGAAATACAAGGCTTCTACGTTGTGCCGGACAATTATTTAGACACAGGACAGCTCTCGTTCATCCATGACGGGAATCCTTACGAAGGTATTGGCAGTGATTTTCGTGACTATCTTCGGGCCAGTCTACTTACCCAAAGCGATTTATCGCCAGAGATTGCCGGCTATTTCATACCAGGTAGTTTAGCCATTAACACCATCACGCTCGACCAAGGCAGCAATTCTCGCAACAATCCAGCAGGCTTTTTTATAGCCTTTGTTTTTGCTTTGGTCTTTGTCATCAGCGTTTTTACAACGGCCGGTTTCCTAGTACAAGCCGTTGTTGATGAAAAAGAAAACCGTACGATGGAAATCCTCATCACCTCATTGCGGCCGGAAAGTTTGATGACGGGCAAGATAATTGGCCTGGTGGCCTTAGGGTTTACACAGATTATCATTTGGCTGATTGGCGCTTTTATCGCGACTGTTATTGCCAGAGCCAATATCCCTAACTTCCCTGTTATCGAAATTCCTGGTGCGATTCTGGGTATAGGCCTATTATGGTTTGTGCCTTATTATATTATGATAGCGGCCTTGATTACGGCCGTGGGGGTCAGCGTTACAGCAGTCAGTGAGGGGCAGCAGTTGAGCGGAATAATTAGTGTAACCAGTATGGTGCCGTTCTGGTTTTTCTATTTCTTCATTACCAGCCCCAACAGCCCCCTTGTCGTAGCTCTCAGCCTTATTCCATTAACATCTCCCTTATCGCTGATAATCCGCTGGTCCATCACAGAAATTCCTTTATGGCAGATGATTATTAGCTGGGGGTTGTTAGCTGGAACGGCCGTTTTTTCTGTCTTTTTGGTGGGGCGATTGATGAAAGTAGGTATGCTGCGTTACGGGAAGAAACTGACGCTGCGTGATGCCTTCAAAGCTTTACGGTTACGGAGCGTCTAATGATGTCTAAGTTTTTAATGGTTGCTCGTTATGAGTTTGTCAACACCCTCAAGCGCAGGTCAGTGCTGTTTATTCTGTTTGGCTTACCGCTTCTGCTCATTCTCGTCACGATGGGGTTAAACGCCATTTCAAATGCCCAAAGCGACGATGATGATGCGGAAGGCGGCAATATTTTCAGCACACTGGTTGCCAATCCCGACGCCGAATTTAAACCTTCAGGGTTAGTGGATGAAGCTGGACTTTTGCTGACGTTGCCAGCGGAAACGGAACAACTTTTTAAGGTGCTGCCGGACGCAGAGGCCGCGGCTGCCGCCTTTGGCAATGATGAGATTCTTGATTACTTTGTCATACCAGGCAATTATCTAGAAACGGGCCAGGTCGAGCATCATACGGCCGAAACTGGGCTAGCCGACGCCAATGAGTTCCGTGAGTATGCTCTCTTCAACCTATTGGCCGACTCTCTCATCAACGAAGAAGAAATCGCCATCCGCTTAACCAATCCAACGACCCAAGTTGACGAGGTGGATATTACCCAATCTGACACTGAGTCCCCTATCAATGAAGAAAATTTTGGCGGTGCTGTAGCTTTAAGCGTTGGCATTGCGCTTATTTTTTTCATGACCGTGTTTGGCATGGCCGCTTATATGGTGAATAGTCTAGGGAAAGAGAAAGAAACCCGAGTGATGGAAATTCTCCTCTCTTCCCTGCGCCCCATTGACTTACTCATCGGTAAAATCCTGGGCCTAGGTGCGATAGGACTGCTACAAGTCATAATCTGGTTGGCCATTGGCTTTGCCTTTGCCGGCGGCGAAAACAGCCCCCTAAGTGCATCAGTTACAAGTTAAGCTATTTTGTGAGTTGTCAAGCCAGAAATTGGCTACAATTCACGTATGAAAAAAGCAAACCAAGAATCCAAAA
>PABI01000133.1 GCA_002699125.1 Anaerolineaceae bacterium
CGCGACATGCAACCGTGGCAAATTGAGGTAAAAACCGCCTAAATTCGGGTTTCGTATCACACAGTTGCTCTGACCGAAGGGAAGAATCCCTTTGAAGATCATTCCGTAAACGCCTTGCCCGCGCTGGATGCTCTCCGCAGGGATGCTTCACTGCGTTCAGCATGACAAATTCATTTCTGGAGGAGTTATTCATGTACACCGTTGCCGTCAAACGTGATTTTGTGGCCCAACATTTCCTCATTGGCGGGGATTGGGGGCCAGAAAATGAGTGGCACTCGCACCATTACGTAGTGGAGCTTCAGCTCAGCGGACCCACGCTGGACCAGCATGGCTACCTGGTTGATATTGTCGATATCGAAGCCAATCTGGAAGCGCTGGTAGCCTATTACAAAGACAAAACGCTCAACGACCTGCCCGAATTTGCCGGTCTCAATCCCAGCATCGAGCATTTTGCCCGCCTCCTGGCCACCCAACTGGCCGAGCGCATCCAGGCCAGCACGCTCAGCCACCTGACGGTGAAGGTGTGGGAGAATGAGATTGCCTGGGCGGCTTTTCGGTTACCGGTAAACGGTAAACCGTGATCGGTAATCAGTAATCGGTGTGAGATTTTACCGATAACCGACCACCGATTACCGATTACCCAAGTTCATCATGAAAATCGGACTCATCATCTACGGCCGTCTCCAATCCCTCTCCGGTGGCTACCTGTACGACCGGCAGTTGGTAAACTACCTGGAGGAAGCTGGCGATACGGTAGAAATCATCTCGCTGCCCTGGGAAAGATACGGCCGTCACCTGCTGCATAATTTCTGGTTTGCCCTGCACGAGCAATTACGAATGGCTGAGTTTGACATTCTGCTGCAAGATGAACTGAATCACCCCTCACTGTTCCGGCTCAACCGGCGGCTGCGCGGTGAAGTCAGCTATCCTACCATCAGCATCGTGCATCATTTGCGCAGCAGCGAGGCCCGACCCCGCTGGCAGAACTGGTTTTACCGGCTGGTTGAGCAGCGCTACCTGGCCTCGGTAGATGGCTTCATCTTCAACAGCCAGACGACGCGACAGGTGGTGCAGGCACTGGTGGGCGATTCGCAGCCGCATGTGGTGGCCCTGCCCGCCGGGGATCGCTTCCAGCCCACCATCACGCCGCAGCAAATTGAAGCCCGTGCCCACCAGCCGGGACCACTGCGGCTGCTGTTTGTGGGCAATCTGATTGAACGTAAAGGATTGCATTTTTTGCTGGAGACAGTAGCACAATTGCCAAAATCGGATTGGCAATTGGACGTGGTGGGCGAGACGGCCGTTTCTCCCCGCTACACCAACCGAATCCAAAAGCTACTCGCCCGGCATAACCTAGTCGCCAACGTTACTCTCCACGGCGCGCTCAACGATGATGCCCTTGGCCACAAAATGGCACAAAGTCACCTGCTGGTGGTGCCGTCCAGCTACGAGGGATTTGGCATTGTCTACCTGGAAGGCATGGGTTTTGGCCTGCCCGCCATTGCCGGGCGCAGCGGTGCGGCGCACGAGATTGTAACGGATGGGGTGGATGGTTTTTTGGTGGATGGGGTGGATACGGCCGTACTCCGCCAACACCTCCACACTTTGCACCACAACCGCGCCCAACTGACCCAAATGAGCCACGCCGCCCAAAAGCGCTTCCTGGCTCACCCCACCTGGTCCCACGCCATGTCCAAAATTCACCACTTCCTCCGGTCTGTCATTCTTGCGCAGGCAGGAATCCAGACCGGGCACAAAAATGGATGCCCGCCTACGCGAGTATGACACTTGGATAGATACAAATGATTTACGATTTCCCTCGCTACCTGGCCGCAAAAAAAACGGTCGATGACCGCGCCCTCAACGCCCACGTCTGGCAGGCACTGCGCCAAAACATGCCCGCCCGCCCTCATATTCTGGAGGTCGGCGCAGGTGTTGGCACAATGGTTGAACGGCTGGATGAACAACAGTTCATTTCTTCTGCAACTTACACTGCTATCGACAATCAGTCAGAAAATATCGCTGCCGCCTTGCAGCGGCTGGCGCACCTGCCGCAAACGATTCAGCTAAGCCTGGAAGCGGTTGATTTGTTCGACTTTATCCGGCAGAAGCAAGGGAAACAGCAGTGGGACGTGCTTATCGCCCACGCCTTTCTGGATTTAATGGACATCCCCGCCACGCTGCCCCAGCTTTTTTCGCTGCTCAAGCCGGGCGGGCTGTTCTACTTCAGCATCAACTTCGATGGTGTCACCGCGCTGGAACCGGCCATCAATCCGGCGCTGGATGCCCAAATCGAGCAGCTTTATCATCAAACCATGGACGAACGCCTGACAAATGGCAAACCTTCTGGCGACAGTCGCAGCGGGCGGCATTTATTTACCCACTTGCGCCAGGCAAGTGCTACCATTCTGGCGGCTGGCGGCTCCGATTGGGTTGTCTTTGCCGGGGAAAATGGTTATGTAGCGGACGAGAAATATTTTTTGCAGTTCATTGTAGAAACGATATACCGGGCATTGGCTGAGCATCCTGCACTGGACACGGTACAGTTTGCCGATTGGATCACCCAAAGGCGGGCACAAATCGAGGCGGGCGAGCTGGTGTACATTGCCCACCAGCTAGACTTTTTGGGCCGCTGGCCTGGCTGACTCAGCCCACTGCCAATGGCCCAAACGGAGAAATGAGATAGGCGGCAAAGATGCCGCTAAGAAAACCCCACAAATGACCCGCCGTGGAAATTTGGGCACCCTCAGCCGTTTTTCCCCGGCTGAGCAAGGTTCTAAACATACGACGGCCGAAAAACAGCAGCAGCGCCAGAGCCAGCACCGTCACCCAGCCCCCAGCAAACAAGCCGTGCGCCACATCGAAGCCATAAAAAGCCAAAACCAATCCGCTGGCACCAACGGTACGGCCGTTGCGCGCCCCAAACAGCCAGACCCCCACCCCCTGAACCAGGAAAATAAACAGCAGCACTTCCACGAGAAGCGTAACCGTTGGTAAAAACAGGATCGCCAATCCGCCAAACAGCAGCAGCAGCGGCGTGTTGCCCAGCAGATGCCCATAACTGCCGTGCACGAACGGAAACGTAAACAGACTAATCAGGGAAAAGGAGCCACGGGAGACCAGGCTTAAACCGGAGGTCAGCCGGCCGCGCAAGAAAAATTGGTCCAAAAAGCGCAATCCCCAAGTTAGCAGAAAGACACCGCCCATTGCTTTAACGGCCGTTTCCATCCGTCCCCAAAAATCTGCCGCCGACGCTGAACTTTGCGTCATGCTGGCCAGGGCGGGATGGTGCAGCAGCCAAAGCAGCCCCATCAACAGTAAATAGCCTACTGCCAGAATAGTGACAAATTTGAAGAAAAACCAGATGGTCTGAACGATATTTCGTACCCAGCGGAACATCCATGCACCCTAAAAACAGTGACAAACCAACGGAACCAAAACAAAACGCTGCTTGCCCGATTGTAACCATCAGGCAAGCAGCGTCAAAATGACTCACATTTAGGTATGAAATTTACCTTATTCTTGCAAAAGCAAAACGATTAGCACTAGCTCAATCAGCTTATCTACAATGCCCATGGGTGACCAAATATCAGGCCAGTTGAAGACAAAATAGAGAACGAAGGTTACGGCCGTAAACGCCAACAACGCCCAGCGCACCATGGACCGCTGTCCAGCCATCTGCGGCAAAAAGTAAAGTGCTGCCACGAGTGCCAGGTAACCAAGCCCATTCAAAATAAAGATGATCATGAAGCTACCTTCAGACATAAATCCCAGCACAATATGAATAAGTGCCGTTGCGACCACTAATCCTGTTATTGCCTTTTGCCGACCTGATAAATTTGCAACCATATCCATGCGAAAAACCTCCTCATGCCTAAAAAGATGAATAAAAAGATGGGGAACTGAACTGCCGAATTTTGCTGCGAAGTAGCTTATGATGCATTCTGCTGTTTGAGCAAATCACAAAAAACCTTGTTTTCATCCCGTTTTTCCATGATTTGCCAGACACCTCTTCCTACAAGATGCAAATCTGCCCCAGGTTATTTTAACATACGCATCCTTATGCCAATTGGATTTTGCTAAAGGAGTAAACCCTTTAAGCGTTGATCTGGTTACGGCCGTAGCCAAACCAGCCGCAAACGTTGGCCAGCCCACCACAATCCCAACAGCCCCAACGTCACATCACGCAGGCGGATGAGCAAGCTCAAGCCAATGCCCACCGCCGGATTAAAGCCCATCAGGCTCAGCGCCCACACCTGGCTGGCTTCCAACGTGCCCAGCCCGCCCGGCAGCGGCAGCAAATAGGCCACCCGCGCCGCCGTCAGCAGGGCAATTAGCTGCACCAGCGTTAGCGACACGCCCAGGAAAGAAACCATCAGGTAAAATTCAATGATCATCAATTCCCAACTGAGGCCGGAAATTCCGATAGCCGCCAACAAGGCACCGGGATTTTGCTGGCAAAGTGTGTTCATTTGCGCTTCACTGTGGCAAACGGCCGTTGCCAATCGATCAATCTTTAACCAACGCAGCAGTCTGGTTACGGGCCGCCTGCCTTGCCAGATGAGCCACAAGTAAACCGACGGCAGCAGTAACAGAAGAAGAAGCCAGACGGCCGTTCCCCCGGCCAACGCCGCACCAAACAGCCCCGTTTGCAGTACCAGCATCACGCCCAAAGCCAGAAAACCAAAGTTGAGCAGCAGCTCCACCGTTTTATCCAGCGACACGGCAGCAACGGCCGCCGACCGGGGCACGCCATGCTGCCGTTCCACCAGCAGCACCTGCACCGGCTCGCCGCCAAAGTGCGGCCCTGGCGTAAAGTAGCTCACGCCAAACGCCGCCAGCCGGTGCCCCAACAGCAGCCAAAATGGCAGTTCATACCCCAACCCACGGAGCAGCAGCCACCAACGGCCGTTCAACGCCAGCAGCACCAATCCATTCAGGATCACCAGAATGACCAACTGCCAACTTTGCAACCTGGCGACAACCTGCACCACCGCATCCAGCGGCACACGCCGCACCACCAGCCACAACAGCAACACCGCCATCCCCCAGATGACAAACCACCAAACCCACTTTTTACTTTTCACTTGGCACTTTTCACTTCTCACTTTTTACTCCCCCGCCCGCCGCAGCAAAAATCGCTCCTCGGGTTTCCAGCGCGACAGCGGTCCCGTACCCAGCAGCATGAGGCAAACGGCCGTGGCCAACCCAACCCCATTAGCCCAATCCAGCCCGCGCGTCACCATATCGAAGCCAATGGGAAAAACCAGCCAGAACGCCGCCAGCCGCCCCATCGTGCCCAATAAAACGAGAACACCGCCCAGCAGCAGCAAAACCACGGCAACGATCGCTAAAAATTCGGGCAGCGGCAGCCCCCAACCGGTGAACAAATCTACCCAGGCCGGCGGCGGCCACACTTGTGGCATCGCCAGGAAGACGGCCGTCACGCAGCTGGCTAAAACAAGGCGCAAAATGGGCGGCAGTTGCTGAGTGGTGGTTACATACAGCCAACGCTGCACCCGCTGGTAAGCTGCCGCCTGCGGATCTAATTGGCCAGTCACCAGGAACCAGTCGCGCAAAAAACCCAGCGCCGTGGGAATGGCAAAGATGGTGCCGGCGATGGTGGCAAAGGCCGGCGGCACAATTGGCCACAGCACGGCGCTCATGAAACCCATCTGGAACCCGGCAAAAACGCGGCGGTGCACGCTGGGCGGCAGGTCACGAATCGGCAAGCCGCGCCGCCCCCGCCACCACAGCCCCAACACAAACAGGTAACGCGCCAGCCCCAAAATGAGATACCACCAAGGGAGCTGCCCGTACCCCACCGCCAGCAGGCTCACGATGAGCATTCCCAGGCCATCGTATTCCATGTCTAGTCGCTCACCCAGTTTGGTGGCGTGGTTGGTGATGCGCGCCAGGTAGCCATCCAGGTAATCGGCCACGTCAGCGGCAGTGTAGAGCAGCATCGGCAGCCAGGCCAGCCAGCCATCGGGCCACGGGGAGAACAAAAAGCCGGCGACCATGCTGATGGCCAGTCCGCGCAGTAAGGTCAGCCGGTTGCCCCAGCCAAAGGTAAGCAACACAGTTGTTTCCCCCGCCCGCCTGTTTTCGGCCAGATGCCGCCCCACCACCCACAGGCAGTAAATGAGCGGCAGCAGCGTCAATCCGAGCCAGCGGTTGGCGTATTCAATTTGCCACATTTGCCGCAGCCAAAAGTAAAAGAGGGTTACGGCCGTTCCCCACCCCACAGCCAGCCACAGCCAGCGTCTACGTAATTTTTCCAATTGCATTTTTCCTTGAGTTTGTGCTATTCTATAACGCACTGCGGCATAGATGTTTTCCGCCACAGAGGTCACAGAGAAGATTGAGAATAACCTGTTTCCATCAAACAAAACACTTTTATGTAAATACCTCTTTGGCAAATTCGCTACAGTTCATTTTGCATCTGCTTGGCCACCGCTATAATTTATCGTACGTAAGGCCCAAGCCATTAGATTGCTAAAATCTGTGTTAATCCTTCGGCAAGCTCAGGACAAGCCTGCGAAATCTGCGGATAAAATGATTTTCCCATGACCAGACGTATCAAGATTAAGGTTCGCCCCCAACAAACTGTATCTTTTCCCGGCATTTGCGTCCATTGCAGCCAGCCCGCCCCGGAAACGATGACGCTGCGGCAGCGGTACGGCCGTATCACCCGCATCATCGACGTCCCTTTATGCAGCCGCTGTGCCGGTGAACTCAACCGCCGCTCTGCCGAGGAGGAACGGCTGCAAAAGATTAGTTGGCTGCTGGCCGGCGTCCTGGGATTGCTGGCATTGGCCATCGCCCTGCTGCTTACGCCGGCGGCGCTGTCGTTTGGGCTGCGGCTGCTCATTGCCCTGCTGGCGGCTGGCGCATTGGCCGCCGGGGTGCTGTGGAGCTTCCGCAAACCAATGGCCAACGCCGCCCTGCCGGAAAAACAGGCGATCCGCCAATCTGTGGCCATCGAAGGCTTCTCCTGGCGGACCACCACCTTTGCCTTTGAAAATGATCTGTTCGCCGATAAATTCGTGGAGCTCAACGCGCCGCGCCTGATGGAAATTTAACCCGTAAGGCAAACCGCCTACGGTGTTTATCGCACAATTTACAAACTTTTTTGCCACAGAGAACACAGAGAATGAAGAGAAAAAACTCTGTGCCCCTTTGTGCCCTCTGTGGCTATTTTGTCTAAATAAACAAAACGCGGGGCTATTACCCATGAACCGCAGTCAAAACCACTCTGCGCCTCAGCGTCTCTGCGTTAAAATTAATGGAGGTTTTGCATGAAAGTTGTTGTAAGTATCAAACAAACGCCCAGCACAACGGCCGTTCTCGTCGTAGACAACAGCGGCAACGTCAGCTGGGACGATCCGGGTGGCAAGCCCAACGTCCTCAACCCGTGGGACGAATACACCGTGGAAGAAGGCGTCCGCCTCAAGGAAAATCACGGCGCCAGCGATGTCATCGCCCTCACCGTGGGGGATGAAGACAGCAAGGACGCCCTCAAAACCTGTCTGGCAATGGGCTGCACTGAAGCGATTCTCGTGTCTGATCCTGCACTGCAAAAGTTGGACACGCTGGGCACGGCCCGCACCATCGCCGCCGCCATCGAGAAGGCCGGCGACGTGCAGGTCGCTATCTTCGGCAAGCAAGCCATCGACGGCGATACCGGCCAGACCCCCGTCCAGGTGGCGCGCCAGCTGGGCTGGACCCCCCTCACCTTTGTTTCCGAAATCAAAGAGATTGGCGACGGCAAAATCACCGTCGAGCGACTGCTGGACGACGGCAAAGAGACCGTCAGCGCCAGCCTGCCGGTGGTCATCAGTACCGTCAAAGAAATCAACGAGCCACGCTACCCTTCGCTGATGGGCATTCGCAAAGCCAACCGGGCCGAAATCCCCGTTTGGTCCGCCGCTGATTTGGGATTGGACGGCGGCGCAGGCGGCAGCCAGGTCGATTGGTCCAACGTGTACGCCATTCCGCCCCGCGAAGGCAGTGTCGAAATCATCGAAGGCGATTCTGTGGAAGCCCAGGCCAAAATCCTGGCCGACAGACTGTTTGAGGAGAAGGTAATATGAGCGGCGTATGGGTATTTTTAGAAAACAAAGACGGCAAAATCGTTACCGGTTCGCGTGAAGCAATCAACGCCGCCCGCACCGTGGCCGATGGCCTGGGGCAGCAGCTCACCGGGCTACTCTTTGGCGAAAACGTCTCCGGCGTAGCTGACGCCGCGTTTGATCTGGGCGTCGATGCCGTGTTGGGAGCCGATGACGCCACGCTGGGCCATTTCCGCGTGGAAGCGGTCGGACCGCTGGTAACCAAACTGGCGCAGGAGCACACGCCCGGCGTCATCATGGTGAGCGCCTCCAGCCGGGGCCGCGATCTGGCCGCCTGGGTGGCCGCCGACCTGGAAGTGGGCCTGGTCGCCGACGGCGTCGACATCGCTGTGGATGGTGACACAGTCAAGGTGACCCGCCCCGTTTACGCGGGCAAGCTGCTGAGCGACGCCTTTGCCACCAGCAGCACGCAGGTGATCACCCTGCGCAGCCGTGCCTTCCCCCAGGCTGAGTCCACGGGCAAGAGCGGTTCGGCTACCTGGGTGGATGCCGCTGTGGGTGAAGACGACATCCCCACCAAAGTGGTCGGTTTTGAAGGCAAAGAAGGCACCGTCAGCCTGACCGACGCCAGCATCATCGTCTCCGGCGGGCGTGGTGTCGGTGGACCGGAAGGGTTTGCTCCGGTCAAGGAACTGGCAGATACGCTGGGCGGCGCATTGGGGGCTTCGCGTGCGGCCGTAGACGCCGGCTGGATTCCCTACGAGCACCAGGTAGGCCAGACAGGCAAAACCGTCAGCCCCGATCTGTACATCGCCGCCGGCATCAGCGGCGCCATCCAGCACCAAGCCGGTATGCGCACTTCTAAGCTCATCGTCGCCATCAACAAAGACCCCGACGCGCCCATCTTCAAGCTGGCACAGTACGGCATCGTCGGCGACCTGTTCAAGGTGTTGCCTGCGCTAACGGCGGAGTTTAAGAAACGTTTGTAATCGGTATTCGGTAAGCGGTTATCGGTAAATAGTGAGGCTGGCAGGTTGGCGATGAGAAATCGCGGAATCTGCCAGCTTTTTTAATTTTGAATGGTAAACGGTGTCGAATCTTAAGTACATCACGAAAAGTTCTTTAAAAACATAAAACGAGAATCGGACTGAATATCATTCTGTTGAGCCAGATTAGCTTCCACAGAAGCAACCAAGGCA
>PABI01000134.1 GCA_002699125.1 Anaerolineaceae bacterium
ATGGCAAAAGAAAAATTTGTGCGCGAAAAACCACATGTGAACATAGGGACGATAGGCCACGTAGACCACGGCAAAACCACCCTGACAGCCGCAATCACCAAAACGCTGTCCCTCAAAGGGTTCGCCGACTTCTCTGCATTTGACATGATCGACAACGCCCCCGAAGAAAAAGCTCGCGGGATCACGATCGCCATCTCCCATGTCGAATACGAAACCGAAAACCGGCACTACGCCCACGTCGACTGCCCCGGACACCGGGACTACATCAAAAACATGATCACCGGCGCGGCCCAGATGGACGGAGCTATCCTGGTGGTCTCCGCCCCCGACGGCCCCATGCCCCAGACACGGGAACACGTGCTGCTGGCCCGTCAGGTGGAAGTCCCTGCCATCGTCATCTTCCTCAACAAAGTTGACATGATGGATGACGAAGAACTGCTGGAGCTGGTCGAGCTGGAACTGCGCGAACTGCTGGACACCTACGAATTCCCTGGGGATGAAACCCCGATCGTGCGCGGCAGCGCCCTGGTGGCCCTGGAATGCGAAAGCGATGACGTCAACGCCCCCGAGTATGCTCCCATCCTGGAGCTGATGCGCGTGGTAGACGAATACATCCCCACGCCCGAACGACAGACCGACAAACCGTTCATGATGTCGGTGGAAGACGTCTTTTCCATCAAGGGACGTGGTACAGTGGTGACCGGTCGAGTAGACCGCGGCACCCTGACCCCCAACACCGAAGTCGAGATCGTGGGGTTGGCCGAGAAGACCCGCAAGGTTGTCGTGACCTCCATGGAAATGTTCCACAAGATTCTGGACAAGGTCGAAGCAGGCGACAACGCCGGCTTGCTGCTGCGCGGTATTGCGCGGGAAGAGATTGAACGTGGTCAGGTATTGGCCAAGCCGGGCAGCATCACCCCGCACACCGAGTTCATGAGCGAGGTGTACGTGTTGCGTAAGGACGAAGGTGGGCGGCACAAGGCATTCTTCCCCGGGTATCGGCCGCAGTTCTACATCCACACGCTGGATGTGACGGGCGAGATTGCCCTGCCGGATGGGGTCGAGATGGTGATGCCGGGCGACAACGTGAACCTGCGGGTGACGTTGAGCAAGCCGGTGGCATTGGAAGAAGGCGGCCGTTTTGCCATTCGTGAAGGTGGTCTGACCGTTGGCTCTGGTGTGATTACTAAGATCCTGAATTAACAATTTACTGTATAATTGGGGTGTGGTAAGCTATACATACCCCATTTAACACTTAGGGGGTTAGCTCAATTGGCAGAGCGACGGTCTCCAAAACCGTAGGCTGCGGGTTCGATTCCTGCACCCCCTGCTATTCATTAAAACCTCCAGAGGCCCTTGTTGGTCTCTGGAGGTAGTTTTGTAAACAGCAGCCATATGTAATCGGCAAAATGTTATTCCGATAAACCGAAGCAATATTGCTGATTACTTGAGTAAAAGTTGTCAAACCAGGTTTTCTTACATATCAAGAAACTTCCCGCTTTTACAAGCTGACTTCTGAACAGAAGGAAAAAAACGGTGACAGAAAAAACAGCCAACCAGCCAAATCCAGTTGCTCGTTACTTGAAAGAAACTCGTGGCGAGCTGCGCAAGGTGACTTGGCCAACCCGAGAAGAATCACAACGCCTGACCGCCATTGTGATTGGTGTAACGATTGCATTTGCCCTATTTCTATGGGTATTTGATCTGCTTTTCTCAAATGTAATTCAGTTACTCATTGAACAACTTATTGGTTTAGGCTAATTTTGCAGTATTGCTGATATTAGCAAGCGAGATTTAAAATGAGTAATGAAATTGAAGATAAAGAAGATGTGGAAGAGGTAGAAACCAAAAATTCTTCTTTGTCAGCAGGTAGTGAAACAAGCAGCCTCATCCCAGATGACGGCCGTGCCTGGTATGTTGTTCACTGCTATTCTGGCTACGAAAACAAAGTACGCCACAGCATTGAGCAACGTATCGAAACAATGGGCATGCAGGCCAAAATCTTTGATGTCGTTATTCCTACCGAAGAAGAAATTGAAATTAAAGACGGTAAACGACGTACGGTAGAACGCCGCGTTTTTCCAGGCTATATTTTAGTGCAAATGCTGCTCGATGAAGATTCCTGGTACGTGGTGCGGAACACACCCGGCGTTACCGGTTTTGTGGGTATGGGCAACGAACCTACTCCACTTCGCCCTGAAGAAGTCTCTAAAATCATGAACCGCATGGAAGCTGAAGCGCCTAAGGTGAAATTTGACTTCCAAATTGGGGAAAAAGTGCGTATTGGCACTGGCCCATTTGCCGACTTCATTGGATCTGTTTCCGAAATTGATGCTGACCGGGCCAAGGTCCGGGTAATGGTGTCCTTCTTTGGCCGTGAAACACCGGTTGAACTAGATTTTTTGCACGTCGAAAAAGTATAAAGCGTTTATTCACGAAGGTCAGTCTGCTTGAAACTTGGGCAAATGCTGCCTTCGTATTTTTTTGTAATTTGATGTTTGGAGGAGCCTGAGCACAGGCGTTTGGACTCCATGGAGGTAATATGGCTAAAAAAGTTAAAGCAGTTGTAAAGATTCAAATTCAAGGTGGCAAAGCCAATCCGGCTCCCCCGGTTGGTACCGCATTGGGTCCGCATGGCATTAACCTGATGCAGTTTTGCAAAGAGTACAATGCCAAGACATCCAGTCAGGTTGGGCAGGTTATTCCTGTTGAGGTAACTGTTTTTCAGGATGGCAGTTTCAACTTTATTCTAAAAACACCACCGGCAACCGACCTGTTAAAGAAAGCGGCCGGTATTCGCGGTGGCTCTTCTGTACCCAATCGCGACAAAGTTGGGTCAGTCACCAGAGATCAACTGCGTGAAATTGCTGAAGTAAAAATGAAAGATTTAAATGCCCGAGATATGGATGCGGCCATCAAGATTATTGCTGGAACGGCCCGCAGCATGGGCATTACCGTATCTGATTAAGTTATCGTGGGAGAACCAGACCAGGTTCGCTAAAACCACAAGGAGTAATTATGCCAAAACGAGGACGTAAATATTTGGAAGCAGCAGCTAAAATTGACCGGGACAAACTGTATTCACGGTCTGAAGCTGTTAAATTGATCAAAGAAACGGCTTTTACTAAATTTGATCCCACCGTAGAAGTTCATATGCGTTTGGGGGTTGATCCGCGTCATGCAGACCAGCAGGTACGTGAAGTGCTTAATCTACCTCACGGCCTGGGTAAAACAGTCCGTGTTCTTGTCTTTGCCGAAGGTGAGGATGCCCGCCTGGCTGAAGAGGCCGGTGCTGACTACATTGCCGACGACGAATTAATCAAGAAAATTCAAGATGGTTGGACCGAGTTTGATGTAGCCATTGCTGTGCCTAGCATGATGGGTAAAGTGGGTCGGCTGGGTCGTGTTCTGGGCCCACGTGGTTTAATGCCTAACCCGCGTGCAGGGACCGTGGCACCTGGTGCAGATTTGCCCCGCCTGATCGAAGAGTCAAAAGCAGGTCGTGTGGAGTTTCGTGTTGATAGAACGGCCAACATTCATGCCCCCATCGGTAAAGCCAGCTTCACAGAAGAACAGCTTATGGATAACCTAAACCATCTGCTGGATACGATCAAGCGCGCTCGTCCCGCAGCTGTTAAGGGCACCTATGTCCATCGAATTGTGATGGCTAATACAATGGGTCCTGGTATTCGCCTTGACACAAGCGAAGCTTTGTCGTAAAAACAGTGGCTGATTAAAAACTACACAGTACTCTACCAGAGACAGTTGGTTACGATCTAATCGTATTAAACGCGCCAGCCGAGGTGGGGATGTGCAACTTCTCGAAATAAAACCGTATCCGAGGTCCGCAAGGCCTTGTATCTGTTTTTTCTTTAGAACGTCTGTCAAATCCTCATGCTCACTGGCATGAGGATTTTTTATTTCACTGAAAGGAGGTGAATAAATTTGGCAATTACAAAGGAACGCAAAGTCGAACTGCTGGCTCAATATGATGAATTAATTCAGAACAGCCGCGCTATCTTTTTAGCGGAATACAGTGGCATGAATGTTAAGCAAATGAATGCCCTGCGTGACAAAATTTATGAGGCTAACGGCACATTCCACGTTACCAAGAACACGCTGTTTAAACTGGCGTTAGAAAAAGCAGAAATTGAGCTACCAGATAATTTTTTGGAAGGTCAGTTGGCGACGGGATTTGCTCTGGAAGAGGCGCCATCCTTGGCAAAAGCATTGGTTGATTATGCTAAGGACGATGAAAAGATAACTTTACGCGGTGGTTTCCTGGGTAATGAGTTTCTGACTGTTGAACAAGTCGAAGCGTTGGCAAAACTGCCGAGTCTGGAACAACTCCGAGCGCAAATTGCTGGGCTGCTCAGTGCCCCGGCACGCAACGTCGCTACGGTCTTGGCCAGTGGTGTACGGCAGGTTGTTAATGTTGTTGATGCATACGCAAAAAGTGAAGAAGGTACGGCCGAAGCGGCTTAATTCCGTTCTGTTGTACAGATAATTAATCAAAATAAATAAAAGTTTCGGAGGATATTTAAAGTGGCCGATTTAGAAAAAATTGTAGACGATCTGAGCAGCCTGACCTTGTTGGAAGCTGCTGAATTAACCAAAATGTTGGAAGAAAAATGGGGCGTTAGCGCCGCTGCACCGATGGCAATGGCTGCAATGCCCGGCATGATGGCTGGCGCTGAAGCTGAAGCTGCTGAAGAACAAACTGAGTTTGACGTGGTTCTGAAAGAAGTTGGTCCGAAGAAGATCAACGTTATTAAGGAAGTTCGCGCCTTAACATCCTTGGGCCTGAAGGAAGCCAAAGAAGTTGTGGACAACCTGGGCACCATCATGGAAGGTGTTGGCAAAGAAGCAGCTGAAGAAGCTAAAGCCAAGCTCGAAGAAGCTGGCGCCGTTGTCGAGTTGAAGTAAGATTTTCTTTGTAAGAAAAATAAAAGGCTAGTGCCCAATGGGTCTAGCCTTTTTTTGTTATCATGCCTGTTCAATTTATCCTTGCATCGCAATCGCCTCGTCGTCGTGAGCTAATTCAGCTGTTGGGTCTTCCTTTTCAGGTCATGGTGGCGGACGTGGATGAAGATAGTATCACGACACCTGACCCTGCTCGCAATGTCGTGCAAACAGCTCGGCTCAAATCGAATGAGATTGCGGCACAGTTAGACACGGCCGTTTTCCCATCCCACACGCTTATCCTGGCAGCCGATACAACCGTGGCCTTCGGCGGGAAAATGCTAAACAAACCAGCCAACGATCAAGAAGCCCGGCAAATGCTGCAGCAGCTGCGCCATACACAACATGAAGTTCATACCGGCTTTGTTTTGCTTGAACTGGACAGCGGTCGTGAATGGGAAGGAGTTAGTACGGCCGTTGTCACCATGCGCTCCTACTCCGATGCAGAAATCGATACCTACGTCGCTACAGGCGATCCGCTGGACAAGGCTGGCGCCTACGCTATCCAACATCCGCAATTCCGCCCGGTAGCTCACTTGCAAGGCTGTTACTGTAACGTCATGGGGCTGCCCGTTTGTGACTTAATGCTGGCTTTGGCTGAGTTTTTAGCCCCCGAAACTGTGGCCCATGTGGATTTGACGGCCGTACAAAAAGCCCATCTGCATTACCCCTGCCCCAGCCTCAACCGGCTGCGCCACCAAAATTAATCATTTTTTGCCTACCCCCTCGAAATTTTATTCAAGCCATGCTACAATGCTTGCCAACAGTAAGTATTGTTATGTAAATGGTGGCGCAGGAGGACGGTCTCATGGATGAAAAGCTTAAAGAAGCAATTGCCGCAGTAAGAATTGGTGACAAAGAGTTGGCCCAGCGCCAGCTGACAGATCTGCTGGATGAAGATCCGAAGCAGGTACAAGGTTGGTACTTGTTGAGCTTGCTGGTCGATTCGCCGCAAAAACAGGCTGCCTATCTTAGCAAGACCCTGGCTCTAAATCCTAATCATGAAAAAGCCAAAGAGCAGCTAGCTGCTTTGCAGGCAGCTGGCACGCTGGCACCAACGAGCACTATCGTTGAGGAAGCTGGTCAGCCTATGGATGTGCTGGCTCAATCAGAGACAGATGAGCTGCCCGATTGGCTACGCGAAGCCGAGGGCGAAAGCAGTGTCATGGCTGCCCCCATAGCACCAACTGAAGAAACGGCCGTTCCCACAGAAAATCTACCTGACTGGCTTAAAGAACCAGCCGCGGTAGTAGATGCGCCTCCCGCCACAAAATCGGTGGAGGAAGGGCCAACTGTCGTAGGTAAAACGGCCGAACCGGTTTCTAAACCAGACAAAGTTGCAGCCGATCTCAAGAAAACCTTGGACAAAGCGCAGCCAAAACAACCCAGAGCAGCCCGGGCCACCAAGCAAAACACCCGCAACCTGAACATCCTTTTAGGTCTGCTGGTTACATTGGCTGTCATCGTTTTGATCTTACTGGCATATCTCCTTTTGATTTAACATACGGTTTCGTCTGCTTAAGTTAAGATTGAGAGAGGGTCTCTGTGGAGGCCCTCTTTTTTTGTCATAGCCAGAAACGATAGCTTAACTGATGCGTTAAGTTTTTATTCATAAAATTGGCCTGCCCCGAAAAGGGATGTTTAAGCAACCGCTAAGATTCAATCCGGAAGAAAACAAATGGAAACGGCCGTATCCCTACAGGCCAACCCAAAAAACTGCCCAAATCGCACCTGTCCAACAGGAACAAGGAGGTCGTTATTGGTCTAATCAACCAAAAGGAAAACCCACACTTTTATCCGGCATCATCATAAACCTTGAAGGAAAACAGGAAAATATGTTTAAGAAACTCAATCAAAGAAGCACGGCGGCAATCTTTTTGCTGCTATTGCTCACAGCAGCGCTGATTCTTTCTTCTGCGTCGCTTAGCCTGGCAGACGCAGAACCAGAGAGTGTAACGGCCGTTTCTGCCGTAGACACCTCTGCCGACACCTCACAACTACTCAACGATACCGAACCCGGCATCTACCTGGTGCGATTTGCTGAAGCCCCTCTGGCCCGTTACCGTGGTGGCGAGGGCAATTTAGCCCCAACCAATCCTCAGGCACGTGGCACCAACCGGCTGGATGCCAACGACGACGCCAGCCGCGCCTACCGCCAATTCCTGGCTAACCGTCGCTCAGAATATGTTAGCAATATGGGCCAGCGAATCGGACGGTCTATCAACCCCATTTACGAATATGAAGCAGGTAACCACGGCGTTGCGCTGCTGCTATCGCCCGAAGAAGCGCTGGAAATCGCCAGCCTGCCCGGCGTCATCTCCGTACAGCGCGATGTGGAACGCGTGCTGATGACTGACAACGGTCCCGGCTGGATCAACGCCTCCGAAATCTGGAACGGCACAGCCACCGGCGGCCTACCAGGCAACCAGGGTGAAGGCATTATCGTTGGCATCATCGACACCGGCATTAACCCGCTCAACCCCTCCTTTGCCGATATTGGCGGTGATGGCTACAACCACACCAATCCCTTTGGCTCCGGCAATTACGTCGGCGTCTGCGATCCGGGCAATCCTGGGTTTGACCCCAGCTTTGCCTGTAACGACAAGCTGATCGGTGCCTGGGGCTTCCCCACCGTCAACGGCGGCGACCCCACCGATTATGATGGGCACGGTTCACACACTGCCAGCACCGCTGCCGGTAACGTCGTTTTGGGCGCAACCGTCAATGCCCCCACCTTCTCCTTCAGCCGTGACATCTCCGGCGTGGCTCCCCATGCCAACATCATTGCCTACAGCGGCTGCTGCACCGTTTCCGCCCTCACCGCGGCCATTGACCAGGCAATTCTGGACGGTGTGGATGTTATCAACTACTCTATCGGCAGTGAAGCGGCTTCCAGCGTTTGGACCGATTTTGACACCGTTGGCTTCCTGAACGCGCGCGCCGCAGGCATTTTTGTGGCTACCTCCGCCGGTAATTCCGGCCCTGGTGCCGAGACGGTCGGCTCTCCGGCCGATGCACCGTGGCTCACTTCTGTGGGTGCAACTACCCATGATCGCTTGCTGCTAAACGTTTTAGGCAGCATGAGCGGCGGTGCCACCACGCCACCGGCCGACATTGCCGGCAAGAGCATCACCAGCGGCTATGGCCCGGCGCCCATTGTGTATGCCGGTGACTTTGGCGATCCGCTTTGCGGCCTGGGTGCCTTCTCGCCCGGCACGTTTAGCGGCCAGATTGTCGTCTGCGATCGCGGCGTTCATGCTCGTGTAGACAAAGGCCAAAGCGTGCTGGATGGCGGTGCCGGCGGCTTCATCCTGGCCAACGACGCGCCGAACGGCAACTCATTAAACGCCGATGCCCACGTTTTGCCCGCTGTTCACATCACCTATGCCGATGGCGTGGCGCTAAAAGCGTGGCTGGACTCTGGTGCCGGGCATACTGGCACCATTGCCGGCACGGTAATGAACATCAATAACAGCAATGCCGACATCATGGCTGGATTTAGCTCACGTGGTGCCAATCGGGCTATCGACATTTTGTCGCCCAACGTAACCGCACCCGGCGTCGACATCATTGCCGCTTACGGCAGCGGTGGCGTAGTGGAATGGAACTCCATCAGCGGTACATCGATGTCCAGCCCGCACGTTGCCGGTGCTGGCGCTTTGGTGATGGCTCTACATCCAGACTGGACTCCTGCCGAAATTCAATCTGCCTTAATGACCACCGCCTTCACCTCAGTTTTGAAGGAAGATGGCGTTACTCCCGCCGATCCGTTTGATATGGGTTCGGGCCGCATCGACCTTTCCGTGGCTGGGCTGGCCGGTCTGGTTTTGGATGAAACGGAAGCCAACTACCTGTCAGCCAATCCGCTGCTGGGTGGCGATCCTAAAGAGCTGAATCTGGCCAGCATGGCTGACAGCGATTGCGCCAACAGCTGCTCCTGGACGCGTACGGTGCGCAGCACGCTGGGCAGCTCCGTTACCTGGAATGCGTCGGTTGAATCCCCAGCGGGCGTGCTGCTAAATGTAACACCCAGCAGCTTTGTCCTGGCTCCGGGTGCTTCCCAAACCATCACGGTTGATGCCATTGTGACCAGTGACTCCAACGACGAATGGGTCTTTGGCGCAATCACCCTGACACCAAGCGGCGCTGAAGCACCTGCAGCGCGGATGCCCGTCGGCGTTATCACCTCGGTTGAGGTGCCAACCTTCAATCCGGTGGCCGATGCCAGCGTCTTCTCTAACCGGCCCAATGGCAATTTGGGCGGCAGCGGCCAGCTGCGCCTGGACGCATCACCGACAGTGAATTCTTACCTGCGCTTTGATGTGCAAGGTCTGGTTGGCCCGGTGAGCAGCGCCACGCTGCGGCTGTATGTGCAATCGACGTCCGCTGCCGGCTTTACCGCCCATGAGGTAGCCGACAACAGCTGGACGGAAGGTGGCATTACGTTTAATAACGCTCCGGCCATTGGGGCCGCCATCAACAGCTCTGGTGCCACCACAGCTGGCAGCTATGTGGAAGTGGACGTGACTTCTGCCATTACAGGAAATGGCCTGGTTAGCCTGGCGCTGACGACGACGGACACGGGATTGATCATTGCCCAAAGTCGTGAAGGGTTTAATCCGCCAGAGCTGGTTGTGGAAACGGCCGTAGGCCCCACCCCAACACCAACCAACACACCTGTACCACCAACGCCTACGAACACACCGGTTCCGCCAACACCAACTGCAACTGGCCCAACACCAACAGCGACGAACACACCAGTTCCGCCAACACCGACGAATACGGCCGTACCACCAACGCCAACAGCAACTGCAACATCATCGCCAACACCGACGGCAACTGCCACTTCTGGTCCGGGTGGCAGCACGTTCACCTTCACCACCAGTGATGATGCGATCGTGCTGTCCAATCGGCCCACCAGCAACTACGGCATGGCGACAATCCTGGTGACGGACAACGCACCGGACATCCTTAGCTACTTGAAGTTCAACGTGGCTGGGCTGGATGGCTCTGTTGCCTCAGCGACACTGCGCGTTTTTGTTACCACCGCTGTTGCGCCGTTTGACGTGGCCGAAGTGGCCGACAACGGCTGGTCACAGGGCAGCATCACCTACAACACAGCTCCAGCCACCGGCGCGGTTATCAATGGCTCTGGGGCAATCAGCAGCGGTTGGGTTGAAATTGACGTCACCAGCTACATCAATGGCGACGGCACCTTCAGCCTGGCATTGTTGGCCGATGGCACGGGTCGCAACCTAATCGACAGTGCCGAAACCAGCAATGGTCCAGAACTGGTTGTGGAAACCGGTCCATAAACCACTTTTACAAGTAGCTTCAGATTAAACTGAGCAGATGCCGCCCGCAGCTACAACTTGCGGGCGGCATTTTGCAGCTATTCCAACAAAATTCACCTTGCTATCGAAGGTGTTGGAGGAAGAACATGAAGGAAACAAACCCCATAAAAACTCGTTCAATCAATCTTTTGCTTCTTCTGGGGTTGGCGGGCATTATCATCCTGCTAATTTTGCTGGCGACTTCTGGCAGCAAGCAGGCAGTGAATGCTGCTCCCCTCGGTGCACAGTCGGCTGACGGCATCTGGCAAGATGTGTTTGAAGCTTCCCTGCGTGTGGCCGGGGATCGGGTGATTGTACCCACGGCGTATCGCACCATCTCGCTCGATTGGGACGCGCTGAACGCAACTTTGGCTCAGGCACCCGCTTCATCCCACAGCTCAGAAATCATCCTTTCTTTGCCGCTGCCAGATGGGGAATACGGCCGTTTCCAAATCTACAAAACGGCCGTCATGCACCCTGAACTGGCGGCCAAGTTCCCCGAAATTCAAACATTTGCCGGGGTAGGCATTGATGATCCCACCGCTTACGTGCGCTTAGACACAACGCCTAAGGGTTTTCACGCGATGATCTTGTCGGGAAACGGCCGTGTCTTCATCGACCCGTACACTGACGACAACATTAGCCTGTACCAAAGCTACTTTGCCAGCGACTTCATCCCCAACCTGCCTGATGATTTTGCGCCTGATGTAGTGGTGGAAGATCCGGCCAACCTCATTCACCCCGAAGGACCACCAGGCATTGAAGGTGTGTTCACATCCGGCGGACAGCTGCGCACCTACCGGCTGGCCGTTGCCGCCACAGGTGAATACACGCAGTTCCACGGCGGCACCGTACCGCTGGCCCTGGCCGAAATTGTGACGGCGATCAATCGGGTAGCTGGCATCTACGAGCGTGAAGTGGCCATCACCTTCCAACTCATTCCCAACAACGACCTGATCGTTTACACCAATGGCGCGACCGACCCATACACCAACAGCAACGGCAGCGTCATGCTGGGGCAAAATCAGTCCAACCTAAACAGCGTCATCGGCGCAGCCAACTACGATGTGGGGCATGTGTTTAGCACGGGCGGTGGTGGCATCGCCGGGCTGGGCGTGGTTTGTGGTGGCAGCAAAGCGCAAGGTGTTACCGGCCTTGGTTCACCCATCGGCGATCCATTTTACGTAGATTACGTTTCGCACGAGATGGGACACCAGTTTGCCGGGAATCATACCTTCAATGGCAACGCCGGCAGCTGCGGCGGCTTCAACCGCAACGGGTCCACGGCCTACGAGCCGGGCAGCGGCACCACGATCATGGCTTACGCCGGCATTTGCAGTCCACAAAATGTGCAAAACAACAGCGATGATTATTTCCACGGCATCAGCTTTGATGAGATTGTCTCCTTCACCACAGCGGGCGCAGGCAGCAGCTGTGCGGCCGTTTCCAACACGGGCAACACACCACCCACAGCTGACGCCGGGGCCAGCTACAGCATCCCGCTGAACACGCCGTTCACCCTCACCGGATCGGGCACAGATGTGGATGGCACAGCATCCTTGACTTACAACTGGGAAGAGTTTGATCTGGGACCAACCGGCTCGCCCCTCTCCCCCTCAGGCAATGCGCCCATTTTCCGCTCCTTTGGACCGACCACATCTCCTTCGCGCACCTTCCCGCAAATTTCTGACATCATCAACAACACACAGACGTTGGGTGAACTGCTGCCCAGCTACGCACGCACCATGAATTTCCGCTTTACCGTGCGCGATAATCAGGTACCGGCCGGCGGGGTAGCCAGTGATGAAACGACGGTAACGGCCGTTGCCGGAACTGGTCCCTTTTTGGTGACTGCACCGAATACGGCCGTTATCTGGGCCAGCAACAACACACAAACCGTCACCTGGAACGTGGCTAACACCAACCTGGCTCCCATTAGCTGCGCCAATGTCAACATTACGCTGTCCAGCGATGGCGGCTTCACCTACAACACCGTTTTAGCAACCAATACGCCTAATGACGGCAGCGCCGACATCGTGGTGCCTAATTTTGGCACAAACAGCGCTCGCGTGCGCGTGGCCTGCGCCGATAATATCTTTTTCGATATTTCTAACGTGAACTTTACCATTCAACCCGGCGGAGGCCCCACCGTCACACCGTCTAACACCCCAATCCCGCCGACCGCAACCAACACACCAACGGCAACAGCCTCACCTACACCTGGGCCCGGTGGGGAAACGCTTGAATTCAACCCGGTGGCCGATGCTTTTGTGATGGCCAATCGTCCCACCGGCAATCTGGGTGGCGCCTCCACCATGCGCCTTGATGCGTCGCCAGAAACCAACAGCTATTTGCGCTTCGACGTGCAAGGCCTAACTGGCCCAGTGAGCAATGCCACGCTGCGTTTGTACGTGCAGAGCAGTTCCAGCCTGGGTTATGATGTACACCAGGTAGCCGACAATAGCTGGGGCGAACTCGCCATCAACTTTAGCAATGCGCCCGTACTAGGCAGCATCATCGACAGTTCGGGGACAACCAGCGCCAACAACTATGTAGATGTGGATGTAACGAGCTTCGTTAGCAGCAATGGGTTGGTGAGCTTTGGCGTGAGCACAACCGATGCCGGTCTCATTCTGCTGGCCAGCCGGGAAAGCAGCAATCCACCACAGCTGATTGTGGAAACCGCGGGCAGCGGTGGACCGACAGCGACACCCACGGCAACAGCATCGCCAACGCCCGTCGGCCCAACACCGACCGTGACAAATACGCCCACGGCAACAGCGACGGTAACCGCATCACCCACGCCCGGCCCTGGCGGCAGCACCTTCACGTTTACCAGCAGTGACGACGCCATCGTGCTGTCCAATCGACCCACCAGCAGCTACGGTGCAGCCACCATCCTGAGCACTGATGATGCGCCAGACATTCGCAGTTACCTGAAGTTCAACGTCGCTGGACTGGATGGCTCCGTGGCCTCAGCCACGCTGCGTGTTTTTGTCACCACCGCCGCCGCCCCGTTTGAGGTGGCCGAAGTAGCTGACAATGGCTGGTCACAGGGCAGCATCACCTACAACACGGCTCCGGCAACCGGTGCAGCAATCAACGATTCTGGCGCGATTAACAGCGGCTGGGTTGAAATTGACGTCACCAGCGCCATCAGCGGCGACGGCACCTTCAGCCTGGCATTACTGGCCAACGGCACTGGTCGCAACCTGTTCGACAGTGCCGAAACGGGTAACGGCCCGGAACTGGTTGTTGTGACTGCCCCTTAATCAGCTTGTGCACAACGCGTGTAACAAACAATAAGTTGTGTAAAAATTAATAGGACACAGATAAACACAGATGGAAAATGCCCAATCTGTGTTTATCTGTGTCCTTATTCTTTTAGCTATATCAACTGGGGTCTACTCATCCTGACCGGGGATTGGTTCCAGGGGGTTGATGGGCATACTCTCTAGCGGAGGCGTCGGATCGCCACAATATTTAAAGATGCTGTTTTTGCCGCTGTGGTAATGGTATTCCTCACCATTGACGCGCAAGATTAGCTGTTGGCCCGGCACCAGCGCCATCGTGTAGGCTACGCCGGGTTCCGGGCAGCCAATGCTGCCATCGCGCCAGGTCACTTCCAGCAGCGAAACCAGCTCAATATCTTCTACATCTGCCCCGACGCGCTCGCTCAAGTCTGTCATCGCTTGCACAACAGGGTCTTTTAGTCCGGGGTTGCCCGGTGCAGGCTGCACAACTGGCGTCCCTTCAAGCGGCACTGGTGTCACATCGCCTAAATCGATCGTCACCGGCTCGGAGACTTGCTTATCCTCATCTTCAGTGGGAGTTGGTTCTGGTTCCGTTTCGGGTGTTTCAGTCACGGGAGGCTCCTCGGATTCAGCTTCGTCAGTGGATTGTGGTTCGGGCGGAACGGCCGTTTGCCCAGGTTCATCAGTGGTGGTTACGGCCGTACAGCCAATCAGTAACAATAATAACACACTCCAAATTAGCTTTGTTGCTTTCATTCGCATTCTCCTATTTTGTCAACGCTAAACAGGCTAACAGAAATTGTCTGCCTCGACACCTTTATAACGCCTTGCTTGATGAAATAGTTCCATTGGTCCTTCGTTTTTCGTCCTCGCGTTCAACTTCGGTACAATAGCCGCCATGCGGAAACGACTGTGGCGACCCCTCAGCTACCAACAACGCCTGCGCCTGCTGCTGCTGCCCTATCTGAGTGGGATTCTGCTGCTGGTAGCCCTGCCCGCCGTGCTCTCCTTTGGCCTGGCTTTTTTCCGCTATGATGCCCTTTCTTCCCCCACCTGGATTGGCACCCTTAACTTTTT
This sequence comes from Anaerolineaceae bacterium, assembly GCA_002699125.1. Lineage (GTDB taxonomy): Bacteria > Chloroflexota > Anaerolineae > Promineifilales > Promineifilaceae > Leptofilum. The sequence continues at coordinate 14,627 of PABI01000134.1, forward strand.
ATTCGTAAGCACCGATGAGCTGTTTCTGCTCAGCATCCAAAACTCGCTGGCGCTGGTAATTTTGCCGGTGCCGCTGCGGGTGTTGGGGGCATTTCTGCTGGCGATCTTGTTAAGGCGAAACGGCCGTTTCCTCGGTTGGTTTCGTGCGGCCATTTATCTCCCGAGCATCGTACCCACGGCCGCTTACGCCCTGGCCTGGCTGTGGATTCTGAACCCGCTGTTTGGTCCGGTAAACCTGCTGCTGCAGGCGGTTGGCCTGGCCCCTCCCGCCTGGTTTGCCGATCCGCAGTGGGCCAAACCAGGCCTGGTGCTGCTCTCCCTGTGGCAAATTGGCGAAGGCTTCCTGGTCTGCCTGGCTGCCTTGCAAGACATTCCCGCTTCGGTAGAAGATGCCGCACTGGTGGATGGGGCCAATAGTAGCCAGCGCTTTTTGTACATCACCCTGCCGCTACTGGCTCCGATTCTGCTGCTGCTCACCTTTCGTGACGCCATTTTGACGCTGCAAGAATCGTTCACCACCATATTTCTAACCACCGGCGGCGGACCGTATTATGCCACCTACACGCTGCCCATGCTTATCTACGAACAGGGATTTGGCCTGCTGCTTTTTGGCGCAGCCAGCGCCGCCCTGTGGGTGATGTACGTGCTCACGGGATTGATTGTGTTGGCTCTCTATTTTATTGCCCGGCAGTGGCAAATCGGCACGACGGAGGAGACTTTTGTTCTCTAAATTTAAGAGATTAGAGATTGGGAATTGGAGATTATGGGTTCGGCTGGTAGTAACGGCCGTCTTCCTTCTCCCTCTCATTTGGATGCTAACCGCGGCGCTGCACCCGGTGGGACGGCCGTTGCCTCAAACCCTCTCCTTCTCGCTAGAGCTGACTTTAGCCAACTTTAGCCGCGTCTGGCAGCTGGTGCCGCTGGGCCGCTTCACGCTGAACTCCCTGCTGGTCGTCATTTTGGCCGTGCCGCTTACCTTGGTTACCAGCAGCTGGGCCGGGTTTAGCATGGCCCAGCTGCCCAAAGCCAGCCAGCGGCGCTGGATTGTGCTCTCGCTGGCAGTGCTGATGGTGCCCGGTATTGCCCTTTGGGCTTCTCGCTTTCTCATTTACACACAAATCGGCTTGTACAACACCATTTGGGCGCTCATTGCCCCGGCGTTTATGGGCAGCAGTCCATTTTTTGTGCTGATGTTTTACCGCGCCTTCCGCCGCATACCCGTGGCCATTTATGAAGCAACGCGCTTAGAAGGAGCTGGCGTGCTGGCCAGCTGGTGGCAGATTGGCCTACCCATCGCCCGCCCCACGGCCGTTGGTGTGGCCTTGCTGTCTTTTGTGTTGTACTGGGGGGATTTTATCTCGCCACTGCTCTATTTACGCTCAGAAAGCCACTATACGCTGCCTATCGCCCTACAGCTTTTGCAGCAAATGAGCCGCTCCGATTGGCCGCTGCTGATGGCCGGTGCGGTCCTGGCCACCATCATTCCAGTGGGATTGTTTTTGCTACTGCAACCTTATTTTGCCCGATTGGGTCATTAGTGGCACTGCTTTACCGATGGCGGCTTACAGATTCGCGAATGATCAGCTCCGCTTTAAAAACCGGCAGGTCGGGCGAATTGCCATTGATCATCTGCAAGATCGCTTGTGCCGCGACCTGACCCATTTGCACAGATGGCTGGTGGGCCGTGGTTAGCGGCGGCACCATGTACGCTGCCGAACTCTCATCATCAAACCCCACCAAAGAAACATCTTCCGGCACACGGATGCCCCGGCGGAACAAGGCCAGGCGCGCACCGAACACCATCTGATCGTTGGCACTGAAAATAGCGCTAAACGGCCGTCCCCATGACAACAACATTTCCACCGCCAATACCCCGGACTGCTGCTGCAAATTCCCCTCCACAACCAGGCGTGGGTCTGGTTCCAACCCCACGTCGCGCAGCGCCTGCTGGTACCCCTCATACCGCTTTTGTATGTCATTCACCGTCTTTTCGTAAGCAACCGGTGCCGTGATATGGGCAATGTCTCGGTGCCCCATTTCCAGCAAATATTTTGTCACCTGGTAGCCAGCCTGGAAATTATCCAGGTAAAGGCAATGCTGTGGCATTGTTTTAAGTCCGCGCGCCACAACAATCAGCGGCGTTTTGGCGGCTACTTTTTGCAGCTTTTCCTCCGGAATTTGACCACCAATAATGATGATGCCATCAACACGCCGGTCTAGCAGCAGATCCAATGACTGTTCCTCAATGGCTGGCTGCCAACGGCCGTCGGCAAACAAAGGCCAATAATCCGAATCCTCCAACCCCAGCAGGATCCCTTGCAAAATGCCATCATAAAACGGACTGCCAAAATTTTGTGTCAGTACACCAATCGTCATCGATTGTCCGCTGGCCAGACTTTGGGCAAAGATGTTGGGACGATAGTCCAATTCCGCCACTGCCTGCATCACAGCATCCCGCTTATTTTCTGCCACTCCCGCAGAGTTACGCAACACACGAGAAACCGTGCTGGGCGAAACCCCGGCTTTTTCGGCGATGTCATGAATTGTAACCTTATTTTCATTATCCAAAATTTTGTCGCTCCTTCTTCACAAGGATCAATTGTATATTGAAAACGTTTTCAGGCAAAGCGCCCATATCAAGCCTAAATACGGAAATTATTAGCCAAACTTATTGACAGTCTCCAGTCCAAATGGTACTATCTGAAAACGCTTTCAAGCGTTCGCTTAACCAAGATGAAAGTTTCTGTTCTTTATTACCAAAGTGTCTACTGAAGAATCCATTGCAGAGAAAGACGCGTGCAAGTGCGCTTAGAATCTATCCGAAAAAGCCACAGGCTTGTGCTGAGCGCAGCCGAAGCAGGAAAAAGAGAAAATAGAGAACTTGAAACCAATCTCAAAAATCTCTGTGAACTCTGTGGCCAATATTCGGATAGGTACTTAGGCAATTGGCATATCTCCATGATTTTTCAGCTAGGCCGCGAATGAGCAGCGGGGATGAGGAGATTGGGGGGAGCCACAAAATTAATCCCTGAATCCCCGCCAATTGTGAAGGAGCATACCCATGAAATCGAAGAAAATTCATCTGTTTGTTTTCTTGCTGCTGGTCGCGCTTGTGGCCAGCGTGCAAAGTAGGCCGGCCGTGGCCGCCAGCACGCAACTGCTGGCAGATTTTGAAGGCGGCGAACCGGCCGGCTGGTTTGTTTATTCGGGTGGAGGCGCAACGGTTGCCACCACCTACCCCATTGTACCCGACTCCGACCCCCTGGCACTGCCGGGACAGGTAGGCGACAACACCTTCCTTGAAGGCACGTTTGACGCCACAGTCGGGTATGCTGGCTTTGGTCAGGATTTTGCCTTAACTGGCGGTGCGCAGGATTGGAGTGGGTTTACGGCCGTATCCTTCCACGTCTACGGCACCAACTCTGGCCAATCCCTCCAGTTTGAAATTATGGACAATCGGTCTGATCCAGCCAGCGATACGGCCGAACGGTTTGACTACGTCTTTGTGGATGATTTTAGCGGCTGGCAACAAATCACCATTCCTTTCACCGACTTCACCCGCGCCACCGATTACCAACCTGCCGGCGCACCAGATGACGGCCTGACCTTAACCGAAATGTGGGGCTTTGCCATCATCCTCGACGGCTCTGCCGGCACTTTGCGCCTGGACAACATTGGCCTGGAACGCGCCATTGTTGATGACTTTGAGTCCGGCCTGCCCGGTGGCACTGATAGTGATGGCAATCTCATCGGCTTCTACAAGTTTGAAGGACCAGACGCCATCGTGAGTTTTGCCACCAGCGCGACCCCGCCGCTGCCCGTTCCCGGTGCAGCCGCGGGCAACAACGTGCTCCAGCTGGATACCGACGTTCCCTCCGGCAGTTGGGGCGGCATCGTGCACGCCTTTGAAAATGAGGCCGTAGACACCTGGGTAACGCAGGATTGGAGCCGCTTTGTGGGCATTAGCTTCTGGCTGTACGGTAACAACAGCGGCAGCACCCTGTTTTTGGACGTGCTGGACAACCGCGCTGCCGGAACCACCGGCGATACGGCCGAACGCTACTCCATCGACATCGTTGACGACTTTTCCGGCTGGCAGTTCTTCGAAATCCCCTTCGACAGCCTCAACCGCAAAGAAGTCGGCAACGGCGCACCGAACGATGGGCTGAATCTCACCGAAGTGCACGGCTGGGGTTTTGGCGTCTTTAGCGCCGGACAAGCCCTCACCAATTACATCGACGATGTAGCCCTTTACGGCACGGCCGATGTGCCAGAATTGGCCGTCGGCTTCACCGACAACAACTTTAACATCGCCGAAGGGGCCACCGGCGAAATCACCGTCAGCCTCAACCGGGCGCTGGGCGAGGATGATCCGGCACAAGTTTCCGTGGATTACAGCGTGGAAACGGTGCTGGCCGAACCTGGACGTGACTACGTTCAGCCGCCGGCCGGGACACTTACCTTTGTTCAGGGTGGCCCATCCCAGCTTTCCTTCACCCTGGAAACGCTGGATGACAACAAATACGAAGGCACCGAACGCGTCATTTTGCGCCTTTCTAACCCGGTAGACGTGGCCCCCGGCTTCATCATGCAGGCCGCCGCCAGCATCGTGGACGATGAATCCTACGATCCGCTGCTGCTGGATGATTTTGAGAAAGGTGCTTACCTTTGGGATAGCTCAGGCATCATGCTGACCACGCCAGAAATTGCCGCTGGTGACCCCCTGGCACTACCCGATCAGGATGCTTACGAAACGGTACTGCACGCCGTACCAACCGTTAGCCCAAGTCCAGCCGCCGTCAAAACTGAGGTCATTGCCGATCTGTCTGCTTTGCTGCCCACGGGCAACAGGCTGGATGACCGCTGGATTGCCAAAGCGATTAATCGCCTGGAACAAAGCCAGGACACAAGCTTCTGGCTCAACGATTACTATCTGGTAGAGATTCAGGGCAAGCAGGTTTTCGACCGCGACAGGCAGGCAATCCATGAACTACTGAAAGTCTCAGCGGGCACCGCCGCTGCCGTCCAGCCGGCGATTGACCAACTGCTGACGGCTGAAGGAACGTTGGTAGATCTGGCCATCCAGCAAGCACTCTTCAACGATGGGTATGCAGACGAGATCGCTGATGCCCAGGCGGAACAGGCCAAGGCTGAAGCGGCTATTGCTGCCGGTGACTATGACAAAGCCGTTCTTCATTACCGCGAAGCGTGGCACAGCGCCGGTAAGGCAATCAAAGGGATGACCCTGGCCCCGGCTCGCTTTGGCCGCGATTTTGCCATCGGGCAGGATTGGAGCCTCAACGACGGTTTAAGTTTCATGTATTATGGCCAGGGAACCGGCGATTCGATTACGCTGGAACTGCTGGACAATCGCGCGCCTGATCCCGGTCCGGCCGGCTGGTCGCTGATGTGGAGCGATGAGTTCAACGACCCGGCGGGTACGCCACCTAATCCAGAGCATTGGTCCTACGAAATTGGTGACGGCACCGTCAACGGCATCCCCGGCTGGGGCAATGCAGAGCTGCAATACTACACCGACGATCCGGCAAATGCGGCCACCGATGGCCAGGGCAACCTTGTCATCACTGCTCGCGAAGCGGATGGATTGTCATGCTACTATGGCCCCTGTGAGTACACCTCTGCTCGACTGCTGTCGGCGAATAAGGTGGAAGTGGCCTACGGCCGTATCGAATCCCGCATTCAAGTCCCCGACGGTGAAGCTGGGCTTTGGCCGGCTTTCTGGAGCCTGGGCACCGACATCAACGAAGTAGACTGGCCGCAAACCGGCGAAATCGACATCATGGAATATGTCAGCCGCATTCCTGACGAGGTGTTTGGCACCATTCACGGTCCCGGCTACTCCGGCGGCGCGTCTTACGGCGACACCTACAACTTCCCCGGCGGCGTGGCCGGCAGCTATCACACCTTCGCCATCGAATGGCAGCCCGACCTGATTGAATGGTACGTCGACGACATCCTCTACCACACCGCCACACCGGCCGATGTAGCCCCCAACGAGTGGGTCTTCAACGATCCCGTCTTCATCCTGCTCAACATGGCTATCGGCGGCAACTTTGGCGGCACGGTTAGTGAAGAGCTGACCTTCCCGCAGGAAATGGTCATCGACTACGTACGTGTTTATCAAGGCCCGGATACGACCGAACGCTTCGCTACCACCTTTGTCGATGATTTCACCGGCTGGCAGGAAGTTTACGTGCCGTTCGAAGCCTTCAGCCGCAGCGCAGCGCAGCCCGCAGGCGCGCCGGACGATGGCCTGACGCTGAGCGAGGTGTGGGGCTACGGCTTCAAGCTGCCGGCTAACAGCGCCACGGCCACAGCGATGCTGGACCAGGTGCGGCTGTCTGCCCCCACGGAAGTAACTGTCAGCAATACGGCCGACAGCGGTCCCGGCTCCCTGCGCCAGGCAATCAACACGGTCGCCAGCGACGGCCTGGTTCTGTTCGATCCGGCCCTGGCCAATGAGACCATTACGCTGACCTCCGGCCCGCTGGTGGTTAACAATAAAACTGTCACAATCGACGGCTCCGGCGCGCCGGGCCTCACGGTAAGCGGCGGCGGCGTGGACCGCGTTCTCGTTGTGGAAGCGGCCGGCACAGCCACCGTTAGCAATCTGACGCTGGCCGACGGCTTTGGCTGGCAGCTAGCCGGCGGCGTGCTCAACAACGGCACGCTGACGCTGGATCACGTGACCGTGACCAACAACACGATGGCCACCGACGCCGGTGATTTCTGGCAGGGCGGCGGCGGCATCTACAGCGGCGACGGCGCGACGCTGAACCTGATTGACAGCACGGTGTCTAACAACACGGCTGGCTGGTCCGGCGGCGGCGTTTACAGCTTCTTTAACACAACCACCACCATCGTGCGCAGCACCATCAGCGGCAACGTCTCCAATGATGTGGGCGGTGGAATACGCGCCTTGGGCAACGTGGAAATTGTAAACAGCACCATTAGCAGCAACACGGCAACTGGCTGGCATGGCGGAGCCATCTTCCAAACCGATGGTGATCTGACAATCACAAACGCAACGATTGCAGATAACATCGCCCCGGACTGGGCTCCTTCGGCAATTTTCATTGGCCAATACGATCCCAGCGTCGTGCCAACGTTCACTCTGACCAACACGATCATCGCGGGTAACCAGTGGTACGCTTGCGAACAGTTCGCCTCTGGCAACCCGGTCACCGTCATTTCTGGCGGTCACAACGTTGTTCAGGACGACAGCTGTAACCCGGCGGCCAGCGATATTATCACGACTGCGGCGGGAATAGATGTTTTGGCTGACAATGGCGGCCCGACGCTGACGCACGCCCTGCTGCCTGGCAGTGTGGCGATTGATGCGGCGGATACGGCCGTTTGTCCTCCAACCGATCAACGCGGCGTCAGTCGAGATGCCGCTTGTGACGTGGGCGCTTTTGAATATGTCCCATAAGTAGATAGAATCTCCCCGGAAACGCCTGAATGAGTGGAGGCTCCTCAAGGCAGTTTCCGGGGAAAAATTCTTTGGGTGAAGAGGAGCCAGATAGGATGAGTAAAGAAAAAACTGAAATCCTGATTGGGCAAACACCAATTCAGGACAAAACGAAGGGCACAACCGGCGGCTTTGTGCAGGTGGCAGGCGAAACGTATTATCGCATCGCCCATTATGACCAGATACGGCCGTTTTTCATGAGCCTGGTCAGCAGTGCCGACCATTGGCTGTTCATCGCCAGCACGGGCGGCCTGACTGCCGGACGGCAAAACGCCGAATCGGCCCTGTTCCCCTACGAGACAGAAGACAAGATTGCGGCGCACAGCGAACTGACCGGCAGCAAGACGATCGTACGTGTCTTGCGTAACGGCCCCTTCGACGATGCTCAGGGCGGGTTTACCTACCTCTGGGAACCGTTCTCCAGCCACTATGCAGGCTTATACCATTGCGACCGTCATCTTTACAAAAATATCTACGGCAACAAGCTCATCTTTGAGGAAATTAACCACGATCTGGGGCTGATGCTGCGCACGGCGTGGCGCACCGGTGATCGCTTTGGCTTTGTGCGCACCTGCTGGCTGCAAAACAATGGCAGCGAGGCCTGCCAGGTTGAGCTGCTTGACGGCCTGCAAAACTTGCTGCCTTACGGAGCCACCACAGCATTGCAAGGGACGATGAGCAGTCTGCTGCACGCCTATAAGCGCAACGAACTGGAACCAGAAACCGGATTGGGCATCTTTGCCCTCAGTGCCACGCTGACTGACCGGGCTGAACCGAGTGAATCGCTGTTGGCGACGGTCGCCTGGCAGGTGGGGTTGGAAAATCGCACCCATTTGCTGAGCACAGTGCAGATGGATGAGTTTCGCTACGGCCGTTCCCTCACTCCCGAACATGATATTTGCGGCCAACCAGGTGCCTACCTCGTCAACACATCATTTATGTTGCCGCCAGGAGAGGAAAAACGCTGGCACATTGTCGCTGACGTGAACCAGGATAGCCCCGCTGTCACCCGGCTCATTCAACTTTTGCAGCAGGAACAAACGGCCGTTGAGCAAGCATTGGAAGCCGACATTGACCAGGGCACGGCCGACTTAGTCCGCTACGTGGCTGCCGCCGATGGTCTGCAACTTTCGGCACAGCCCACTACAACCACGCATCACTTGGCCAACGTCCTCTTCAACGTGATGCGCGGCGGTATTTTTGCCAACGGCTACTGTTTGGCAAAAGATGACCTGCTGGGTTTTATGCAGGTGCGCAACCGCGCCACTTACCAGGCTCATGCTGACTGGTTTGCCAAACTCCCAACTCAAATCAACATGCGCGATTTGTACGCTAAAGCCGCCGAATCCGGCAGCCCTGACTTAATTCGCTTGTGCTATGAATATTTGCCGCTCACCTTTAGCCGGCGGCACGGCGATCCCAGCCGCCCCTGGAATCAGTTTTCCATCAATCTGAAACAGCCAGATGGCTCGCCCCGCCTTGATTACCAGGGCAATTGGCGCGACATCTTCCAGAATTGGGAGCCGTTGGCCTACGCTTTTCCGGAATACGCCGTGGGGCTGGTAGCTAAATTCCTCAACGCAACCACCGCCGATGGCTATAATCCATACCGCGTCACGCGAGATGGCATCGAGTGGGAAGTGCCCGAGCCACATAGCCCGTGGGCCAACATCGGCTATTGGAGCGATCATCAAATTATCTACCTGCAAAAGCTGCTGGAGATTGTGGAACAGATGCAGCCCGGCGCGCTGGCTCAATTCTGGCACCAACCCATTTTTGCCTACGCCAACGTGCCCTACCGCCTGAAGCCGTACCCGGAAATGCTGGCCGACTGGTACAACACCATTGTGTTTGATTGGGACAGCGAACAAGAGACGGAAACAGCCGTCACCCAACTAGGCAGCGACGGCCGTCTCATTCGCAACAAAAATAATCACATCATCCACGTCACGATGACCGAAAAGCTGCTCGTCCTGCTCTTGGCCAAGCTAACCAACCTGGTGCCGGACGGCGGCATCTGGATGAACACGCAGCGCCCGGAGTGGAACGACGCCAACAATGCACTGGTAGGCAAAGGGCTGTCTGTGGTGACGGCCGCTTACCTGCGCCGCTTTGTTGCTTTTTGGCTGGCCCAGTTGCAGGATGTGGCTGACGATCTGTTTGTGGTGAATACGGCCGTTGCCACACTGTTTACGGCCGTTCAAACCACCTTCACCACATACCAACCAAATCTGCAATCCGGCTTCAGCAACGAAACACGGCGGGCGATTATGGATGATCTGGGGACAGTGGCAACCGCTTACCGGGCAACTATTTACCAGAACAGCCTTCCCCCCACCCAAACCAGGATTGACGCCGCTACGTTGCGCCAATTTTTGACGCTGGCCCAGAGTTACATCGAGGAAACCCTGCGCGCCAATCGGCGGCCCGATGGTTTGACGCATACGTACAACATTTTGCACCTGAGCGAAAACAGGGCGGCCGTCGAGCATCTTTATCTCATGCTGGAAGGGCAAGTGGCGCTGCTGTCCTCCGGGATGCTGGCTCCGGAAGAAGCGCTGTCTGTCCTGCAAAGCATGCGCCACAGCGATCTGTACCGGGCCGACCAACATTCATACATGCTGTATCCCAATCGCCAGCTGCCTGGCTTCCGGCATAAAAACAACGTTGCCGCCGAGCAGGTGGCCAGTTCCAAGCTGGTGGCGGCTCTCGTTGCGGTGGGGGACGGCCGATTACTGGCAAAGGACGCGACAGGGGATTTTCACTTTAACGGCCGTTTCCGCAACGCTAACGACGTACAGCGGGTGCTGGACAGTCTGGCACAGGAACCCGCCTTTGCTGAACTGGCACAAACCGAGCGCGGCTTCATCCTGGACCTGTTTGAAAAAACATTCAACCATCGCGCCTTCACGGGCCGTTCTGGTACCTTTTTTGCCTACGAAGGGCTGGGCAGCATTTACTGGCACATGGTGTCTAAGCTGCTGCTGGCGGCGCAGGAATGTTATTTCCAGGCGGTGAAGTGCGGGGCAAACACGGCCGTAACGGATGCCCTGGCCGATGCTTATTATGACATCCGCGCTGGGCTAAGCTTTAACAAAACGCCTGCCGTATACGGCGCTTTTCCCACTGATCCCTACTCGCACACGCCGTGGGGCAGCGGTGCGCGCCAGCCGGGCATGACGGGCCAGGTAAAAGAGGAAATCCTGACGCGCTGGGGCGAATTAGGCGTGTCGCTGCACCAGGGGCAGCTTCATTTTGCCCCCACGCTGCTGCGCACCGACGAATTTTTGACGGCACCAGACAATTTTGCTTATGTGGATGTCGGTGGGCAAAATCATACGCTGCCCCTGCCACCTGGTTCGCTGGCCTTTACGTTTTGCCAGACGCCGATTGTTTACTTGCAGGGAGAAGTGGCGCAGATTGAGGTGACGATGGGGAACGGCCGTCCCCAAATTTTTACCGGCTCCGGCTTGGACCGCACCACCACCCAACACATTCTCAACCGCGACGGGCAGGTTCAACTGGTGCGTGTTACCCTACCCAAAAAACAGACCGCCGCGTCTGGAAACTGAATAAACATAGAATGAGGCAACGATGAATCAACCCATTGATGATTTAATAAACGAACTTACGCTGGCCGAAAAAGCCACCCTGCTGGCCGGGGCCGATATGTGGTGTACCCTGCCGTTGGAGCGTCTGGGCATCCCTGCCATCCAGGTGAGCGACGGCCCCAACGGCGCACGCGGTCGGGACGATAACCTGGGCCAAACGTCGGCCTGTTTTCCAGTGGGCGTGGCGATGGGGGCTACGTGGAATCCGGCACTGATTGAGCAGGTTGGCGCTTCACTGGCTGCCGAAACCCGGTCGAAGGGTGCCCACGTGCTGCTGGCCCCTACGGTGAACATCCACCGCACGCCCATTGCCGGGCGCAATTTTGAATGTTTTGCCGAAGACCCGTTTCTTAGCGGCACCATCGCCGCCGCCTACATTAACGGACTGCAAAAACAGGGCGTTGCCGCCTGCATCAAACATTTTGTGGCCAATGACCAGGAGTTTGAGCGTTTTTCGATGAGTTCGGAGGTGGCAGAACGGCCGCTCCATGAAATCTACCTGGAACCATTCCGCATCGCTCTAGAAAAAGCCAATCCATGGACGGTGATGAGTTCATACAACCGCATCAACGGCACCTACGCCAGCGAACATGGACCGCTGCTGCGCGACTTGCTCAAAGAAAAATGGGGCTACGATGGCCTCGTCATGTCCGATTGGTACGGCACCTACAGCGATAACGTGCCTGCCGGGGCGCTGGATTTAGAAATGCCTGGCCCAGCACGCTGGATGGACCCGGAGAAAATTATAACGGCCGTTACCAACGGCGACCTCGATGAAGCTGTGCTGGATGACAAAATTCGCCGCCTGCTGCGCCTGATTGAGCGCGTAACCGCCAGCGACGATCCGCTTACCAGCGACGACCTGCCGCGCAAAGTCGCCACCGAAGCTATTGTCCTGCTCAAAAACGAGGGGGATTTGCTGCCCCTCAATCCCGATGAGCCGCAAACCATCGCCGTCATTGGCGAGAACGCGCATTGGGCCCAAATCATGGGCGGCGGCAGCTCGCAGGTGAACCCGCACCGCGCTGTCTCGCCGTTGGCGGGCATTCAGCAGCGCGTGGGCCATGCAGTTAAGGTCTCTTATGAGGTGGGTACGCTCATTCACCGCCTGCCGCCGCTGGTGGAGCCCGATTGGCTTGCCACAGACGGTGGCGAGCCCAGCCTCGCCCTGACGTATTATCACAACCTCGATCTGTCCGGCGAGCCGGCACATACGGGCATCGTGGGCAAGAGCGAGCTCTCCTGGTTTGGCACAGTCAATCCGTTTGTGGACCCGCGCCACTTCTCGCTGCGGCTGCAAGGCACGTTGACTGCCCCAGAAAGCGGCGACTACAAACTTCATCTGCGCAGCATTGGCCAGGCGCGGCTGTTCGTGGACGGAGAAATGGTCATCGATCAATGGGAAGGGGAAGCGGATCAGGCAACGGCCGTTTCCATCCCCCTCCAGGCCAACAAACCCGTTTCACTGCTCATCGAATACGTTACCGACCCCGACAGCCGCTGGCGCACATTGCGCCTGGGCTGCCTGCCGCCCGTCCCGGCCGATCCCATTCAGGCGGCCGTAGATTTGGCAGCGCGGGCCGATGTGGCTGTTATTGTGGCCGGACTGAACCGCGAATGGGAAGGCGAAGGCCATGATCGCAGCGACATGAAGCTGGTCGGGCAGCAAGATGAACTCATCAAGCGCGTGGCGGCTGCTAACGCCAACACCATCGTGGTGCTAAACGTCGGCTCGCCGGTAGAAATGCCGTGGCTGGATGCGGTTCCGGCCGTGTTACAACAATGGTACGCCGGGCAAGACGCTGGCCATGCGCTGGCCGACGTACTCTTTGGCGATATCAATCCATCGGGCAAGCTGCCCACAACCTTTCCCAAACGGCTGCAAGACAACCCCGCCTACATTAATTATCCTGGCGAAAATGGACAGGTTTTTTATGGTGAGGGCATTTTTGTGGGCTATCGTTACTACGACAAAAAAGAGGTCGCACCGCTGTTCCCCTTTGGGTATGGATTGTCTTATACCACGTTTGCCTACGATAATTTGCGCCTGAACGGCACGGAGTTTGGCCCTGGCGACGAGATTACGGTGCAGGTGGACGTGACAAACTCGGGCAATCGTGCCGGGCAGGAAGTGGTGCAGCTTTACGTGCGGGATGAAGAATCGCGGCTGGTACGGCCGTTGCAAGAGCTCAAAGCGTTTGCCAAAGTTGCCCTGCAACCGGGCGAAACCAAAACCGTTATCCTGACACTCAACCAACAGTCGCTGGCCTTTTACGATCCGGCAGAGGCGGCCTGGATTACCGAGCCAGGTGAATTCACGCTGCTGGTGGGCAGTTCCTCCCGCGACATTCGGCTGCAGGGTCAATTTAGCTGGGTGGATCAAACGGCCGTCCCTGTCACCACCGATCCCGATCCACGGCAGCTGTCCACGGTCGCCACGTAAATTAGGCTCTTTATGCCTGGTACGGTGAATCATAGTGGCCGCAGTTTCTCATTGCGCTATTATTGGGCAATAGAAGCTGCGGTTTTGTTGTTTAACTCATTATGTTAACCTAAAAGGCAAGGGGGCCTATGATTTTTAGAAATTGGCGCTGGGGCTTGGGGAGTTTTCTAGGAACGGTCGTCGTTATCATCTTGTTCATCAACTGGCGACTGCCCAACAAAATCTATCATATAGACACCGCTCAGGCCGGTGCAGAATCCTGCAGCGGCACGGTAACACTGGCCGTCATTGGCGATTATGGCGATGCTGGC
>PABI01000135.1 GCA_002699125.1 Anaerolineaceae bacterium
CGGCACTACAGCTACTTTCGTATTGGTTGGGATTGGCTTGTTTATCAGTATCAGATGCAAAAACCTATCCCCACATTTTTAAGGTTGTATCCATAAACGGATAGTTTTATGAGAAAATTTATCAATTTTCGCCCCTTTTTTCGCATATTACTGTGGGGCGGTGAACAGAGGGGGTGGCGACGGCCGTATCCCTGGCCAGAAAAGCTGCCGGCGACAAAAATGTGGGGGTGAGCGGCAGCCAGATTGTACAGCAGTGCCTGCAAGCCGGCCTCATCGACGAAATTCACATTGAACTGGCCCACATGCTGCTGGGCGACGGCATTCGCCTGTTTGATAACCTGGCGGGCTGCGGCATTGACCTGGAAAAAATCAACGTGATCGACACGCCTGACGTAACCCATCTACATTTTCGCGTGATAAGGTAACTGAAATGAGAAAACTTATCTATTCATGCATGGTCTCATTAGATGGTTTTGTAGCCCGCCCTAACGGCGACCTTGATTGGGTAGTTGTTGATGAAGAGCTGCACACGTTTATCAACAACCAACAGCAGGAAATTGACTTGTGCTTTTACGGCCGTGGCATGTATGAAGTGTTGCGTTACTGGGAAACGGCCGATCAAGACCCAACCCTACCGGCATTTGAACTGGAATTTGCCAAAATCTGGCAAAAAACACCCAAGATCGTCTTTTCCACCACGCTGGAGGAAGTACAGGGTAACACCCGGCTGGTGCAGGGTGACGCCGTTGCCGAGGTTCGCCGGCAAAAACAACAGGCGGGCAAAGATATGGAAGTTGGTGGCCCGACGCTGGCCACCACGTTCATCCAGCAAAACATGATTGATGTGTACGGCTTGTTTGTACAGCCGGTGCTGCTGGGCGAAGGAGTGCCCTTCTTTCCTTCGCTGGCCCGTTCGCTGAGCTTGCGGTTGGTGCAGACACGGCCGTTTCAATCCGGCGTTGTCTACTTGCGCTACGAACTTAAGGAGCAATAAGAATGATACAGACCACGAATCTCGACCTGTTCGCGGGAGTCCCAGTCGCCAACCATGCGACAGCGCGAGCGTGGTACGAGCAGTTGCTTGGCTCCTCGCCCTCATTCCTTCCACACGACACGGAAGCCGTATGGGAGCTTGCGGAGCATCGATACATGTACATTGTGCAGCTGCCGGAGCACGCCGGCCACGCCAGACACACGCTCTTCGTTGCTGATCTCGATGCGCTCGTCGCCCAAATAGCCGAGCGCGGACTCGATCCCGTGGAGCGGGAAACCTACTCGAACGGCGTGCGCAAGATCACGTACCGCGATCCCGACGGAAACGAGATCGGGTTCGGCGGCGCACCACTTTAACCGGCTTCCGGCAAGGCGGTGCAACCTGTTTACCACGCTGTAAGGAGTAAAAATGATTAAATCAGAAAGCAATCTGCCAACTGGCCTGGCCAAACCTGCGCAAAGGGCGTTAGCTGGCGCAGGCTACAGCCGCCTGGAGCAGCTTACCCGCGTTAATGAACAAGAGCTTTTGGCACTGCATGGCATGGGACCCAAAGCGATGCGGTTGCTGCGCGAAGCCCTGGCCGAAAAAGGGTGGTCCTTTACCGAAGCTTCAAGGGATTAATCCCACATCTCAAGGTGACAGTCACTTCCAAAAGTGACTGTCACCTCTGGCTCTGGCATCAGGCCGTCATCTGATGGATCTGAATAAGATTGCCGCAACTGTCGTCGAACATGGCGACTATGGTCGTACCCATATTGGTTGGTTCCATTGTGAACACCACACCGAGTTTCTTCAACCGCTCATACTCCTGGTGAATGTCGTCAACCTCGAAGGTAGTGAAGGGGATGTTGTCGGCAACGAGGCTCTCTTTCAAAGCTTTCATGGCCGGGTATTCGGCGTTGGGTTCGAGGAGGAGTTCGACGCCGTTGGGATTATCGGCCGAGACGACGGTTATCCAGCGGGCACCATCACCTAAGTCAATATCGCGCTTTTTCACGAAGCCTAAGATGTCGGTATAGAAGTGGAGGGCTTTATCGTAATCGTCAATGGATACACTTGTCAAGGTAATTTTTATGCTCATTTATCTTCTCCGTTTAATCTTGCGTTCTTGATGATTTGGGTAGCCTGGTGGCAGGCGAGTTCGCGAAACTCACTGGGACTGAAACCAAACTGCTGTTTGAAGGCTTTGCTGAAAGCGGCGTGACTTTCATATCCGGCCGCCAGGGCGACTTCGGTGATGTCTATCGCGCCCATGCGCAGCTTCCAACCGGCCCGTTCGAGACGGATGCGGCGGACGTAGGCAGCAACATTTTCGCCTTTTTGAGCAGTGAAGATGCGGTGAAAGTGGGGGACGGAGAAGCCAGCTACGGCCGCTAACAGTTCCCGGTTTAAGGGTTGGCTGATGTTGTCATGGATGTATTGGTCAACATCGTTGATGCACTCTTCATACACTTGATTGTCTGATGTTTCAGTCACCATGCTCACTATTATAAAGTATTAGAACGGCCGTTCGCTAGTCGAAACGTATCATTTTTGTTTGAAAAACCTAGACATATTAGAAAATTTGTTCTATAATGTGTGGCATCTTGCCCAAAAAACTCGCTGATTTTTCACATCTTCTCAACAACATCGGGGCAACAAAACGATAAACTACAAATCCTTGCGAGAGGCAGTTATGAAAGCTCAAACAGTTGAGTGATTATTATCCTTGCAAGATCAAGCACCTTGTGGTTGATCTTGCCCCCTATCCTGCTCATTAAGCAATCGCCAACAAGGAAAATTATGTCAAGTCAGATCGATAGCGAATATTTCACGAAAGCACTGTACATGATGTTGGACGAAACGTTTGACAACGTGCAAGGCTTTTATTTGGACAAGGGTACCTCGTTTTTTGAGACCCTGGCCACTATTTCAGCCGAAGAAGCTTCCATCCCGGTTGGCGGTAAATGTGCCACGCTGGCAGCCCAGGTGAAGCACACCGCTTTTTACCTGGATGTTTTGGAAGAAAATGTGCGGACGCAAAAGTTTGAACCGGTTGATTGGGATAAGATTTGGCGTGAGGTAACGGCCGTTTCCCCCCAAGAATGGCAAAACATCCAGTCAGAACTGCGAAACAGTTACGGCCGTATCAAGCAGCTCATCAACGATCAAACTGAATGGCGCAACGAGCGCGAAATCGGCGGTGCCATTGCCATGATTGTTCACACTGCTTACCATCTGGGCGAGATTCGGCAGGCATTGTGCACCCTGAAAAAGTAAAGTAGGGAAAAAACATGCACTCCACGAACTATTTCAACACTTTGATCGAAATTGCCGAAGATTCCCCGGCCACCCAAGGCGAAATCCCACCACTGACGGGTAGCAAAAAATCGGTAGCCAATCTGCAGTTTGAGATGCTGCATGAGCATCCCTACGAATTTTCATCAGATGATATTTTATTCGCTGTCTTTGCCACAAGAAAAGAATTACCCCAAGAAGATTTGGTGGAACAACGGGCACTTTTCTTTTCAAAAGGGCAGCCGTGTTTTCGCGCTTCCCCCTTAACAAAAAGATATGGCTGGGGGGTTCACAGTAATGAAGAAGGAAAAATTGCCATATTTGGCGTTGAATCAGAAGCGTATCAAAAATTTGTTACGGATGACTCAGTAGTGAAGAAAAAAGCTATGCGTTCTAAAAGAGCTTGATAAATGTGAAGGTGATCTTTCAAAGGAGAAAAAATGAGCAAAGTAAGAGTTTTAGTAGGCACAGTCAAAGGCGCGTTTATTCTGACGTCAGATGAGAAACGTCAGGATTGGGATATCAGTGGCCCGCATTTTGCCGGCTGGGAGATTTACCATCTCAAGGGTTCGCCCGCCAATCCCAATCGAATTTATGCTTCCCAATCCACTGGCTGGTTCGGGCAGATCATCCAGCGTTCCGATGACGGCGGCAAAACATGGGAACAGCCCGGCAGCGAGCCAGACGAGCCGACCACAACGCCGGAAGGATTCCCCATGGGCGAGAGCAACAAGTTTGTCTATGACACTTCAGATGAAACCGGCCAACCACTCACAACACACCAGTGGTACGATGGCACACAACATCCCTGGGAGTTCAAGCGCGTTTGGTATCTTGAGCCTTCGCTAACTGACCCGGATACCGTTTATGCCGGGGTTGAAGATGCGGCACTGTTCCGCACCAGCGACGGGGCTAAAACATGGCAGGAACTGCCCGGATTACGCGATGCGAAAGGACACCTGTGGCAGCCAGGAGCCGGTGGCATGTGCCTGCACACCATCTTGCAAGATCCCACCAATCCCAACCGTCTCTACATCGCCATCTCCGCCGCAGGTGCATTCCGCACCGACGATGGCGGCGAATCCTGGAAACCGATCAATGAGGGTCTGAAATCTCCCTATGAACTGCCCGATGCAGACGCCGAAATTGGCCACTGCGTACACAATCTGGCCATCCACCCCTCTCGTCCTGGCGTTGTATTCATGCAAAAACATTGGGACGTCATGCGCAGTGACAACGCGGGTGACCTGTGGCATGAAGTCAGCGGCAACCTGCCCAGCGACTTTGGCTTCCCCATCGCTGTCCATGCCCACGAGCCGGAAACGATTTATGTCGTCCCGATCAAAAGCGACTCCGAACATTACCCGCCCGAAGGCAAACTGCGTGTCTACCGCAGCCGGACAGGGGGCAACGAGTGGGAGGCGCTCACCAACGGGCTGCCGCAAAGCGACTGTTACGTTAACGTCCTGCGCAGTGCGATGGCCGTAGACACCCTCGATTCGTGTGGCATCTACTTTGGCACGACCGGCGGACAGGTGTATGTTTCGCCCGATTCTGGTGACAACTGGACAACCATTGTGCATGATTTGCCACGGGTCCTTTCTGTCGAGGTGCAGACATTGCCATGATTCGTGTTGTTCTACCGTTTCATTTGCGCAACCTGGCCAAGCAAAACAAAGAGGTACAGCTTCAGATTGACGGTCCAATCACGC
Organism: Anaerolineaceae bacterium; assembly: GCA_002699125.1. GTDB lineage: Bacteria > Chloroflexota > Anaerolineae > Promineifilales > Promineifilaceae > Leptofilum. The sequence continues at coordinate 4,984 of PABI01000135.1, forward strand.
AGCGGTCAGTTCTGGATGCCCTAGAAGCCGCCTACCCGATGCTGCGCGGCACCATTCGCGACCACACCACGCTAAAGCGGCGGGACTTTATTCGCTTCTTTGCTGATGGACAAGATTTATCTCACGTCTCGCCGGATGACCCATTGCCGGAATCGGTGGCAACAGGTGCAGCCCCATTCCGCATTATCGGCGCAATGGCTGGGGGTTAAATGAACACGTATATTGCTTTGCTCCGGGGAATCAACGTGGGCGGTCATCACAAGCTGCCCATGCGTGAGTTAGTTCAGCTGCTTGAAGAACTGGGACTGGAAAATGTGAAGACTTACATTCAAAGTGGCAATGTGGTCTTTCAGAGTAAACGTACCGACCGGGCAAAGCTGGCGGCGGAGATCAGTGAAGCCATTGGCCAGAGTCATGGCTTCACGCCGCAAATCTTCATTCTGGATAGTGAAACGCTGCAAGCGGCGATGACCGCCAATCCTTTTCCTGAAGGTGAGGCAGAACCCAAATCGCTCCATCTCTTTTTTCTTGACGCCATTCCTGAAGATCCTGATTTAAACGCCTTGGAAGCGGTTAAGACAGAAAATGAACGGTTTGAGCTAATTGAGGACGTGTTTTATCTGCACGCGCCGGACGGGATCGGCCGTTCCAAGCTGGCTGAACGCGTGGGTCGGGGTTGGGATGTGTCCATGACGGCGCGGAACTGGCGCACGGTGAGCAAGATAATGGAGATGGTTACGGCCGTATCCACCTAGATTCACAAAGGATGATTAAATGACCACACTCAACGCTTATCTAAACTTCAATGGCAACTGCGAAGAAGCCTTTAACTTCTACGCCTCTGTTTTCGGCAACCAATCGCCAACATTCGACCGCTTTGCCGACACGCCCCATGCGGAGGACATGCCTGACAGTGAAAAGAACAAAATCATGCACGCCTCCCTGCCCATTGGCAAGAATAATGTATTGATGGGCAGCGATTCCCCCCAATCAATGGGAGAGGCCATTATTGGCACCAACTTTAGTCTTTCCCTTCAACCAGAAAGTGAAGAAGAAGCAACCAGGCTGTTCAATGCACTATCAGCTGATGGCGAAGTCACCATGCCCCTGCAGAAAACATTCTGGAATGCAACCTTCGGTATGTGTACCGACAAGTTCGGCATTCAATGGATGGTAAACTACGACCATGATCAAGGGTAGACGAACAGAGTTGCCACTCTGAACCAGACGAGACAACATGAGTGCAAGCTCAACACCGTGAATGAAAATTTGTAGAGCGATAGATCGACTGCACTCACCAAAAGCTTGGCAAATCGCTCTACATCTATGTACAAGGGAGTTCTCATGACCAGTCCAAACCCATCTCTCATGACAGTCTACGAAGATTGGGAAGGCCACCAAACCAGCCTCGTCCGCGCCATCACTCCCCTTACCCGCGAGCAGCTTCTTTGGCGGCCAGGCGACGAGCTCAATTCGGTCGGTGAACTGGCGCGGCACATCAGCCTGGGCCGCCTGGTTTGGTTTTTGCGCATGGACGCACCCGGTAGCACAGCGCTGGCCGAGCTGATCGACGTTTGGGAAGAGGACCCGGATGGCAATAAGCATATCGTAGAAAAAGCCATAACTATCACAGAAGAGGCTGAAGCACTGGTGCATTGGCTGGAGATTACCGGGCAAATGGTCGAAACCACGCTTAAAACCTGGCACATAGATGATCTGGCGAAAACATACCGGCACAAATGGAACGGCACTGTTTATGCTGTATCGCGCCAGTGGACTATCTGGCGCATCCTGTCCCACGACATCCACCACGGTGGGCAAATTGCCCTGATGCTGGGTACGCAAGGAATTGAAGCGTTTGAATTAAGCGGATTATTCGGCCACATCACATTGCCACCCCTGGCTGATCCTTTGTGATAGGAAGAAAAATATTTATGACGAAATCTAAACTCTTGAATTGGCTGCGGGAAGAATATACGCAGTGGGAAGCCTTTTTCGCTCAAATTGAGCCAGAACGCATGGAGCAGCCCGGCGTCGCTGGTCACTGGTCCATCAAAGATATCGTCGCTCATCTCAACGACTGGCAGCCTAAACTGATCGCCAGCATACAGGCTGCCCAACGCGGTGAACCGGAACCACCACCACCCTGGCCGGCGCACTTGCAAACGGACGATGAAATCAACGCCTGGATGTATGAGAACAATCGCGGGCGTTCCGTGCAAGAAGTCCTGGACGAATCACGTCGACTGTTTCAGCAGTTCCTGGCCGTCATTGAAGGTTTACCTGATGATGTCCGCATTGAGGATGTGCACCATGGAGGAAGGATTTATTATCTTGTGTGGTTGGGAGAAAAACGCTTCCCTGTTGGAGAATTCTTTGATCATTTCCACGATGACCATGAGCCAGAGATACGTGCCTGGCTGGCGCAAGCAAAGAATCAATAGCTATGGAAGATTCACTGAAATACTTTAACTTTGATTACAGACCTTCAGATTCCCCCTTTGTAGAATCGGTCTGGCGCACGCAAAGCGAGCGGGATGGTGCTTTTATCTCTTCGGCCGAAACCCATTGGGAAATGGTTGTCTCCCGTTACAAAGGTGAGCTCACCATCACGATGCGCGGGCCAGAGACAAAAGCCAAACAGGCCCCCTTCCCCCAAAACGCTGAGTTTTTTGGCATCGTTTTTAAACATGGCACCTTCATGCCCCATCTGCCGGTAAGCAACCTGGTGAATGAGGAGGTGAGCTTACCGCCGGCAGCCAATGGTGCCTTTTGGCTGCACAGCTCTGCCTGGGAACTGCCCAACTTTGAAAATGTCGATGATTTTGTAAACCGCCTGGTGCACGAAGAAGTACTGGTTTTTGATCCGGTGGTGGAGGCCGTGTTGGAAAATCGACCGTTGCCCATCTCGGCACGGACCACACAGCGCCGCTTTTTGCGTGCGACAGGCGTTACCCGGAGCACCTTCGACCAGATTGAACGGGCCAAACAAGCAACAACCCTGCTAAAAAAGGGCACGCCTATCGCCGACGCGGCTTTTCAGGCCGGTTATGCCGACCAACCCCACCTGTCCCGATCGTTAAAGCGATTTATCGGGTTCACGCCCGCGCAAATTTTTCGTCTTGATTCCGCTGACTGAGTGTCGTTTTTGTTCAAGACAATTCTCCTGCTGTCCAGTATGATCTCACTATCAATTCACAGCAAAAGGAGAATTTTAAAATGAGAAAGCTAAAACTTCAGGTGCAAATGACAGTTGATGGTTTCATCGCCGGACCGAATGGCGAAATGGACTGGATCACATTCAATTGGGATGACGAACTAAAAGAATATGTGACCCAATTAACCGAATCCATGGATTTAATCGTTTTGGGACGAAAACTCGCCCAGGGTTTCATCCCTCATTGGACGGCCGTGGCTGAAAATCCCGAACATGAAGAATATTTAGCCGGCGTGAAGTTCACCGAAACACCTAAAGTTGTGTTTACCCAAACCCTGGATGAGTCGGAATGGGACAATACCGTTCTAGCCAAAGGCAACCTGGTCGAGGAAATCAATAAACTGAAAAATCAGGAAGGGCCAGACATCATTGCTTATGGCGGGGCAAACTTCGTCTCAAATTTGATCAAGTACAACCTGATTGATGAGTATCATCTGTTCATAAATCCGGCGGCAATTGGTACAGGCCTGGCCATTTTTAATGAGCTCGGCAGCAAACAAAAGCTGTCTTTCGTTAAATCGATACCATTTGAGTGCGGGATTGTTCTGCTTAACTATGAACCGACACGTGACTAATTTAAAGTTTGTCAGGTTGTAACCAAAGGAGAATAAACGATGGCAATTCCCACAAGCTTGGCCGATCTCACCGGACGTTGGCAGGGGGCCAACCGCCTTTGGCTTGATCCCAATGAAGCGGCGCGCGAATCGGTGGCAACGGCCGTTTGCCAACAAGTCGCCCAGGGAAAGTTTTTTGAACTGCATTACACCTGGGCCGACGAAGGCCAGCCGCAAGCAGGCGTGCTGCTGCTGGGCCAGAGCCAGGAGAAGCTCACCGCCGCCTGGGTCGATTCCTGGCACATGCAGGACACAATGATGCACTGTACCGGCAAGGCTCAGACGGATGACGCTGTGTCGGTCATTGGCTATTATGCCGCCCCACCCGACCCCGACTGGGGGTGGCGCATTGCCCTCCAGCCTGATTCTGCCAATCAGTTCCGGCTCATCATGTACAATATCACCCCAGATGGCGAAGAGATGTTGGCTGTCGAAGCCGTTTTCTCGCGTGAGAAGTAGCTATTGAAGTTAGAAAAGGTAGATTGGGACAGCTATTACGACAAGATTGACGGCCGTCCGCCGCGCCCGCTGCTGCGTAGTGCCCTCACGCTTTACCCGGCTGAACCCACGGTCAAGCCACGCCAGGCAGTTGATTTAGGCTGCGGCGACGGTACCGATACCGTTTTTTTGCTGGAAAATGGCTGGCAAGTTTTGGCCATCGATGGTGAAGCCAAAGCGATTGACCGCTTGCTGGCCAAAGTGCCTGACGAACTGAAAGAGAATCTACAAACCCGCATTGCTCGCTTTGAAGAAGTGACCTTGCCCGCGGCGGATTTAATCCATGCCAGCTTAACACTGCCTTTTTGCCACCCGAATCATTTTGCCGAATTATGGCAGAAAATTGTGGCGAGTTTGGGAGTGAACGGCCGTTTCGCGGGGCAGTTCTTCGGCATCCATGATTCCTGGGCAGTTAACAAACATATGACCTTTCAGACCGAAGCCGAGGTGCAGGCACTATTTTCCAGCTTCAGCCTTGAGCATTTTCATGAAGAGGACGCGCCGGGCCGATCAGCCTCTGGCCCCAAACATTGGCATATCTTTACCGTGATTGCCAGAAAGAAGTGAGAAACCATGGAACATGACGCTGCGTTAAGACAACAACTGGTCAATCTACTCACCGTGCGGCAGGCACATATGGATTTTGAGGACGCCATTGCCGATTTCCCAGCCGAACAGATCAATACCAGACCGGCCAACTGCGACTACACCTTTTGGCATCTGCTGGAACACCTGCGTATCTGCCAAAAGGACATCCTCGATTACATTCAATCCCCCGAGTACAAATGGCCCACCTTCCCTGACGATCTGTGGCCGGACAAATCGGCCCAAACGGACCTGGCCGGCTGGCAGCAAACAATTGCCAGCTTTCGCCAGGACCGGCAAAAGTTGGTAGCGATCATCAATGATCCAGAAACAGACCTCTTTGCCCCGCTGCCCAATAGCGGTGACTATCGCCACACCATCTTGCGTGAGATCAACATCATCGCTGGCCATAACGCGTATCACACGGGCGAGCTTGGCATCCTGCGCCAAACATTGGGCTTATGGCCCTCTGAAGATTAACCTGCTGAACGGCCGTCTCTGAACACGACTTCAATCCGGCTCGATCTGAGGTCTTTTTCTCTGTGTCCCTGCGTTGAAACGCTTACAATACACCTGTATCCAGTAACGCCTTCACCGTAATGCCAATACCGGCAATGGTTATGAACAAGGCGCTGGCGGCGGGCAGCAGGCGCAGCAAACCGGCCTGGCGCGAAGGCAGGCGAGTAAACAGCTTGCTGGCATAAACCATCGCCAAACCAATGCCGGTGAGCACGCTGGCCAGACCGATGCTAAAAGCCACAATCAACAACAGACCAAAGCCTACTTTTTGCAAAGCCACAGCACTCAGCAGCAAAATAAGCGCCGAGGGACAGGGCAGCAAGCCGCCGGAAACGCCCAGCGCCAGCAAGTTGCGCCAACCCATCTCCGGCTTGGGCGCGTGGCTGTGCCCGATGCCAAAATGAGTATGATAGCCCTCATCCTCTGGCTCAGCGGGCTGGCTGCGGTGCAGCCAGCTGCTGAGGTGCCCGCGAAAGAGCGAGAAGCCGATGAGCACCACCAACAGGCCGGACAAAACACCCAGCCACGGATACAGCTTCTCCGGCAAGATATAGCGCGAGGCAAACAAAACCAGCAGGCCAAAAGCAAAGACGCCTGCCGTGTGGGTAACGGTCGTTGTCAATCCCAGGAAGAGGGCATGTTTGGGCGTGCCGCGTGAGCCAACCAGGTAAGCACCCACAATCGTTTTGCCATGACCAGGCGTAAGGGCATGGGCGGCGCCCAGACCAAAAGCAACTACCAAGGCAATGGCAATTGCCCCAGGCTGATCCAGGGCGGTTGTGAGCAAGTTGGCAAATTCATCCTGGCTGAAGCGGTTGGTGGGGGGGGAGACGGCCGTTTCCACTGCCACCCTTTCTCCAGTCAGCGCATCCTCAACAGCCACGCCTGCCGCAGCAAACTGCACCCGCGCCTGATTGACGGCCAGCGGGGATTGCAGCAAATCGTCCGGGTAGCTGCGCAGCTGGTTGCTTACGTCTTGAGACGGCACGCTGCTTTCGAGAATGGTCAGATCAGAAACGGCCGTTACTACCGTTTCTTGCCAGCCTAATCGCTCAGGATAGTTGCTGTCGGTGTAGCTGAGCCGCCAGATGTGATCAGTTTGAGGGAGAACGGCCGTAGCCGTCAGCTCCAGGCGCATTGTGGGCAAATCACCCTGTCCCGGCGGGAAATCAATCGTCCACGTTTCCGGGTTCGCCCGCACAGTTTGATCATTGATCGTGAGCAACAAGTTTTGGGCCAGCGTTTGTGCCTTCTCGTTGGCATACGCTTCTTTTTCGGCCGCCTCCACCGCGCCATCGTTATTTATGTCAATCTCCTGGCGTTCTTGAAAAGTGGGAATCTCGGCCATGTCGATGATGTAGAGGAGCTTTACCGCCTCTGGCTGCAATTGCAGGTGCGTGTAACGGCTGATGGTAAAGTTGCCCAGCGGGTGGGCCAACGCGGCTGGCGCCACGATGAAAAGGATAAAAAATGCAGCCAAAATGGAAATGGTTCGTTTACGACTAATTTTCATGATGAACTCCAAAAGAAAAATGGGACGCTGATTTGCGCAGATGAACGCTGATTTTTTATTTTTATCTGTGTTCATCAGTGACCAATAAAAAAATGATCTGTAGCCGCGGATTCTTTCCGCGAAGGATTTGCATGGAAAGAATCCGCGGCCACCGTTTAGGGCAGGCTTTCAAGTGTTTCCTGGGCGATTTTGGCCTGGAGGAAGTCGAAATGTGGGTTAAGTTCCAGGGCGTGGCTGAGGTGCTGTTTGGCCTGATTGGTGTCGCCTTGGGCAGCGGCAATCATCCCGGCATGGTAGTAAAACAACGCTTCCGGGGTGCCCAGTTTGAGGGCCTGTTCATTGGCGGTGGCCGCTTCGTTGAGACGGCCGTTCTTAAACAAAGTCCAGGCCAGCACATCGTAGCCATACACATCCGGGCGGCTGGCCAGCTCGGCTTCAGCGGCGGACAGGGCACTGTCTAGATTGATGTCATGGTTAGCGTAAAACAACGCCAGATGACGACCAACTAACGCCTGATCGGTCGTTTCCAGATTGGCGATGAAGGTTACTGTGTCGTATTGTTGTTGTGCGGCCGTTTCGTCTCCAGCCAGCCTATAAAAATCGCCCAGCGTGGCCACAAAATCTGGCTGCGGCAAACGCGCCACCAGCCGCTCGTAATCCACAATGGCCTGCTCAAAATTACCTTGCGCCGCCGCCACCTTGCCTTCACCAACAAGCACTAGGTAATAATCAGGCCAGGTTTGTTTGGCGGCAGCATATTGGGCCTGGGCAGATTCAACGTCTCCTATTTTGAAATACAGCTCGCCCAGCTGGAACTGGTACCAGGCCAGCCGCTCGCCTGACAGACCACTTTCTTTGGCGTGGTCCACTGCCTGCTGCATCCAGTCGATGGCCGCAGCCGTGTCGCCCTGGAGCCAGGCCAAGCGGGCCGCACGGCTGAAAACGGCCGCTCCCGGAGCCTGTGCCAACAACGTTTCGTAAGCGGCTTTGGCCTCCTCGTAGCGGCCCAGCTCCAGGCCGGCATCGCCAATAGTGGCCAGCGCTTGCAGTGCACCAGGATCAAATTCATAGACACGTTGGGCCGTTCCTAATGCTCCCTCAAAATCATGCTGGGCAATCTGCGTCACGCCGAGGTAAGAAAGCGTGAGTTCATAATTGGGATTGATGGTCAGGGCTCCTTCCAGGGCCGCCTGGGCCCGAGCGTAGGCAGCGGCGTCACCTGTTTCGCGCCCTTTTTGCAGGTAGGCCTGCCCCAGGTAAGTGAGGCTGATGTAGTCGCGGTCATCCCGCTGCACTTTTTGCTGCCAGAAGGCGATTTGCTCGTCGCTGTTTTTCATGGCGCTGCCGGCAGCCGGCACACTTTCTATGGGGATTGTGATTTGTTCTGGTTCGGCGGTGACGGTGAATGGATTGTGATTGTTGAAAAAATAAGAGCCGAGGATGAATACGGCCGTTGCCAGCACCAGAATAACTGTTTTGCGGGTGGTCATAATAATGCCTCAAGTAGCCGCAGTTTCTTACTGCGCTTTTGCTTCGCGGTAAGAAACCGCGGCTACGAAAACTGGTTCAATTAGTTGGCCGGAGCCAGGTAGGGAAAGGTTGCCAGGAAGGGAACGTCGTTGGCGTCCACACAGTCGCTGGTGAGCACCGGGGAGCCATTGGCACCCAGACCGCCGGTAACAACAAACAGTTCAAAGTCGATGACGTCTTCTGCCAGTTGACGGCCGTTCAGCGGACCAGTGGTGAAGCCGGCGTCAGAGGTTGTGTCCAGCGTCAGCACGTCGGGCAGCAGCAGGCTGGTAATGAACTCCGCTTCGTCAGCAGTGTAGCCGGAGCCGTCCAAACCGCTCAGCGCGAGCAAGCTGTTCTGGAACTCAGCGGAAAAGGCCGCTACATCATCAGCCGGGGCGGTGGCGTTATAGGCATCTTTGTTGCCGGAGCTGACAAGCACGGTGTTTAAGGCTGGTTTGCCCATGCGATCAATCGTGCCTTCGCGGTCAGCCGTGCGCGCCCAGATGTTGACGACGTCGGAATCGGCCGTCAGGTTGCTGCTGGGAACTTCCAAAACGATGGCGGTGACGTTGGCACCGGCAAAGAAATCATTCTCGTTGCCGTCACAGAAGGTGCGGCTGCCGCCTGCGCCCAAAACCTGATCCTGGAAAGCCACCAGGTCAAAGAAGAAGGGATCATCGCGCAAGCCAACAAACAGGGAACCGCCGCCCCACACCGAGAGGTTGGCTTCGCTGGAGCCGCGGGCAATACGGGGAACCAAAGCACCAACGTCGTAGAGGGTGATGCTCTGGATGCCATTGGCGTCTGGCTGTCCGGCCTGAACGCGGTACACAATGTCTTCTACGTAATCCCCGTCATTGTCGACGAGGAATTCATAGGGGCTGTTGGGCCGCAAGGCGGTGCCGTTGAGCACGCCAGCCAGCGGGTTGACGGTCATGGCCAGGACGGTGTTGTCGCCGTTGGTGAAGGCGTAGATGTCGTTGATGTCGGTACGGCCGTCATCCTGAATCAGGGGGGCATCTAGATGGTCGGCAGCGCCAATGGTTGAAGCGGAAAGGCCGACGATCATGGCGGCAGCAACCAATAATAAAACTGCGATATTGCGAATCTTTTTCATTTCGTTTTGCTCCTTAAAAATTTTGGGTTGTAGATGTTTACAGCAAGGTCAATCACGGTAGGTCTAACGCATACACAACCTCCTCAAAGCAGGTCTATTGCTTTTGCATTCATCGCCGGGAATGTTGCTGGGGGCGATTCACGGGGGATTACGCAGCGGGTTTTGGTTTGCATTCATTTTGCACAAAATTGGCAACGAATCTAATGAGGAATTTCTTTCTGGTACGGCAAAGTCGTAGGTCAAGTTTAAAAACTTGACCAACAAAAAAGCCCCTCGGATGAGGAGCTTTTGGCTAAACTATTTGGTTGAGGGGGGAATCGAATTTACGAGGAGGCTGCCCCCAGCAGGATGATTTGGTCCAGGGTAGGCTGCTCGCTGCCACCAGCCGGTTCGATGGAAACACCGACAGCATCAAAAGAGGCGGCCAGGCTACCATCTACTTCAACAATAGCACGGCCGTTTTCATCCACCTCAAAAATACCAGCACTTAATGCCTGATCACCCCGAATGATCCACAGTTGGTACACTTGCGCAGCGCTGAGCTGTTGTAGATTGTTGGCGACGAAGGTGGCAGCGCCAGATTCAGGCGGCACCGTTAAGGTGGCCCGCGCCTGCGGATTTTCACCGGTGTTGTCGCCAATGGCGATGGTGCTGGTGCCTGGCGCCTGGTACGAGGCCAGAATATCTTCTTGCGTTTCTAGCTGCTGCTGCAGCGTCTCATTGCGCACGCGCAGTTGGTCGTTGTCGGTCCGCAACGTGTCCAGTTCATCCGTCAACAGCGCGGTGTCGCTGGTAAGGTCGGCTACCTGGTTCTGCAAATCGGTCACCTGCTGGTTGAGCACGATGGCCCAAATGAACAAGAGGATGGCAGCCAATGCGGTCGTTCCGGCCAGCACGGGCATGGCAAAGCTGCGACGTAAACGATCCCACCAGGAAATTTGTGACAGAGACGGCCGTTCTGCGGGGCGTTTTTGGGCTACGATTGGGGCAGTCTTTGGCGCTTGGGCGCGGCTGTCGGCTCGCACTCGGTCCATCAAGTTTGCCTTCACGCTAGGTGACGGCATCACAGATTCAGAAGCCAGAGGCAGTTTTTCGGCCGTTTCTTGCAGAGCGGTTAGCCGTGCTTTAGCCTCCGGATCATTGGCAATATACACTTCCACCTCGGCCTTTTCCTCATCGGTGAGGGCATCGAGGGCGTAAAATGGGAACAGTTCCTCTTCTATCCGTTTATTCATGTTTCATACCTGCGCCTTCCAGCGCTGACCGCAATTTTTGTAAGCCTAATCGCGCCCTGGTGTGAATGGTACCCAAAGGGGTGTCAATCTCCTCGGCAATTTCCCGGCGGGTCAATCCTTTAAAGTAAGCGAGTTCAATTACCTCATACTGCTCGGGGGAAAGCTCCGTCAGGGCCGAACGTACCCGTTCTTGCTCAAAATGCAAAGCGGCCGTTTCCACCACATTGGTCTCCCCGTCCGGCTCGCGCAGCATGATCTCCTCTTCCGCTTCGCTGCGCGCGGCTTGCGGCCGTATTTTTTGTCGCCGTGTGTAATCGATGGCCAGACGACGGCCAATGCTGTACATCCAGGTGCTAAATTTGCCCCGGTCGGCATCAAAGCCGTCGGCCTTATCCCAGACGCGCCAAAACGTCTCCTGCACAATTTCTTCGGCGGCGGGTCGCTCTTTGACGATGCGCAAAACCACGCCCATCAGGGAAGCGGCGTAGCGATCATAGAGCGTTTCCAGGGCAGCGCTGTCACCAGCAACCACCTGTGCCATTAGCTGTTCATCTGCTAAATTCTTCATTCGTCTGGACCCAACTGACGGCAAATCAGGCTGTTTTGCATGGGTCACGTTTCCTTATTGTTTCTGTATTACGCACAAATCCTCGTTTTGCATCTGCTTGTCGGAGAATAGGACGCAGATTTACCTGATTTACCTGATCAGGCGATCAGGCAAATCAGCGTCCCATTTTTATTGGTGGTGGGGTGCCGCCGTTCATGAAGTCTCCTGCGAAAATAGAACATTAGCAAATGAATGCAAAACGGCCGTTCCTGCGTAGTCCCATTGAATCAACCAAAACAAACTAACGGATTTATCGCAAAATAGGAGTGTGCAATGGTACTAAACTTATCCAAAACTCACAAAAATGGGACGGCCGCAGCAAACAGAGCAGCTTCTGCAATCACAACAACCGCGCCAATGCCGGCAGGCCCGATTGTCTATCGCGAGGATGGCGCTATCGACTGGGGCAACATGTGGGATTCGTTCTGCGTGCTGGCGCAGGACGGCGGACCGCCGCACCGGGGCGATATGCTCCTGGCACCAGCCAAGCCAGACACAACCAGCGACAGTTATCATTTTGCTGTGGATGAGATTGTAAGGGGCATTTGGGAAGTGGCGAGGTTAACGGCCGTTCCCGCCACGCCTGGCTGGCTGCAAATTTTATGTCAATCAGAGAGCCAGGCGCGCTGGCTGGCCGAAGCTATCGAGGAAGAAAATGTGCAGGCACGGCATGAAGGGGAGCTGCTGTTTGTGCCGGTGGGCGATCAGTTTGGGCTGAAGCAGGAGATCAAGAATGTGATTACGGCCGTTGCCAAAACCACCCACTACTGGCAGGAACATCTGGCCGTGGAAGTGAAACAGGCGTTGGCTTTTCAGGACAAAATTGTGGGGCTTTGGCGCAAAATACGGCGAGGCAGGTAGGGGCGGTTCGCGAACCGCCCCTACATCGGCTCCTACGCCTTTTTCTCTTTTTCTTTGATTGCCAGAGTGATGTGCAGTTCATCGAGCTGACGCTGCACCACCGGGGATGGCGCGCTGGCCATCAGATCAGTGGCCTGGGCCGTCTTGGGGAAGGCCATCACCTCACGAATGTTGGGCTCGCCGGCCATCAGGGCCACCAGCCGGTCGATGCCGGGAGCGATGCCGCCGTGCGGTGGCGCGCCGTACTCAAACGCCTCCAGCATGTGGCCAAACTGATCTTCAGCCTCTTCCCAGGAGAAGCCGATGAGCTCCATGATTTTGCGTTGAAGCGGCCGTTCATGAATACGAATACTACCGCCGGCCACCTCAAACCCGTTGCACACCAGATCATACTGCTCACTGAGCACCTTGCCCGGATCGCTGTCCAGTAACGGAATGTGTTCCCGCTTTGGCGCGGTGAACATGTGATGGCTGGGCGCATAGTGTCCATCTTCCATCGCCTCTTCAAACAAGGGAAAATCGACCACCCAGGCAAAGGCTAATGTGTTAGTGTCTGTCAGACCCAGCCGGTTGGCCATCTCCGTGCGCATCGTGTGCAGTACCTCATGCACAACTGCCTTGGTATCGCTGGAGATTAAAATGAGGTCACCAGGACCAGCTTCCATCCGTTCCGTGATGGCAATAAGCTGTTCTACGGTGAAAAATTTGGCAATGGGGCCGCGCACTTCTTCCGTCTCGGGATGGATGGCCAACCAGGCCAGCCCTTTCGCCCCGGCATCCTTGGCAATATCTTCCAGCTCCGACAACTGCTTGCGACTGTAATCACCACAGCCAGGCACACAGATGGCTTTAACCGGATTGCCCGCCGCCACGTTCTCCGCAAACACGCGGAAAGCACTGTCAGCCACAATATCGCCAATGCTGACCAGTTCCAACCCATAGCGCAAATCGGGCCGGTCAGTACCGTAGCGGTCCACCACATCGGCGTAGCTGAGGCGGGGGAATTTTTCGTAGGCCAGGGGCACCAGGCTGGCGTGTTTGACCATGCCCACCATCAGCTCTTCGATCAGGTTCAGGATGTCGTCTCGCTCCACAAAGCTCATTTCCATATCCAGCTGGGTAAATTCCGGCTGGCGATCGGCGCGCAAATCTTCATCGCGGAAGCAGCGGGCAATCTGGAAGTAGCGTTCGTAACCAGCCACCATGAGCAGCTGCTTGAGCTGCTGCGGGCTTTGCGGCAAGGCATAAAACTGGCCCGGGTGCACCCGGCTGGGCACCAAATAGTCGCGGGCACCCTCAGGTGTGCTCTTAAACAAGATGGGGGTCTCAACTTCCAAAAAACCGCGCGCATCTAAAAAGTCGCGAATGAACTTGATCGCTTTGTGGCGAATAACCAGATTGCGCTGCAAACGCTCGCGGCGCAGATCCAGGTAACGGTATTTGAGGCGCAAACTTTCATCCACTGCATCATCCCGGTCGATGAGGAATGGCGGGGTCTTGGCGGGATTGAGCACAACGACTTCGTTGGCCAGCAGTTCAATATCACCCGTGGGTAAATTTTCGTTTTCCTGGCCAGACGGCCGTTGCGAAACCTCACCCGTCACCTGAATCACGTACTCACTGCGAATTTGCTCAGCGGCGGCAAAGCCTTCGGCCGTACGGCCCGAATTAACCACCACCTGGGTTTTACCATCTCGATCGCGTAAATCTATAAAAACAACACCACCCATATCTCGGCGGCGGTTGACCCAACCGGCCAACGTCACTGTTTCACCTACATGTTCAAGCCGCAGCTCACCGCAGCTATGTGTTTTTAGCATTCTATTATTCCTTCATTTCTTAGAGGAGATCCCTGTTTATCTGACGGCAATGATTGCCTTATTGAACCTTCTCTCTGGGATTGTGAAAATTGTATCATGCCCGCGAACTGGCGACAATTGAGCAACTTGCTTAGAAATATAATAGCAGCACCTACAATTCTGCCAGAAACCGCTGAGATAAATTGACACGAGTCCGTTTGCTTGTTAGAATGCGAAAGCATTGCGTAAGCATCTATTTTAAAGTAAACAAGGAAAGGAACCATGGACCTTCTTGAACAAACAAATGTAGAAACAATCAACCTCACAGATGCCGCTGTTAATACGGTTAAGGGCCTGTTGGAACAAAAAGAAGTCCCCAATCATGGTTTGCGCGTATTTGTCTCTGGCGGTGGCTGTTCTGGCATGCAGTACGGCATGGCCTTAGAAGCAGAACCTCGTCCTTATGACCACGTTATTGAACAAGATGGCGTGAAGGTTTTTGTAGACCCCACCAGCATGATGTATCTAAGCAACGCAACCATCGATTACGAAGACAGTATTATGGGTGGCGGCTTTAAGATTGATAATCCCAACGCTGTTTCCAGCTGCGGCTGTGGCTCGTCCTTCAAGACAGAAGGTACGCCCGGTGCCGCCGGCGGTGGCAGCTGCGGCTGTGGCTAAAACAGCCTGGCGAATTATTTTTCACCATTAGTTTATTGGGCGGGGCGTGCAAACGCCCCGTTTTTCATTCATGGAACCTATGATGAAATATTTTACTGTTGAAGAAGCCAACGCCCTGTTACCTAAATTGGAACCCATCATGAAACAGCTGCTGGATAGACGTGCCCGTGCTTCCCGATTGGCACAGCAGATGGGGGACGTCCTGAGCGATTTACGCAGCAACGTGGGCGGGCCAGAGCTTTCTACACTGACACAAGACTTTGCCGCCATTGAGCGCATGATTTACAAAATTCAGGCGCATGGTGTGGTGATTAAAGATGTAAATGCTGGATTACTCGATTTTTTGTCGCAGCGAAACGGCCGTGACGTCTACCTTTGCTGGAAGTATGGCGAGGAAAAAATTGAGTATTATCATGAGCTGCACACCGGCTTTGCCGGACGGCAGCATGTAGAATAATCTCCCAAAATAAAAGCCTCCCGCAGGCTCCGTCAAAATACAACTTTTCGGAACAAACCTGCGGGAGGTTGAACAAACTACTGTTTACCGATTACTGAAATTACCGCTTATCCATCGGCACAAAATCCCGCTCCCCTTCACCCAGATAAATCTGACGCGGCCGAGCAATCTTTTGCTCAGAATCTTCCAACATTTCTACCCACTGCGACAGCCAACCAATGGTACGCGGAATGGCAAACAGTACCGGGAACATGGCAATGGGGAAGCGCATCGCCTGGTAAATGATACCCGAGTAGAAATCAACATTGGGGTACAGGTTGCGCTCTACAAAGAAATCATCCTCCAGCGCAATTCGCTCCAGTTCCAGGGCAATAGCCAGCAGCGGATTTTTCCCCGTCACCTCAAACACCTCATCGGCCACCTGCTTGATGATGCGGGCTCGTGGATCGTAGTTTTTGTAGACGCGATGGCCAAAGCCCATCAGCAGGCGCTCGCGATTTTTCACCGCTTTCACAAAGTCCGGCACGTTCTTAACATCCCCAATTTCCATCAACATACGCAAAACCGCTTCGTTAGCACCACCGTGCAGCGGACCGTACAGTGCTGCGGCTGCGCCGGCCATTGCCGTGTAGGGGTCCGTGTGGCTGGAACCAATAACGCGCATTGTTGCCGTGCCGCAATTTTGCTCGTGGTCAGCATGGAGAATGAATAAAACATCCAATGCGCGTTCCAATACCGGATCGGGCTTGTATTTTGCTTCACTCATCTTGTCCAGCATGCTCAAGAAATTACCCGTGTAGCTGAGATCATTATCTGGATAGACGTAGGGCAAACCACGGTTGTGGCGATAAGAAAATGCCGCCACGGTGGGCAGTTTGGCAATGAGCCGGTGAATTTGCTTGATTCGCTTGTCGGGATCAGAAATCTCGCGTCCTTCGGGGTAGTAGGTAGACATGGCCGCCAAAGTGGCAATAAACATCCCCATCGGATGAGCATCATGCCGGAAGCCTTTCATCAATTGGGTAATGTTTTCATGAACAAAGGTATGGTGCAAAATGACATATTCCCACTCATCGTACTGCTCTTTGGTGGGAAGTTCACCATACAAAATGAGGTAGGCCGTTTCGAGATAGTTGGATTTTTCAGCCAGCTGCTCGATGGGGTAGCCACGATAGCGCAAAATCCCTTTGTCGCCATCAATATAAGTGATGGTGCTTTTAGTCGAGGCGGTGTTCTTAAAGGCCGGATCGTAACTCATCATGCCAAAATCATCTTCGTTGACTTTGATCTGACGCAGGGCCATTGCCTGAATGGTGTCATGCTCAATGGGAATCTCGTAAGTTCGACCGGTCCGATTATCGGTAATAGTTAGGGTATCTTTTGACATGTTACCTCCGAATCATACTGTGGGTAAAAGGTGAATTTACTTAATGTAAACCGCGAATAACCTATGGATTTTTAAGTGCTTTTTGCGGTTTACATCATTCGTGGATGCCTATCTAAAGCTATTGCTGCCTAGAGTAAGCGAACTTAGATATAAGTATATCTTTTTTTGGCCAACTCTACACGGTTACTTAGCTAATGCCTATTACGATTCACATCTTTTAGCGTGATAAATGTAACTATTTATGGCAGGCACGGGCAAACTCAATGGCCGCTACGGCCGTTTCCAGCTCACCTGCTGCCTGTGCTTCTTGAATCAATCGCAGCAACCGTCCCACTTCTGGCCCGGGAGTCAAATCTAAAGCTTGCATGAGGGTACGGCCGTCTACCAGCGGCGGCGGCATCACAGTTTCCTCGCGACGTTCAAAGTAATGATGGCACAGTTCCCCTACGACCTGCAATAACGCCCGCCACTGCTCATCAGGTCCGGTACCGTCGTAGGTGGCCAGATGATCGGCCAGGGAGAGCAGGGCAATGTTGATGCCAGAAACGGCCGTTGCCCGATAGTAACGAAATACGGTCCGCCGTGACAATTTGCCACCGCTGTTAGCCAGATGTAACGGCCGCATATGCCCGGACACAATTTTCTTCACATGGGCAATCGCTTCATTGCTCAAGCTCAGGCGACGCAGCACCCGCCCGGCTAAATCCGCCCCGGCTTTTTCATGCCCCAAAAAGCGAATCCGCCCCTCTGGTTCAAAGGTTTGCGTTTCTGCCTTGCCTACATCATGGAACAGGGCACCGAGACGCAGCAGGAGACGGCCGTTCACGCCCCCATCCACCTCTTCTTGCCACAGCGCCTGAATTTGTGCGGCATAAGGTTCTAGAGTTTTTTTAACCGCAAAGGACACAGAGAGCACAAAGCTTTTATTTTTTTCTCTTGGCGTACTTTGCGTTCTTTGCGGTTCATTCTCCACGGCGTCTTCGACCAAGGTAAGCCAGCGCAGGACGGAGAGGGTATGGGCCAAAACAGGCTCGTGGTGCGGCGCGGATTGTTCGACGATGGTCAGAGCCACGATGTCAGGCAGGATTTCGGCCAGCAGTCCCAGATTGGCCAAATCGGCGACAGCGTGGTGGGGCACGGCCGTTTCCAGCAATTTCAGCAGTTCATCTCGAACGCGTTCAATTGAAACATTGTTTAGGTGAGAAGCGGCAGCGCGCACGGCCGTTTCCGTTTCCGGCGTTAGTTTAAAATCCAGGCTGTTAGCCAGCCGCACCGCTCGCAAACTGCGCACCGGATCATCTAGCAGGCTGCGTTCATGAATGATGCGCACCAACCCAGCAGACAGATCAGCCTGACCTTTGTGGGGGTCAATGAGTCCGGCGCTGGTGGTGGCCGTGGCCGGCAGGGCAATGGCGTTGATCGTCAGGTCGCGGTCGCGCAGGTCGGCGGCCAAATCGCTGCCGCGAAAGCGGGCAAAATCGAGGCTGGTGTGGGCTTCGGGCAAGATGACCCGCCCCGTGTCCCGCTCGCGGTCCAAGACGTAGGCGGGCACACCCAACGCATCCGCCACCTGGAAAGCCAGCTTCACGGCATTGGCCGGCACCACAAAATCCAGATCGTGGCTGACGCGGCCCAGCAAGGCATCGCGTACGGCCCCACCCACCAGGTAAACCGGTTGGGATTGAGCTTGGAGTAACGGCCGTAACCGTTCCAGCAGCGGTGAAAGCGACAGCAGCTTACCAGATGGATCGTCTACAAAATGCAGGACAAATCGCTCTTTGGGGCGGCTGTGCCGGGCCATTTGGGCGGCGGCTTCGGCCGTTTCCCCCACACCCGTCACCTGCTCCCCAAACAGGGCCACCCAACGGCCGGCATAGGCCGATAAATCTGTTACGTCGCTGCTCATAATGTTTTATGGACCTTCATCAATAGGAATGCTTATCCGCCCTGTGCCACAGGCAATCTCCAGAACGGGACCGCCAGTTTCCTGCGCCAGCGCAGTGTAGAAAGCAATGCCCGTGTCGCTGCGATCTTCAATATCGTAGTTGAGCGGATCGGCAAACTCTTCCAGATTGTTGTGGTCGATCAATGAGCCAACTCCTGAAATAGGTGGCTGCGCCTATACAAGACTGATTCTCAAAAAGAAATGGGACACGGATGGTTCGGCTGCGCTCACCACAAGCTTTCACAGATAAACACAGGTTTTTTTCTTTTATCTGTGAAATCTGTGTTTATCTGTGTCCAAAATGTTCCTACTCTATAAGTTCAAATGGGCAAAAATTTCTGGCTTGAGCACGGCAATGAAAGGCAAATTGCGATACAGTTCGTCAAAATCCAGCCCATAGCCTACCACAAACTCATCAGGGATATCAAAACCGATGTAATCGACCGGTACGTCTACTTCACGGCGGGAGGGTTTGTTGAGCAGGGTACAAATCTTGAGCGAGGCGGGTTGGCGTGCCAGCAAATTTTGGCGCAAATAGCTCAGCGTGTGGCCGCTGTCAATAATGTCTTCCACAATGAGCACGTTGCGTCCGGCCAGAGGTTGCTTCAGGTCCATGATGATCTGCACTGCACCACTACTGGTAGTGCTGCTACCGTAGCTAGAAATGCCCATGAAGTCGAGGTGATGCGGCCGTTGCAAAGCCCGGCTCAAATCGGACAAAAAGACATAGCCACCTTTCAGCACACAAATCAGCAGCAAATCTTCTTCCTCAGCATAATCAGCTTCGATAGCGGTGGCTATTTCGGCAATGCGCTGCTGAAGCTGTTCTTCATTAATCAAAATCTCTTTAATATCCTGGTACAAATCGTGGCGTTTTTGGCTCATCGACACACCTCTCCCTAATGATTGCCGTTGCGGGCCGGCAAAACCTGATGACATTCGCGACAGCGGGCCTCGTAAACTTCAGCAGCACCGACCAAAACGACCGGATCATCATAAGCGGCCGGCTGGCCGTCAATCAGGCGCTGGGTGCGGCTGGCCTCTTCACCACAAACAACGCAAATGGCGTGCAGCTTGCTGACCATTTCGGCGCGGGCCAGCAATTGGGGCATAGGGCCAAAGGGCACCCCGCGAAAATCCATATCCAGCCCGGCACAGATGACGCGCCGGCCCTGCTCTACCAGCTGTTCGCAAATGTCGATAACGGCCGTATCAAAAAACTGCACCTCATCAATCGCCACCACCGTCGTGTTTTCATCAAGCGTCTCCATAATGCGCTGTGAAGAAGCCACCGGCAGCGCTTCAAAATCGGCCCCGTTGTGAGACGTCACTCTTTCGGCATGATAGCGATTATCAATGACTGGTTTGAACACCTGAATTTGTTGGCGGGCAATTTGAGCACGGCGCAAACGGCGAATCAGTTCCTCAGTTTTGCCGCTAAACATGCTGCCGCAAATAACTTCAATGCGGCCTCTGGAATGTTTGGTCATCCTTCCTCCTGTACAAATACAATACAAAACAAGAAAGGGCAGATACGTTTTCGCATCTGCCCTTTTGAAATAACAATGGTAATCCGACTAAAACTAGTCGATAAGCCCTTCGGCGCGAAGGAAGCGCTTAATATCAATCAGCGCTTTTTGGCCGATGCCGGGCAGCGCCAGCAGGGCATCGTCACCCTGGTTCAGCAGTTCGAGCACGTCACCAACGGTGGTTACGTCAGCTTCTTTCAGCGCTTTGGTCGCGCGCGTGCCTAAATCCATGCCATCTACTTCCAGGTTCACGGGTTTGGTAGTTTCTTTGACTTCTTCTTCCTGCTTGACCAGCTCTTCACGTCTCTGCAAACGACGCATGAAGCGGTCTACCTGACCTTCTGTATCGACCAGGCGCTGAGTGCCGGTGTAGAAAGGATGGGTACCGGACCAGATTTCCACGCGGATTTCTGGCTGGGTGGAACCCACTGTCATCACAACTTCGCCATCAACAATCACTTTGGCGTCGGGATACCATTTGGGATGAATTTCTTGTTTCATGTTGTCCAACGCCTTCCTTAACTTTCGACGGGATACACGCTGACGTATTTACGGCCGTGTTTCGTCTCGAAAGTTACCTGCCCTTCAATCATGGAAAAGATGGTGTAATCTTTGCCAACACCTACATGATTGCCTGGTCTAATTTTGGTGCCGCGCTGGCGGATAATAATGTTACCCGGAATCACGTATTCACCACCATATCGTTTTACGCCCAGCCGCTTGGCATTACTGTCACGGCCGTTTTTTGTTGAGCCTGCACCTTTCTTATGTGCCATGTCACTTGCTCCTTTACCCTGTTACGATCTCGTCAATCCGCAGCCGCGTATAGCTCTGCCGATGTCCTTGACGACGACGATACCGTTTCTTAGGCTTATACTTCCAAACAAAAATCTTTTCACCACGATACTGTTCAACAACAGTCGCTTTGACAGATGCACCTGTCACGTTTGGTTGACCAACTTTTACATCATCGCCATTCGCCAGGAGCAAGACATTTTCCAGTTCGATTTGCTCACCGACTTCGTAAGGGAGCTTTTCAACGGAGAAGCTGTGCCCCTCTTCGGCGCGGTATTGCCGGCCACCACTTTCTACAATTGCGTACACGTTGTGCCTCCAAAAAAAACCAGCACCTCTAAAAGGATGCCGGTGCGAAAATTTGTAATCTGTCTGAGCAGTGGTAGAGAACCCAGACGCGAACGAGGATTATAGCTTGCCCCTGTTTGATTGTCAAAGCGAAAAACGGCCGTATTTGGGTACGGCCGTTCGCCATCTACCATCTCTCTTTCGAGGCTTTCGAGGACGTTACAACAATTTGTTCAACAGCAAGGAAAACCGGAACTTTTGCGGCTCACCACCTTCGGGCAAGGAAGACGGCTGCGTTTCTGGCAAAGCTGCCTGCTCAGCTGCTCAGACTCCGGCGCGATGAGCGGTTGGTTGACGCCTAAAACAATGTATTCCTTTGGCTTTTGCCAGCTTTTGCAACGCGTCACCTCGTTCCAGAAGTTCCATAGCCCCTCATCAACAACCTCCGCCTTAGTCAGCACATTGGGCCACATTATACACCGCTGGCGCCTTAAGGGACGTTTTGGGGGAAGTTTGGGGGACGGCCGTTAGCTATGCTGCGCGTATCAATTCAGCACGGAGCATTCGGTCATGGTTAAGTTTTCGATTGGGTTCATTGCCCTTCTGGTATCACTATTTATCTCTAATTATCTAACGGTTAAGCATCAACCAGTTTCTCATCCAAAAAACGCTCTGGCAATGGCCGCAGAGCCAGACAGCATAGAGCCAGTCACACCAGCATCCTCTCAAGTTGCTGATGCGTTGGAGCAATCGTTTTGCGCACCACAAATTTGTGGTGAGGCTGGCTGGCAGCAGTGGATCATTGTCACACCAGGCGATTCCTGGCAAACAGATGAGCTGATCCTGCTCAGAGATATTTTGACAACCGTGATAGACGCGCTGGATCAACAAGGGTTGGACGGCCGTTCCCTGCTCAGCGGCTACCGCTTCCAACGCCAGCAGGGAGAATACATCATTGGCCATCCCGGGCGCGTCGCCGTTGTTAATCACACAACTCAGGAAATCACGCTGGCAGACGCTTCCTTCAAACGTCTGCGCGGGTTCTACATCTTCCATGAATTGGGTCATGTCATCGATTGGCGTACCGAGCGCCAGTTATCGACAGCTTTTCATATCATGGTTGGCAGCGATCAGACCCAAAGCGCGACGGCAGATGGGTACTGGCTGAACCAGGCTGCGGAACATGATTTGGAAGAAGCTGTGGCCGATGCTTTTGCGCTGTGGATTATGTCAAATTACGGTGGGGATTACCGACCGGTGTTTGCCCACACCCCGGTGACGACCGATTATGAAGGAATTACCCGGACATTTTCTACGTCTCTAAAGCAAATGGCACTGCCGCAATAAAGTGGAGCATCGGCTAACAGCTAGAATTTGTTGTTAGCGCTGATCGCACAAGGGAAACGGCCGTTTCCTTACCGCCAATGAATTCAGGAACGGCCGTCACCTCTGTAAACAACAATCCCAGGATTTGCCACTCCCGGCCAATGGCCAGATGCCACTCCAGAGCATCCAGATATTGGGCTTTGGCTTCATCGGCCTGCCCCATCAGCATGTAATCACTATCAAATTGTGGGCAGCAAAGGGCGCAGTCACGATTTCAACAACCAATTTTGGCCGCTGCGGGAAGAAAGCCGTGACCGTTGGGTAAATATTGCCCAGGTGATGCGCAGCAAAAAGGGTCTGCCCCCCGTCCAGCTAATTCATACTGACGCCGGCTACTTTGTACGAGACGGGCATCATCGTATTTCGGCAGCCCGGGCATTAGGCCAGACAGCTATTGAAGCGGAGGTTGTTTCCTACAAAAATCAAGTCCCCTGCTAGAAGTGAGGATATTGACGGCCGATTTTGGCTGCTTCTTCATGGGAGGGAGACATTGAGTATTTAGGGTGTCTTATTCAGCAACCGTTTTGTAAGTGTAGGGATAAGCGGGAAATTTGGCTTTAATCACAGCAATTTCGGCCGCGCAAGGGCTTGGCCATGCTGATTCGTCCGCCGGGTGCATTGCAACCTGATGCACCCGGCCAAAGAGACGCGGATCGCTCCAGTGATCACGGTCAACGTAGCTTAAGCGATAGGTAATTTCATCGCTTACATAACACCAATCCTGGCCGTAAATAATAAACGGTCGTGGTATGGAGAGCATGTAACGGGGTGACAGCTCGTGCAAATTTTGGGGATAATGGCCGTTCCAAACATGATACCTGCCCAAAGCCCCCACGACCGCGTCCGCCCTCTGCGCTGTCAAGGCCCGATAATCCACCTGCCGGGCAGCGGCCAATACAGCAAATAATATTGGCAGCAAAAGCAACACATAACCGAAGCCTAAAATTTTTCTACGATTGGGCAGCGTATTGAAAAGGATAAATCCGGCCATGATCAAACCAATGCTGGGAAAAAAGAGCCATAAATAGGCCAACGAATCGCCAGTGTTGTCCCAAACAATGAACCAATAAAAAGAATGGATGGCTTTGGCAATTAAGAGCAAGCTGAGGAACAAAACGGCCGTTGTCCACCACCGATTAGGCCGCAGCGACACGGACGTTGACAGCCGCCGCATTCCAGCTGCCAGCAGCAGTGCCGCCACAATTAAAGCGGGTGTGATCGTAAAAAAATAGGCCAATTCGGCGCTCGAATTGAGCGTCTCGCCCGGAAAAAAAGCCACCATTGTGGCGTCAGGCAAAAACAAGGCAATCATAAAAACCAGCCCAACAACCAGCCACCAGGCAAGCGGCAGGCGCTTCACGGCCTCATTTAGTATAAGTGCCAGAACAGCAGCAATTGGTACATAAATAAGCCCTTGTAACCTTGCGCCCCTAAAAAGCAGCACACCACCCATGGCAATGAGTAAGATAACGATATAGAGCAGCTTTGTTTTCATCAGGTACTCCTAATGGTCTTATTGCGAGAAACGGCCGTTCCCCTCATTCAGCCACACCGTCACCTCGTCCAGCTCACCCACCACAATGTCCGGCAGCTGGTCGCCATTCACGTCGGCCACGGCCAGAGCGCCGTTGGGACGGTAGCGAATGTGCTGGCTGCCTTCGGCAAAGTGACCGCTGCCGTCGTTCCACCAGATGACGCCCTGCCGCCACCAGGCAAAACTGGCGGCAAGCTCATGCCCGGTCACTGCATCCAAGTCGCCATCGCCATCCAAATCGATCAGAACGGCCGTCAGCGTGCGTTTCTGGCTCCACGTTTGAATGCTAAGGCGGAAACGGCCGTCGCCATCATTCAGCCACAATTCATCAGCACCTTCGTTGCCCACCAGTGCATCCAGATCGCCATCACCGTCTACATCGCCCAATGCCACGGCGTAGGTGCGCTGTCGCCCCAAATGCTGACCGCTGTCGCTAAAGATGCCGCGGCCATCGTTGAGCCAAACTTCGTTGGGCAACAAGTCGCTCTGAACATCGTCACCATTGCCCCGCGTATTGCCCACAAAAGCATCCAGGTCACCATCCCCATCCAGGTCGCCCAGGTCGATGGCCTCGCTGCCGCTGGTGCCCAATTCTTGACCGCTGTCTACCAATCGATCTTTGCTGCCCCACAGCACCCGGTTCGCTGCCGGCACCCAGCGCGTTTGCCCTGGCGTGGGATCGCTGGCAATGCCAACGCCGCAGCAGCCGGCCACAAAAACGTCGGCCAGGCCATCGTCGTTCAAATCCCCCACCTGAAAAAATGAGGTGTTGATGCCGGATTCCGGCGCTTCCAGACCCCGCATCCGAAAACTCAAACTGAGAAAACGGCCGTCACCCCGGTTGCCATACGCCACTGGACCGCCCATGCCGCCCAGCAGAATGTCTAAATCGCCATCCTCATCCATGTCCAACAGCACCGCGCTGGTACTGCCGTTACCTACCGGCTGCTCAGTTGGGGAAAAACGGCCGTGCCCATCATTCAAAAAAAGGGCGTTATCGGCGTTGGGAATCAGACGGCGCGTGTTGGCCAAAAAGGCATCCAAATCACCGTCGCCGTCCACATCCCCCAGCACCACCTGCTGCGTATATGGCTCCGCCTCCAGCTGAAGCGGCAGGAAAACAGCACCCAAAAAGAGGCAGCAGGCCAGCAGGCCACCGCCCAGCAGCAAGACGACCACTCGCCTGCGCCGCGATTTGCTGGGTAAGGCATGATCATCTGCGTCTCGCCGCGTCTCCAGACGAGCTTCTCGCCGCGCCCGCCTGCGCTGCCACCAGGCCAGCAGGCCAACCGGCTCCGGGAATTGGGGGAATGCGGCCGTTTGCCGCCGCGTCCGCCCCACCATCCACGGCAGCAGCAAAAGGCCAACCAGACCCAAGTTGAAAATGATGAAATCGGCCGTTTCAAATGCGGGAATAAGCGCCGAGATTTGCGACAGCTCCGATTTGTTGTAGGTCAGGCTGCGCACCATGCCGGTCAGATACGCCGGCCAATGCAGCAAGGGCAGCAGCAACAGCATCAGCCCGAAAAACGCCAAAACAGATCGTCGCAGGCCGGCCGAACGCAGCCGCCAGAGGCTCACCAACATGACCACAACCCCCAGCAGCCACAGCCCAATCAAAATGGGGGTGAGGCTGAGTTGGAACGCCTCCAAATCGCTGGGGCCAAGCAGTCGGGAGGCCGACAGGACGGCAAAATAAGCGAGCCAGGTACCGGCAAAAATGATGCGTGTGAGGCAATAAGCGGCACGGCCGTTCTCCTTTCCCCAGGCATTCAGCGTTTGCAGCAGGATGATGATCAAAAAAGGCGCGAGCGCCTGCAAGAATTGCGGCAGCACGCTGCTCATGGCATTTTCCATACCGGGGCTAAATGCAGCTGCACTCCACGATAGCAGTATCCCAGGTAGCAGCGCCGCGCTTAGCATCAGCCACAGGTCGCCGTTGATCGTGCGCTGAAGAGTGATGGCTACGGCCGTTAGCGCCAAAATCAAATTGACGATGGTAAAGATAACCGTCGTCATTGCCTCGGAGGCAAACTCCATGCTAAACGCCCACGGCATCAGCAAATATTGCAAAAACAGTAGCGTGCCGTGACGCGGCCAGCGGCGCACCACCCAATACATCACCAGCAGCCAGCCAACCTGAATCAGCACCTGAGACAGATTGTTTAGCAGCCGGGACAAGGAATTCCAGGCAAATTCATCGGCAAATAAGGAATACGGCAGCCAATTTTGGCCATAAAAAATGAGCAGTCCCAGCCAGCTTACCACCCAGCCCGGCCAGCGCCGCCACCAAGCCACCAGCACACCAATGGATAAGGCAGCCAGGGGGAAATAGCGGGGCAGATTATAATTAAAAGCAATAAGGGAAAGGGTGATGAGGAAGGGTCCAGCGGCGGCAACAGCTTCCCACCCGGACAAAAACGAGGTGCGCGGCAGCAAAAGCTGCCGGTTGCGCTCGCGGGCATGTTCGCGCAAACAGCTCAACGGCCAGTCGCGCAGTTCACGCCCGACCACAGCCAGGGCCTCACGGTTGCTTTTTGCCGCTGACTCCTGTAAATGCCGTTGAAAAACGGCCGTCACTTCCTCGCCAAATTCCTCCCGAAAATAGCGTGGATACAGCCGCAGCAGCAGCGCATAAAGCCAGAGGGCAAATTGGGTCAGGCGCGTCATGGTGGCCTCTGTAGGTTTACCGGCTTCAGGCGGTGCTGCCCTGAACGGCCGTAATCATATCCTGCATCCGGGCCACGTCGGCGTTAAGGATCTGCTGGCCAAGGTCGGTGATGCGGTACGCTTTGCGGATACGGCCGTTGACCGTTCCCGTCGCTTCGTCATACCGCTCAATCCAGCTCTGGTCCAACATGCGGCGCAAAGCGCCGTACAACGTGCCGGTGCTGAGCTGGATACGGCCGTTGCTCAACTGGACCACATCTTGCAAAATGGCATAGCCGTGCCGGGGCTGGCGCGACAGGCTTAACAAAATGAAAAAAGTGGTTTCTTGCAGGGGAATCTGGTCTTGAACGTTCATGGCACCTTATATGTCATCGGATGATATGTCATTGGATGACATATTAGCATATAAAAATGTGACGTGTCAACTTGCTTTGTGTTTATTTGTGGCTAAAGAGGTTGGGAAACGGCCGTTTGACAACCTTTGCTAAAATTTTGGGGGTTAGTATTGCAAGATAAACGGCATGGTGGTAACACCTTGCCGCAGACAGGGGAGTTTGTCATGACGAAGAACAGGAAAAGGGTTTTATTCATACCGCTTATCGCCTTTCTTTTGTGCAATGTGTATTTTGTGATCACTGCGTTCATGACTATGGATGAAGATTTTTGGCAATGGGGAGAGCAACCATTTCAGGATGGACGATCTTCATTTCAGAATAATCGACCATTTGAAACTGGTTTTAAAGTGGAGCGCTTTCCTAGTGAATATCGCAAGACGTACCCAACTTTAGAATCATGGTGGTTTATTTGGTATGAATTACCTGGCAATTGGGAAGAACCACTGTTTCAAGATCCTCAGTTAGAAGAAAATCAGCCGCAAATTGAGTTGATGTTGCAAGAAAAGCATCCGATTGTTACGCAACCGATTCCAGATGATACGTTGATTGAACTCTCGAAACTTGAAGAGATGAGAACACTTGGAGAGGCTCTAGATTATTCGATTCTTGTTGGGGAAATCGAGTACGGCGAATTAGCCTTGTGGCAAGATCAAAACTGGGTTGAAACGAAACAAGCTTGGGAAACCAAGCAGATTCAGACAATGATCTTGGGCACATATTTCTATTTTTTGGAAGAACAATCAGATCTTGATGTAAAGATTTATGATGAGATTGACAATTTAATTTCTACAGTTGGAACTCCAAATTGGTTTCAACATTTTTCGGAACACTTAAATGTATGGTGGCCAGAAGGCTAATTTTTAACTCCTGCCCACTGCTTTGGGCGGGTCTTCATCGCGGGCTGTGGCCGGCGTCCTCGCCGAGCCACTTTCTATGCCTGTTGTTAAGTTGGCGGGCTAAACGGCCGTTTTCTCAACTTGTCAGCTTGATGAGGAACGGCCGTTTGCTGACAAACTTAACGGTTTATACCATTACTATCCTGAAAAACCGCCGGTTTTGCCGGTGAAATACCAACTACCGCCTATTTTTTCTAGGAAAATCTCCGTATTTAAAGATCCAAACGGGGTGCGGATTACACTGGCTTTTCTAGCGCTTGGATGGACAAGCACAACCCTAACACTTTTACTGCGTTGCTCACAAGTAATTCGTCCTCCAACACCTGTGCCCTCGCCAAACTCACCCGCTATAAATTGTGCAAGTGAATGTGTTTGTCGGTAACTAGGCGACATAAATTCATAAGCAGTTTCAAAATCTCTTCGCCTTACAGTTGAATCAAATTGTGTACAGACATCACTAACGACCAGCTTCTCCTGGTAGTTCTGGTACTCTGAAAAAACAAAAGCAAGGACAACCAACAACCCCATGATGGCATAAAGCAACCTAACCCGCACTTTGTTAGCACTTCTGTTAACAATATGAGGGTATGAAACTATCAAGCAAGCGATAATACCACCAAATATAACTGCTTGAAGGCTAAACCTCATGATTAACCGGGGAAAGAAATTGGGCAAAGCGACAATGTTGGTCCAAAATCCATCCATCATGAGAAGCATGGTGCCAATAAGGCATGTCATGCCAATGGCTGCTACCATAAACCACGTAAAAGACTGCGTTAAGTTTTTCACCTTGTCACCCCCTCACCCCTTCACCTTGTCATCTCTAAATCCAGGTTGGTTCCTCATACGTGCCAAACACCTCACGGAACACATCGGTTATTTCGCCCAGCGTGGCGTATTCGCGCACCGCTTCAATGATGAACGGCATGGTGTTGGCCGTGCCTTGGGCTGCTTCGCGCAAGGCTTGCAGGGCGGCCCCCACTTTCTCGTTGTCCCGCTCCGCCTTTACTTGTTGAATACGGCCGATTTGTCGTTCATACCCCTGCGGATCCATCGCCAAAATTGGGATACGTATATCTTCCGCTTGGTCTACAAAGCCATTCACTCCCACAATGGTGCGCTCATTTTGGTCAATTTCCCGCTGGTACTGGTAGGCAGCGTTAGAAATTTCCCGTTGGTAAAAGCCCTGCTCGATGGCCGGCAGCACGCCGCCCAATTCCTCTACCTGCTGCCAATATTCATACACCTGGGCTTCGATTTTGTTGGTTTCATGTTCTACAAAAAAGGAACCGGCCAGCGGATCAATGGTGTTGGCCACACCGCTTTCTTCCGAGATGATTTGCTGGGTGCGCATGGCGATGGTGACGGCTTCTTCGCTGGGCAGCGCCAGAGCTTCATCCATGCTGTTGGTGTGCAGGCTTTGTGTGCCGCCCAGCACCGCCGCCAATGCTTGAATGGCTACGCGAACAATATTGTTTTCCGGCTGCTGCGCCGTGAGGGAGACACCGGCCGTCTGCGTGTGGAAGCGGCACAGCCAGGAGCGCGGATTCTTCGCGCCAAACGTCTCGCGCATTTCCCGGGCCCAAATGCGGCGCGCCGCCCGGAATTTGGCAATCTCTTCAAAAAAGTCGTTGTGGCAGTTGAAGAAAAGACTGAGACGCGGGGCAAAGTCGTCAATGTCCAGGCCGCGTTCCAGCGCCCAGCGCACGTATTCCAGCCCATCGCCCAACGTGAAAGCCAGTTCCTGTGCGGCCGTAGAACCCGCCTCGCGAATATGGTAGCCGCTGATGGAAATCGTGTTCCATTGGGGCATGTGCTTGGTACCAAATTCCACTGTATCGGTCACCAGCCGCATCGAGGGTTCTGGTGGGAAAATGTACTCTTTTTGAGCAATGTACTCTTTGAGGATGTCGTTTTGCAGCGTGCCGCGCAGCTTGGCCATGGGCACGCCCTGCTTTTCGGCAGCAACGATGTACATGGCCCAAATCATCGGTGCCGGGCTGTTGATCGTCATGCTGGTGCTGACTTTTTCCAACGGAATGCCGTCAAACAAAATTTCCATGTCGGCCAAACTGCTGATGGCCACGCCGCAGTGGCCAAATTCGCCCAACGCTTCCGGCGCATCGGTATCGTAGCCCATCAAAGTCGCCAGGTCGAAGGCGACGGAGAGACCCATGTTGCCCTGCTCCAGCAGATATTTGTAGCGGGCGTTGGTTTCTTCGGCCGTGCCAAAGCCGGCAAACATGCGCATGGTCCAGGGACGACCGCGGTACATGGTGGCATGCACGCCGCGGGTGAAGGGATATTCACCGGGCATGCCTAAATCTTGCTGGTAATCCAGGTCGGCTACATCCAGCGGGGTGTACAGCCGCTTAATCGGCTCGCTGGAGGTGGTGATGAACTGTTCTTTGCGTTCGGGAAAACGGGAGAGGGATTTGTGCAGGGTGGTTTCTTCCCATTTGTCTTGATTCTCGGCCAGTTCGGCCAGCTTTTTCTTGTCGTACATGGGTGCTCCTCTAAAAATTTAACGCAGAGGCGCGACGGCGCGGAGAAAAACGGGTAAACTGTTTTGGCGCTGCGCTGCTGCTTATGGTTCAACAGAATATTGAGTGGGTGATTTTTGTTGTTGCAAAAGGATTATACTTGGGGGAGATTTTGTTGGCTAGGTGACGGCCGTTTCTCAAAAAGTGACGAGAGCTTTAAGACACGTTAAAATCTTTGCTATGACCATGAAAAAATTGCCGTCCTGGCGGGAGATGAATGCCGACACCACCCCTGAAGCAGAAGCCGTCCTCTTTAAACTGTGGCGAGAGACACCTGGCTGGCGCAAGTTAGAAATGATGGAAAGTTTAAATCGTAGTGCCAGGCAATTGGCCTTAGCTGGCCTAAAACACCGTCATCCCACCGCTTCTGAAGAAGAGTTGAAACGCCGATTGGCGACTTTGCTCCTTGGGGAAGAAGTAGCAAATCAAGTATACGGCCCCTTGCCCGAGTGATTGGTGAACAATGCTTGACTCAGAAACACTACAAGTAACATTGCTGGTCACGGATGTTCTGGATCGTTTAGAAATTCCCTACGTCATCGGCGGTTCAGTTGCCAGTATTTTTCACGGTATGGTACGTACAACAATGGATGTAGACATTGTTGCCGAACTGGAAGCAAAACACGTAGAATCTTTTGTCCCGGCTGTGCAAGAGCAATTTTACATTGATAAGCAGACGCTTCTTCAGGCCATCGAACGGCGCAGCAGTGTTAACCTGATTCATCTAAAAACGATGTTTAAGGTGGATAAGCGACCGTTTCCCTTTTGGATTGGGGAAACGGCCGTTTATCTACCTATTCAATCTGGTAACGAGTTGGCTGTCTGTTGCAGCTGCAAGCGGTAGGTGTCAAAGGCTAGACGGCCGTTTTCCGTCAGGCTGCACAGCGTATACGGCCGTTTGCCCTTGTACGTCTTTTCAATCGCCACATACCCCGCCTCTTCCAACTTGGTGAGATGAAACGACAGGTTGCCTCGCGTTAGCCCTGTTTCAGTCAGCAAAAAGGTAAAATCCGCATTGTCTACACCATACAGCAGCGCCATGATGATGAGCCGGGCCGGTTCGTGAATCAGGCGATCTGTTTCCAGCATTTGCTTGAAATCGGTCATGACAACGCCTCCGCCGGTTCGTCATTGCCCGGCTCGCTGTTTTGCCAGTAGCGCCAGAAGGCAAAACCGCCCGAAACGATCAGGCCTAATCCAATCAAACCCAGCGCCAGCGTAGCTGCCAGGGCCGATGCCAAGCCCCAAAAGGAGATAGCTACGCCCACCGCCACCGACCAGACTGCCAGCAGGTGAAAACGAATCAAACCAATGCGAAAGCCCAGCATGAACAGCCCCACGCCAATGCCCGCGCCAATGAAAGCGGCCGTTAACTCCGTTAACGCCAGTTGCGTGACGGTCACCGCCACAAGCACGCCGACCAAACCACCCAGAATCCAGCTCAGGTTACGCTGCTTTTTAGTTGGCTTTTGATACGTGATGTAGCCCGTGCGTGGATAAACCAGACGCTGCTTTAGCCAGCGCAGCGTGGCACCCAACAGCACGGAACCAACAATAATAATGACCGGCAGAGCGATGGCCCCCACAATGGCAGATTCAAATGAGTTGGCTGTGGTCTGCCACCAAAACAGCAGCCCAATCAGCGCAAAAAGAATCCCAATTAGCAGTTCTGCCAAACCATCATCAAACCAATATTGCTGCGAACGACGAATTGTTTTATTTAAATCTTTCACAATGACCCCTCTGAAAATCACAAATAGATTTGCATTACTAATATTGTTTGTATTACAAACTAATTTGTGAACTATATTAGCAGATTTACACGGCCGTTGTCAAGCAACTCATCACTGCTTAAACGGGGCAAAAGCGTAGGGCACAGCCTATTGCCCGGCTTGGTGCCATCCGCTAGAATGCAACCCGGCTAAATAAGCGAAAGGTGATTTTTATTGATTAACTCAACAGACGCCACAGAAGATGCCACCCAGCCTGTGCCCTTACCCTTAGATGGGGAATTACGGCCGTCTCCCCCACCACAGCTCAGTGCAAACCAGGGCGTGGTGAAGGCAGCGGCCGTTTTGGCCGTGGGCAACGTCACCAGCCGGATGCTGGGGCTGGTGCGCGAAATCGTCAAATCGAACCTGTTTGGCGCGTCTGACCTGTTGGGAGCCTACACCGTGGCCGCTCTGGTGCCCATGACGCTGTTCAACCTCATCACCGGCGGTGAGATGGTGAGTTCTTCCCTGGTGCCCGTCTTTAGCGATTTTGCCGACAAGGAGCGCCGCGCCGAGCTGTGGAGCGTGGTTAGCACCTTTTTGAGTCTGGCCACGGCCGTCTTGCTCATTATCGTCGCTTTGGTACTGCTCTTTACCCCCCAGGTTGCCTGGCTGGCCGGCGCGCGCAACTTTTCTGATGGCAGCCTGACGGCCGTTACTGAACAGATGATGCGGCTGGCGACGCCCGCTGTCCTCTTTCTCTCCATTGCCAGTATTCTCACCGGCGTGCTGTACGCGCTGGAACGGTTCACTCTGCCCGCCTTCACCGCCGCCGTGTTCAACGGCACCATTGTCGTGGTGGCCCTGCTGCGCCCGGACCATATCGACAGTCTGGTTTATGGGATGCTACTGGGTTCTTTTTTACAGATTGTTTTGCAGCTGCCGGCGCTGCGCGACGGCCGTTTCCGGGTGCAATTTAACTGGCGGCATCCGGCGGTACGCCGCATTCTCAAGCTGTACGCCCCCATCGTCGTCGGGCTGCTGGTGAACCAGGTGGCCATCTGGATCAGCTACAATCTGGCGATTCTCACCGGTGACAACAGCGTGACGTACATGACCTACGCCACGACGCTGTACCAATTTCCGCTGGGCCTCGTTGTCACCGCCCTGTCGATGGCCACTTTGCCCACCCTGTCCCAAATCGTCATTGCCTACCACGCCAGCAAACAAACGGATGCCCCGGCAGCCACGGCGCGGGTGCAGGAGTTTAAGCAAACCCTGGCCGGCGGGCTGCGCCTGGCGCTGACGCTTGTCCTACCCGCCACGGCCGGGCTGTTTGCCCTGGCGCCGGCCATCATCGCGCTGCTGCTGGAACATGGCGAATTTACGGCGCAAGATACGGCCGTTACCGCCACCGTCCTGCGCGTTTATCTGGCCGGGCTGCCCTTCGCCGCCATCGACCAAATGCTGGTTTTTGCTTCCTATGCCCGCAAAGATACCTGGCGTCCTGCCGTGGCGGGCATCATCAGCATTGTGATTTATACGATTACGGCCGTACTGCTCCTGCCGGCTATCGGTCTCTACAGCCTCATGGTGGCCGATGCTGTGAAGCATTTTTGCCACACGATGATCATGCTCTGGCTGCTGCAGCGACATTTGGGTGGCCTGCGTGGCTTCGGCATTAGCCGGGCCGTCTGGAAGGCGCTGGTCGCCTCTGTGCTGACAGGCTTGGTGGCCTATGGCGTGGGCGAAACGGCCGTAGCCTTGCTGCCCCTCTCTGGATTTTTAGGCAAACTCACGGTTGTGGGCCTGGCTGGCGGTCTGGGACTGCTCACGTTTTTGGGTTTGGTGCAGCTGCTCAACATTGCCGAAGTGCAAATGCTGCACCGCACGCTCAAAAGTAAACTACGCCGCCCCAAATCCAAATAGCCGTTCGCAATATGAACGCAACAATTGGGTCCGGATGGCTACTTTGAGTCCATTTACCAATTCAGAGGCAAATCGGTTATTTTGCAAATGGACACGTAACTTGCAATCGACGCGCGCTTTTGGTTAAAATGCAGCCTAAATCATGACATAAGATAAAAAAGGAAACGGCCGTGTCAGAAACCTTGTACCAACTTACTGTTCGCAAAGGTCCTAAAGTTGGCGAAAAGTTTTTACTGGAAACCATCTCCCTCACCGTAGGGCGCGATCCGGTTTCAGACATTATTCTGAACGATCCGGAAGTGTCGCGGCAGCACGCTCGCTTTACCCAAACCGATGCAGGCTACCAGGTTCAAGATTTAGGCAGCACCAATGGCACCTTTGTCAATGGACAGCGGCTGGAATCGGACCCGGTCGATTTGCAGCCCGGCTTCACCATCAGCATGGGCAGCGGCGTCACGTTACTTTATGATGTCGTCCCCACTGGCGATGCCCTGGACGCCACTATCGTTGATCAAAGCAGCCTGGATGAAATGAGCGGCATGGACAATCTGGATGAAGCGATGGATGCGGCCGTTCCCGACCTGCCCCTATTCGATGACGAGCCGGAAGTGCCAGCCGACTGGGAACCCGATCCTTCACCTCCATTCACGCCACCGCCTCCACCGTCCCCAGGACCCGCTGCGCCCCATCTGGTAGCCACCCCTGAGCAAGATGAAGCTGACCGGCAAAAACGGCGCAACACGATAATTGCAGTTACGGCCGTTATCCTCCTGCTCTGCTGCTGTGGCTTCCTGGCCTTTATGTGGTTCCGCGGTGGCGATTTGCTGCTGGAAGCATTGGGGCTCATCTAAAATAAAAACCCGACGCTTTTTTTCAGCGTCGGGTTTCGTTTTTATTCTCTATCTTGCCAAGATAAGGCTTACGTCTGGTCTTTTTCTTTGTCGGATAAATCAGGCTGTGGGTCAATAATTATTTTTTCGTCAACGTCAGCATCCTTGCTGGCCAAAAAACCATCACTCTCCCGAATTTGATCCATGTAACGGGCCACCACTTGCGGTGGAGCCATCTCAATAAAAACCTTTGCCCCCACCAGCAAAGCTGTTAAATCATCAAGCTGCCCCAGACCGATAAATACATCAGGCAAAAAATCTACCGGCCAAAGCAAATAAAGAACCGCTACAAATGGCACCAGCTTCAAATAAAAGGGCACTTCAGGGTCGCGCAGCAGAAAATACACAAGCCGCGCCTGCTGCCATACTTCACGAAAAAATCCGGGATCTTTGCGCTTCCCGGCAATGGCTTCCAAATTCATAAGTGGTTTTGTTTCCTTTTCATCCATAACAACATTCCTGTGGATACGTTCACAAATAACTTCTAATAGGGAAACACATCCGCAAGGTTTGCCCGTTCACCAAAATTTAAGGCTGGAAACGAGCAAACCCTCTGAGCCAGAAAAAATGTCCCGAATCATTTTTTTTTTTTTGAAAATGATTTTGGGACATCTGTTTCCTAATCGGTAGACCATACGCGCTAATAATATAATGGTTGCACTTCAAGCACAATTCTTATTCCTGACTGCGCACATAATCGGCCATATTGGGCAAAATGGGGCCAATGTCATACGGTCCCCATTGGGCTACCGGGCCAGCAGTAAAAACGGTAAAACCCAGCACGTAATTGTCCTGACGCACGCCAGCATCATACCATGCCAGCTGATTCATAAATGCCTCGACACCGTTACGCCCCCAGCCCTGGTCCACGGCATAGGACTGAAAATCAGCCCACCCTTTTCCTGGCGGTCCCGGCCGATTACCCAAAATGCCATCGATGCCTGCTTCTGAAATGACTAACGGAATAGCCAGGCCTCGGGGCAGCAGCAGTTCCTCATAAAACCAGCGATAACGAAAGGTGAGCGATCCCCGATCGTCATGATAAGCCTGGCCAGGCAAGGCGCTGCCGTAGCCGTGAGTCATGACCGGGGCGCTGTATTCATGCAAAGTTAATATGCCGCCATATTGCATGGCCGTTTCGATGGCTGGAATAAACAGGGCAAACTCTTCAAGCTCTGGCACACCGGAAGCAAATCCACCAATGGCCGCCCGAAAGCCATAGCGGGCCAATTCGCGCACGCGCTCTTGCTCAAAACGCGCATACCACGCCATTCGGTCCATACCGGGATCGGGCTCGTTCCAGCCTTCCCAAAAATCTACGGCCGGATTGAGCTGGTATTGGCGCAACTGTGACTGAACATAGCGACGGGCAGCCTCTTCGGGATTGCCACCGTAATCCTGGTTAATATCGTCACGGCGGGCAATGATGATGGTGTTGGGCGAAACGCGCTCTACTTCGGCCAGATAGCCAAAATCATCCACCCCTTTAATAACCGCAGGTTGCGCCTGACGCACAAATTCCATGATGCGCCGA
Organism: Anaerolineaceae bacterium; assembly: GCA_002699125.1. Lineage (GTDB taxonomy): Bacteria > Chloroflexota > Anaerolineae > Promineifilales > Promineifilaceae > Leptofilum. The sequence goes on from PABI01000135.1 coordinate 41,632, forward strand.
TCGTTATTAAAAATGACATGAATGCTCAACTTGCTCCGGTTGGGATCGCCTTGCAAGTAAGGTGGAATTCCGCCACCACCAACGGGCGTGGCTGACGGAATAGGCGTTTCCGTCGGGGTGTTGGATGGCGTTGGCGTAGGGGTACGGGTTGGCGTGCGGCTGGGGAAAATGGGCGTGCTGCTTGGGGTCAGCGTTGGCCGCATAGGTGAATTATCGGCAAAGTTCAGGCGCGGATCGATCGTGGCGGTGGCCGGCAGCGGTGTAAACGTCGGCGGAACTGCCATGGCCAAGGACTCTTCTTGCACTTGTGGCAGCGAAATGGGGGCTGCCAACGTAGGCAGAGGGACCTGTTCAACGCAGGCAGCCTGGGCAAGCAGCAGGATCAAACAGCACAAAAGCAGCAGTTTGCCAGATTTTGTTATGAGCATGGCGGCTATAATACCACCCCCTTTTGGTTTATGTCAACATTAAGGTTTGCCAGATTTTATACGGCCGTTCTTGCACCTGCCCAACTGAATGTTACAATTTCTGGCTTGGTGGTCAAAAGCTGCCTGCTTAATAGAGGAAGAATATGCTCATTGTATTAATCCTAAAATTTGCAGTGGTTGCTGCATTTTTGTTCATGTTTTGGCGACGGCCGTCTCTGAATTGGGGCGTTGGTCTGCTAACCGTTACTTCGGCTGTGCTGCTGGACACCTTCCTGGGAACCTTTAACCGGGATGATATGCTGGCCCAGTTTGGCTTTTTCTTTTACGTCATTGCCGGACTGCTGATCGGTGGCGCAGCTTACTGGCTGTTTAGCCTGTTCCAGCCCGTTCAGGCATTGGTTGGTAAGCAGGCACCCGTTACGGTAGGAACGGCCGTACCCTCCAATCCCACCACGCCGCCACAACCCACAATTGACAACATCCAATTTTCCCCTGGCACCGATGCCACCGGCACCGCCTTCGACCGGCAAATGATTTACGAAGAAATTCGGGATCGCCTGGGACGAGAAGACGTGCTGGATTTACTGTTTGACCTGGGCATCCGGGACAACGAAGTGATGAATTTGCAGCAGGACATGCACCAGCTCATCATCAACATTATGGAGCTCACAGAGCAGCGCGGGCAAACCGGGCAGCTGGCCCTTACCGTAGAACGCATCCTCACCCCGCCCGCCCCGGAAGCACTGCCCCGCCTGGAGAAAATTTCGCTGGAGTCACCGCCTACTATTTTGCGGCATTATTTGCTGGCCCATTACGATTTGGAGAAGCTGCAAAAAACGGCCGTCACCCTCGGCGTCGATTGGGAACAGCTGGCGATGACCAGCAAAAAATCTAAGGTGCGCGATTTGTTGCACTATTTATACCGTCGCAATCGTATTGATGAACTGATTGATCTGATGCAGGCGAACACCTCATAAAGGAAAGCGAAACATGACACGGCCGTCAAAAAGCTGGCTTATTCTCATAATTTTATTGTTGGGGATAGTGGTTGGTGCGGGAACGGCCGTTGCCCAAGCAGACAACGAATTAGACCTTGGCCTGAGCCGCGATTTCGGCACCGGAATAGGTAACAACATTCAGGGCACCTTCTCCTTTCGTGTTTCCGGACCGGATGATTTAGCCAGCGTTACCTTTTATATCGATGACCAAATTGTGGGCGAAGATAGCGAAGCCCCTTTCCGCCTTCAATTTAAAACCGACGATTATCCGCTGGGGGTACACACCTTTCACGCCACGGGGCTTACCCAAGACGGCCGTGAACTCACCTCCAACAGCATTACCCGCAACTTCATTTCTGGTAGCACCGCCGGACGCACAACGCTTTACATCGTCATCCCCATCATCATCATTGCCATTGGCGGACGGCTCCTCAGCTCCTGGATTGCCAACCGAGGACGGAAAAGCCAAGGAAAAACCGAAATAAACGTGCATGGTTCCTTTGGCGGCACGATTTGCCCCAAGTGCAACAAACCGTTTGCCCGCCACATCTGGGGCTTAAACCTGGTTGTAGGCAAATATGATCGCTGCCCCCACTGTGGCAAATGGAGTCTGGTGCGCGCCATGCACCCCGATGTGTTGGATGCGGCCGTGGAAGCCATGCAGCAAGCCGAAGCCACGCAAACCCAGGAAAAGCCTTCCGACACCAACGATGAAGATCGTTGGCACAAACGGCTCGACGACTCCAAATTCGACACCTGACCTTCCGCTTACCGACTATCGATAGCTCCTCTGTCATAGGGTTAAAATCCCATTTATTTCGCTACGCAAATTTTATATTATAGGAAATGTAAGGCTGAATTGCTTTTCAACTCGTTTTCCTCCTCCTTCCTGCTCCGGGCACTCCCCGGAGCTTTTTTTTTTGCCCAACTGCTTCACCCTAACGGCTCAGCAACCCAGGCCATCTACAAATCCAGACCCATGACAAAATCCCTAGCCAAAACGGCACCTTAAAAGTTTGTTCGGTACTTCACATTATGTAGTCTTTGGTGTATACTGTGGCCTATTGTGGTTAAAAGTGGGGCATTGTGGTGCAAAATTCCACAAAAACCCCGGAAATCTATGCTAAAATGGGGTAATCAGAACAGTTGTTCTAATTTTAACCAAGACGGCGAACATGTTTTTAGGCGAATACACACACACCATTGACAGCAAAGGCCGGATTACCATTCCGGCAAAATTCCGCAACCTGTTGGCTGGGGGATTGGTGGTGACGCGTGGCTTCGACCAGAACTTGATGCTGTTCCCCATGGATGGCTGGCAAGAGCTGGCTGAGCGCATTGCCCAACGGCCGTTATCCGACGAAGATGTGCGCGCTTTCCGGCGGCGTGTCTTTTCCGGCGCGGTTGATCTGGTGCCGGATCGCCAGGGTCGCATTTTGCTGCCCCCCTACCTGCGCGAGTTTGCCCAGATCGAAGGGGATGTGGTCATCTCCGGCATGTTTAATTACCTGGAACTGTGGAGCAGCGAAGCATGGAACACCGTTCGCGAAGACATTGAAAGTGATGGTGATGCCGCTCGCTGGGAAGATTTGGGAATTTAAATGAGTTTTCAGGTGCCCAAGTGTCAGGTGTTCAAGTAAACACTTGAGTACCTGAACACATGAACACATGAGCACCTCTTCTCACATCCCGGTTCTATTCGATGAAGTGCTGGCTTTGTTGCAGCCGCAGCCAAACGGCCGTTACATCGATGGCACCGTGGGGGCAGGTGGTCATACGGCTGGACTGCTGCAAAAATCTGCGCCCTCGGGGCGCGTTTTGGTCTTTGACAAAGATGCAGAAGCTCTTGCTTTTGCCCACAAACAGCTCAAACCGTTTGGCGACCGGGTGACTTACGTCCATGCGAGCTATGCCGAGATGGGCACCCTGGCCCCGGCTCACGGTTTTGCACAGGTGGATGGCATCTTGCTGGACCTGGGGCTATCTTCCCGCCAGCTAGACGATGCCCAACGCGGCTTTTCCTTTATGAAGGAAGGTCCCCTGGATATGCGTTTTGATACCAGCCAGGGAGAAACGGCCGCAGACCTGATTAACAATTTAGAGGAAGCCGCCCTGGCCGACATTTTTTGGCGCTACGGTGAGGAAAAGAGCAGTCGCAAGATTGCCCGGATGATTGTGGCCGAACGGCCGTTCACCACCACCACCCAACTCGCCGACAAGATTGCCCAGACGGTGCGCCGGCGCAGCCGCATTCATCCCGCCACCCAGGTTTTTCAGGCACTGCGCATTGCTGTGAACCGGGAATTAGAAACGGTTGAAACCGGAGTGCTGGCAGCGTTAGAATTGCTGGGGCAGAACGGCCGTCTGGCCGTGATCAGCTTCCATTCATTGGAAGACCGCTTTGTCAAGCAAACCTTCCGCCGGCTGAGCCAGGACTGTATCTGCCCGCCGGAACAGCCGATATGCACCTGCGGCGGTGAAGCCAAGTTTCGGCTTATCACCCGCAAAGCGGTTCAGGCTTCAGCCGAAGAAATTGCCCAAAACAGCCGCAGCCGCAGCGCCCGGCTGAGGGTCATTGAAAAGAAGTAGGCAAGCGGGCAACAAATTGTTGCCTACTTGCCACCCATAAAATTATGATGGCACGGCAAACCAGAGAACAGCTCAAGCGACTCAACGCCCTCACCGAAGCCCAGGCAGCCTTGGGCTGGGGGGTCATTTTGGTGTTGGCTGCGCTGCTGGGCACCATTTACGTCAGCCAGGCCAGCCGCATCGCTTCCGTGGGTCGTCGTGTGCAAATTTTGCAAAACGAGCTCACCGAGCTGAAGCGGCAAAACAACGATTTAGAACGCGACATTGCTGCCGCTCAAGCCTTAGACCGGCTGCAAGCAGAGGCAATTCGTTTAGGGTTTGTTGAAGCAGACCCGGCAGACATTGAGTATATTATTGTGCCGGATTATCCGGCTGAGTTAGAAGAAACCGATCCGCTGGAGATCACTCCCACGGTAACGGCCGTTCCGCCACCGGCTGAAACTGTACGAGAAGCGCTTTGGCTCTATTTGAGCGATCGGTTCAGCGACTTTATAAGAGGCGAAGCTCGTGAACAATAGCCAAAAACGACGGATGTGGATAGTCGTAACCGTCCTGATTTTTGCCGCGCTAATCATTGTAGGGCGGCTTGTGGCGTTTCAAGTAGTGCAAGGACCCGAATGGGCCGAACGGGCCGGCGATGAAGTCCTCGTTGTCGCCAAACCGGATCGTGGGGCCATTTACGACCGCAACGGCGCGGTCCTGGCCGCCAACACCGCCGACTACCAGATTGGCGTCTCCCCCCGACTGGTCACCGAATCTGAAGAGATGGCCACCGCTCTGGCCCCCATCCTGGAACAATCCCGCTACGAAATTTTAGGCATCCTGCAATCGGACCAATCGTTCGCCCTGCTTTCCGGGCGCGTTTCGGCCGAAGTGGCCGATTTGGTGCGTGCCCTGCCTTACGACGGACTACAAATTGATCCCCTGCCCCGCCGCTTTTATCCCCAGGGCGACATGCTTTGCCACACCCTGGGCTATGTTGATTTTGACGGCAACGGCGGCAGCGGTGTGGAAGGCTATTATCAGCGCGAACTGGCCGGCGAAGCCGCCAGCGCCGTGATCAACATTTCCCCCCTTACCTCCCAACAAAGCGTCATCGCCCACGAGGGAGCCGATCTGGTTCTCACCATTGACCGCTCCTTACAGCATACGGTGGAAGCGCACCTGCAAAACGCGCTGCAGGAGTATCGTGCCGTCAGCGGCAGCATTATTGTGATGGACCCACAGACGGGCGCTATTTTGGCCATGGCCAGCGCCCCCTGCTACTCGCCGGCCGAATTTTATGACACTGACCCAAGGCTGCTGCTGAATCCGGCCGTAAGCCAGCAGCATGAGCCTGGCTCGGTTATGAAGCTGGTAACGATGGCCGCCGCGCTGGATTCCGGCGTAGTGACGCCGCAATCGACCTATTACGATGCGGGCATTTTGGAAGTGGGCGGCCACAAGACGTACAACTGGGACCGCAGCGCGCCGGGCACGACAGATATGACCACGCTGTTGTCGCGCTCGCTCAACGTAGGCGCGGCCACGCTGGCTACGATGATGGGACCAGACGTTTATTACAATTATTTACAAAACTTTGGCTTTGGCCGCCCCACCGGAGTGGATTTAATGTCGGAAGCAGCCGGGACAATGCCATTGCCTGGTGATGAATTTTGGACGGAATCGTTTGTTGCCACCAATGCCTATGGGCAAGGTATTGCCGTAACGCCGTTGCAGATGATTACGGCCGTATCCGCCCTGGCCAACAACGGCACAATGATGCAGCCCTACATCGTTCAAGAAATTCGCGGCGAAAACGGCACTTTTGTGCACGAACCCACTGTGCTGGGACGTCCCATCAGCCCGGAGATTGCCGCTCAAGTAACAGCGATGGCCACAACGGCCGTTACCCGCGAAGTATTTGGTGCCCAGGTTGAAGGCTATACCATCGCCGGTAAAACCGGCACAGCCCAAATTGCCGAAAACGGCATCTACCTGCCCGATGACGTGATAGGTTCTTTCATCGGCTGGCTGCCTGCCGAAAATCCCGAACTAATTGTTTATGTAAAGTTGGATCGACCCAAAACGGCCCCCTGGGGGTCGCAAACGGCCGCACCCGCTTTTGCTGATTTAGCTGACGAACTGGTCGTCATGCTCGACGTACCGCCGGACACCGTCCGCCTGCGCGCCGACGTGATGGCAGCCCGTCAAGACCAGTAATCGGTTAACAGAATACCGATTACGGAAAACCGATTACCAAAATGTTAACACTGGGTCACTTCTTAGAAACATTATCCACTTACGAGCAGATCGGCAGCGAGCCGGCTGTTTCGCGAGTGGTGATGGACAGCCGCGAAGCGGAACCGAACAGCCTGTTTGTTGCCTACAAAGGAGCCAACGTAGACGGGCACGATTTCGTTGCGGAAGCTTTTACCCAGGGAGCGATTGCGGCGCTGGTAGAACGGCCCATATCGGAGGAGTTCGCAACCATAGACTTGCGCACCGCCGAGCCGCCTGCTGCACCCTTCAGCGCGTCCGCGCCTGTTTGCCTGGTGGTTGAAGATTCCATAACCGCCCTGCAGACGTCCGCCAAGGCGTGGCGCGCTCGCTTCCCTGTGGAAGTGATTGGCATCACCGGCAGCGTGGGCAAAACGTCCACCAAAGAACTCACCCACGCTGTGCTGGCCAATAAGTATCGCACCTTTAAATCACCCGGCAACCGCAACAGCATCCTGGGCCTGCCTCTAGCGCTGTTCGATTTGCAAGAAAGTGACGAAAAAGCGGTTCTGGAAATGGCTATGTACACCATCGGTGAAATTGCTGCTTTGTGCGACATGACCAGCCCCAAAGTGGGCGTCGTTACGTTAGTCGGTGCCGTTCATTTGGAACGGGCCGGCAGCATGGAAAACATCGTCAAAGCGAAGCAGGAACTGGTAGAAGCACTGCCCGCCGACGGCACCGCCATTTTGAACAAGGACGATGCCCTGGTGATGAGCATGGCTGAGCACACTCAGGCCAACATTTTTACCTACGGCCTGAACAATACGGCAGATCTCTGGGCCAGCCATATTCGCTCCAAGGGATTGGACGGCGTGCGCTTTACGCTGCACCATAAAAAGGAATCGATGGTGGTACAGGTACCGCTGCTGGGCCGCCACAGCGTGCACACCTCGCTGCGGGCAGCGGCAGTGGGACTGGTAGAAGGAATGACCTGGGACGAAATTTTGCACGGGCTGCGCAATACGGCCGTTCAACTGCGCCTCGTCACCGTCCCCGGCCCCAAGAACTCGCTCATCATCGACGACACCTACAACGCCAGCCCGGATTCTGTGCTGGCGGCGCTGAACTTGATGCATGATTTAGACGGCCGTTCCGTGGCTGTGTTGGGCGACATGCTGGAACTGGGTTATTTAGAAGAAGAAGGCCACCGGCAGGTTGGCCGCCGTGCCGCCGAGGTGGCCAAATTACTGGTCACCGTGGGGCAGCGGGCACGCTGGATTGGCGAGGAGGCGATTGCCAGCGGCCTGCCTAAAGATAAGGTAGTGATGGTGGATGATGCGGTGACGGCCGTAGCCACTCTGGAAGAACTCATCGAAGAAAACGACACGGTCCTGGTCAAAGGATCGTTAGGGATGCGTATGGATCAAATTATCAACGCCATTGGACGGTACGACTGATGGCTTTTGCATTAACCGTTGGCGGCGTCACTTTTCTCATGGCAGTCATCTGGGGCAGTCCCCTGGTAGAGCTCATGCGCCGCTTTAAGCTGGGTGCCCAGATTCGTATCGATGGCCCGCAAACCCACATGACCAAAATGGGCACGCCCACCATGGGCGGTATGCTTATTGTGGGCTGGATTGTGATTATTAGCATTTTGGTCAACATTGTGCAGTTGGTACAGGCCACAGAAATTGCTGAAAGCGTGGTGATTCCTCTGGGCGTGCTGGTCGCCTACGCCATTTTGGGCGGCATCGACGACTACCTGGGGCTGCACCCCCGCCCTCACGGCGAAAAAGGGATACGAGCCCGGGTAAAAATCTGGTTTCAGTTGGGAATTGCCCTGGTGGCTACCGTTGTTCTCTACTGGTTTGTCAACGATGGGCACGGTTGGGTAGCCATTCCCACGGTAGAACCGCTCATCGACATTGGCATTATTTACATTCCCATCGCCGTCATCGTCATCACCGGCACGGCCAATGCGGTCAACATCACCGACGGTCTGGATGGGCTGGCAGGCATCATCGCCGCCACGGCTTTTGCCGCCTATGGCATTATCGCCGTGCTGCGCGACCAGCAATTTTTGGTTGTTTTTTGCTTTATCACCGTTGGGGCCTGTTTTGCCTTTTTGTGGTTCAACGCCCATCCGGCACAAATGTTTATGGGCGACGTGGGCGCGCAAGCCCTGGGCGGCGCGCTCGGCGTCGTGGCCCTGATGACCAACCAATGGCTCATCTTGCCAATCATCGCCATTGTGCCCGTGACCACGCTGCTTTCCAGCACGCTTCAGGTGCTGTACTTCAAGCTCACCGGCGGCAAGCGGCTGTTTAAGATGGCCCCACTGCACCATCATTTTGAAGCGATTGGCTGGAGCGAAACGCAAATTGTGCAGCGCTGGTGGCTCATTGGCATTTTGAGCGCCATGATTGGTATTTCCCTGGCGCAGATTTAGAGATTAGGGATTGGAGAGTAGAGATTAATCTCCAATCTCCAGTCTCCAATCTTTGAAAAATGGACGAACTGGCAGGCAAACGCTTACTCATTCTCGGTCTGGCGCGGCAAGGCAAGGCATTGGCCCGATTTGCCGTCGAGGTGGACGCAAAGGTGACTATTACTGATTTGCGACCGCCAGAAAAACTACAGGATATGTTGGACGAATTAAGTGACCTGGATATCCGGTATGTGTTGGGAGAACATCCTATGGAACTTGTAGACGAAGCAGACATTTTAGCCGTGAGCGGCGGAGTGCCATTGGAAGCACCGCTGGTGCAGGCCGCCCAGGCCAAAGGCGTGCCGATCACCAATGATTCTTTGGAATTTACGAAGCGGACGCCAACGGCCGTTATCGGCATCACCGGTTCGGCAGGCAAAACCACCACCACGGCGCTCACGGGCGTCATGAGTCAGGTCGCCGGGCGGCGCACCTGGGTTGGCGGCAACATCGGCCAGCCGCTCATCGCCGATCTGCACAAAATGGAACCAGATGACGTGGTGGTTCAAGAGCTGTCCAGCTTCCAATTAGAAATCTGGGACCGCAGCCCGCACATCGCCACCGTGCTCAACATCACGCCCAACCATCTGGACCGGCACAAGACGATGAAGGCGTACACCAACGCCAAAGCCAACATTTTGCGTCATCAGACGGCCGATGACATTTCCGTTTTGTGCGCCGATGACCCCGGTTCGCTGGCACTTAGCGCCATTGCGCCGGGCAAACTGCGGCTGTTTAGTTTGGTGAATGAAGTGACGGAAGGGGCGTTTGTGAAAGACGGCCGTATCCTCATCCGCAACGGCGCAGAAAAAACCGTTTGTACAGTTGAAGATGTGCAATTGCGTGGTCGCCACAATTTGCTCAACGTCCTGGCCGCCACCACCCTGGCCGACTCAGCCGGCATTCCGACCGAAGCCATTGCCCGGGCGATTCGCACTTTCACCGGCGTGGAGCACCGACTGGAACTGGTGCGCACGCGGCGCGGTGTGCAGTGGATCAACGACTCGATTGCCACCGCCCCGGAACGGGCCATGGCGGCGCTGAATGCTTTCAACGAACCAATTATTTTGCTGGCCGGTGGCCGCGACAAAGCAATGGAATGGGACGCCTGGGCTAAAAAAGTCACCCAGCGCGTGAAATCGGTCATCCTGTTTGGCGATCTGGCCGATGTGCTGGCCGAAAAGCTGGCCGATCAAGAGCATCCCGACTTTAAGCAGGTAAGTACGGTAGCTGAAGCAGTGGAATTGGCGGCGGGAACGGCCGTTTCTGGCAACATCGTTCTCCTTTCCCCCGGCGGCACCAGCTACGACGCCTTTAAGGATTTTGAGGAACGTGGTGAGTTGTTCCGGCAGTTGGTAAATGAGTTGTAAAAATTTTGTAGCAAGATGAGTAAACAGGTATGACAACAGTCAACATCGTCCGTAAAAGAAGCAATCGCGTCAATCCGGTTTTGCGCTTCCGGTTTGATTACTGGCTGCTGCTGGCCATTGCCGGGCTGCTGGTACTGGGCATGCTCATGGTCTACAGCACCACGTTCGATTACGGTCTGCGCTTTCAGGATGATGCCACCTACTACTTCCGGCGGCAGTTTCTGGCGCTGGGGCTGGGGTTTTTGGCCATGGTGGGCGTGATGCAATTCGACTACCACATCCTGCGCCGCTTTTCGGTACCTTTTTTGGGCCTGACGCTGGTGGGGCTGTTGTTTGTCCTCTTCTTTACCTCTGCATCCAATCTTGGCGCGCAGCGTGGTTTGTACAACGATTCGTACCAGCCATCAGAGATTGCCAAGCTGTCCATGATTATTTACATCGCCCATTGGCTCTCCAGCAAGGGCGACCGCATCAAGCTGCTGACTTATGGCCTGCTGCCGTTTTCGGTGATTGTGGGCGTGGTTTGCGCCTTGATCGTGCGCCAGCCAGACTTAAGCACTGCCGGGCTCATTGCTCTGGTCAGCTTTACCCTCTTTTTCGTAGCCGGGGCCGATTGGCGGCAGTTCGCCGTAGCCGGACTGCTGGGCGGCACGGTCTTCCTGATTTTGATCAACACGCTGCCCCATGCCCAGGCGCGCGTTGATGCCTACACGCAGGCATTGTCTGACCCCAACCAGGCCAGCTGGCACGTGCAGCAGTCGCTCATTGCTTTGGGACGCGGCGGTTTCTTTGGCGTAGGCCTGGGCGAAAGCACGCAGAAGTTTGGCCCGCTGCCCTTTGCCCACACCGATGGCGTTTTTGCCATCCTGGGTGAGGAGCTGGGTTTGGCGGGCACATTGCTGGTGGTGGCATTGTTAGGGATGCTGGTGTGGCGCGGGCTGCGCACGGCCGTACGCGCCCGGGACGGTTTCGGTTTTTTACTGGCTATGGGCATCACTTGCTGGATTATCTTCCAGGCATTTATCAACATTGCGGTGATTACGGCCGTTATTCCCTTCACCGGCATTCCGCTGCCATTTTTGAGCTACGGCGGCACCTCGTTAGCCATCACCATGGTGGGTGCGGGGATTTTGCTCAACGTCTCGCGGGATTCGGCGCTGCAAAAACGGCCGCAAACCAGCGATGTGCGTGAGCGGCGACAAAATACAGGCACATCCCGGCGGAGCAAACGGCCGTCGGCCACAGACAGGTTCTAAACATGCGCGTACTTATTTGCGCTGGCGGCACCGGCGGCGGCATTTACCCCGCTCTGGCCGCCGTCACCGCATTACGCAACAAGAGCTTGCCCACGGAAAATATCTTGTGGGTAGGCACAAAGGGTGAAATGGAACAAACGTTAGTCCCCAGAGCAGGCATACGGCTGGAAACCATCGTTGGTGGGGCTATTGCCGGCGTGCCGCTGCACCGTAAGCTGATCAACGGCAGCAAGCTGCTGCTCAGCATCGGCAAGGCGCTGCGGCTGGTGCGCCGCTTTCGTCCTGACGTCATGTTTATGACCGGCGGCTACATGGCGTTCCCCTTTACGCTGGCCTGCCGCTGGCTGGGCGTGCCCATAGCCATTTATTTGCCCGACTTGGAACCGGGGCAGTCGATTCAGTTTTCGCTGCGCTACGCCGAAAAAGTTGGGGCCACCACCGATGGCTCAGCCCAATTTGTGCCTGCCAACAAACTGGTGGTGACGGGTTACCCTGTGCGGCCTGAGCTGCGCGAAAAGGCAAATTTGAGCCGAGAAGCGGCATTGGCTGCTTTTGATTTGCAGCCAGGCCGCCTCACCCTGCTGGTGTTTGGCGGCAGCCGTGGCGCGCAGGCGATCAATCGCGCGCTGATGAACATTTTGCCGGAGCTGCTGCAAACGATGCAGGTGATTCACATCAGCGGCACGTTTACCTGGGACGAGGTGGACGTGAATGCAAAGGCCTTGCCGGGTGAGCTGCGGGCATTTTATCGGCCGTATCCTTATTTGCACGATGACATGGGGCACGCTTTCCGCGCTGCCGACTTGGTGGTGGCCCGCGCCGGGGCCAGCATGTTGGGTGAAATGCCTGCCTTCAGCTTGCCGTCTATTTTGGTACCGCTGGCCTGGGCCTGGCGTTACCAGAAGGTAAATGCTGATTATTTGTGTGAGCGAGGAACGGCCGTCCAGCTCACCGACGAAACGTTAGACAAACAACTCCTGCCAACCATCCAAACGTTAATGGCAGACCCTGACAAATTGGCCCAAATGAGCCAGGCGGCCCGTGCTTTGGACGTTCCCAACGGGGCAGAAAACCTGGCAGCGCTCATTGAGAATGTGGCTAACAAGAATGGGAAGGAGTGAGAAGATGCTAAGTTTGGGTACACTTTTTTGGTTAATGATTTTATTTTTTGCCATCATTGGTTCCCTGCGCGGTTGGACACGTGAAGTGATTGCCACCTCAGGGCTAATTCTATCTTTATTTGCTATTAACCAGTTTGGCAGCCTGCTGCTGGGCTTTGCCCCAACCGGCGGCGCAATTCCGGTGGAACGGCAGCGATTTTACTACCTGGCAATTTTGCACTTGACAGTTGCCTTTTTTAGCTACCAGGGCCCCACCATTGCTGGTACCCGGCTGGGTGAAAAGCTGCGGGTACGCGATAATTTTCAGGACAAACTGCTGGGGCTAATTATTGGCGCTCTAAATGGTTATCTGATTGTCGGTTCGCTCTGGTCATTTTTGGAGTATCGGGCGCAGCCTGGAGGCGGCTGGCTGCGGTTACCGGTCGGAGAACCTTACCCGTTTGACTTTACGGTTTTAACCCGGCCTGATTTTGCACTGGGGCTAGATTCATTGGTGGGGCGGCTGCCGCTGCCGCTGCTGGCACCCTATTTGCCGTTTTTGGTGGTGATTGTCTTTTTGTTTGTAATTATTGTGATGATTTAGCGGGAAATGTCATTCTGAGCACAGCGAAGAATCCCTCTAAACCTCGCCGGATAAGGTCTAAGGTTTGGAGCAAAGTATGCAGTGGATGAGGGTTTTTGGGATGCTTCACTTCGTTCAGCATGACAAATTAATTTGGAAGTATCGACGTGATTCAGGATTTATTTTTAGAGATGAGTGACAAACCATTCACTTTGCAGCCAAATATGCACATTCATCTAATCGGCATCGGCGGTGCCGGCATCTCGGCGATTGCCAGGGTGCTGCTGGGGCGCGGCTTTACGATTTCCGGCTCGGATCAGCAAGCCAATGAAGTAACGGCCGCTCTCCAGGAAGCCGGTGCCACCATTTACCAGGGGCACAACGCCAGCAATATTGCCGGGGCTAAATTGGTCATCATCTCCTCCGCCATTCCTGAAGACAATCCCGAGCTGCAAGCCGCTCGTAAAGCCAACATCCCGGTGATGAAGCGGTCCGAATTTTTAGGTCTCCTGATGGCCGACCGGATTGGTATTGCCGTCGCCGGAACGCACGGCAAAACAACAACTACCGGCATGTTGGCCCACATTCTAATGGAAGCGGAGCTGGACCCAACGGTGATTGTCGGTGGCATTTTGCCTTCTTTGGGCAGCAACGGCCGTTTCGGTGAAGGCGACTACTTTGTGGTAGAAGCGGACGAATACGACAACATGTTCCTGGGCCTCAAACCAGAGGTAGCCATCATCCTCAACATCGAGCACGACCACCCGGACATTTTCCCGGATGAAGCCAGCTACCAGGCGGCCTTTGCCCAGTTTGCCGGGCTGCTGCCCCAAGGCGGCCATCTGGTCGCCTGCGCAACGGACCCGGAAACGGCCGTGCTCATTGACAACCTCGAACTGCCCGGCGTGCAGGTAAGCACCTACGCCATCGGCGTGGTCGAAGGCCAACAGCCCGACGCCGACTATCTGGCGCTCGATTTGCGCTCTAACCAGCTGGGCGGCACCGACTTTCTGGTGGAAACCGAAGGGCAGATGATTGGCCTGGCCCGTCTGCGGCTGCCGGGCGAGCACAACGTACTCAACGCCCTGGCCGCCATTATCGTGGCTTCCGACTTGGGCATTGATTTCAACGTGATTCGCGCCGCGCTGGGCAGCTTTAGCGGGGTCAACCGCCGCTTCGAGACGATTGGCGAGGTGGCCAGCGTCACCATCATTGATGATTACGCCCACCACCCCACCGAGATTGAAGTAACGCTAAAGGCGGCGCGGCAGCGCTACCCGGGACGGCGCATTTGGGCAGTGTGGCAGCCGCACACTTTCAGCCGCACCAAGCTGCTGCTGGACAAGTTTGCCACCTGCTTTGCCGAAGCGGATCGGGTGGTGGCGCTGGATATTTATCGCAGCCGAGAACAAGATTCGTTGGGTGTGGATACGGCCGTTGTGCTGGAAGCGATGAAGCATCCGGCAGCGGTGCACATCCCCAACCTGGATGATGCGGCCAAATATATTTTGGATCGGGTACGGCCGCACGATGTGGTGGTGACATTGGGCGCCGGTGACAGCAACAAGGTAGCCCAGCAAATTTATACAGGCATTCAACTGTGGAGTGATGCATGAACGTGAGAACCTCAATTCGGGAATCGGCCGTACTGGAATTTCAGGCAGCGTTTGGCGACCGGCTGAAGCTGGATGAGCCGCTGGCGCGCTACACTTCGGCCCGCGTAGGCGGACCGGCCCAGCTATTTTTGGTGGTGAATACGGCGGCAGAGTTGGAAACGGCCGTGACCATCGCCTACGAAAAACGGGTGCCCTACACGCTGCTGGGTGGCGGCTCCAACATTCTTGTCTCCGAACAGGGTATCGGCGGGCTGGTCATCATGAACAAGGCACGGGCGATCAACTTCCGCCACACGGGGGCCAGCGTTATTTGCACCGTGGAGTCGGGCATGAACCTTTCGTCGCTGGCGCGGCAGTGTATTGGCAAAGGGCTGGGCGGCCTGGAATGGGCCATCGGCGTCCCCGGCACGGTCGGTGGTGCAGTTGTGGGCAACTCCGGGGCGCATGGCTCCGACATGAACAGCAATTTACGTGCGGCCGTTATTTGGGAACCAGGTCGCGGTCAGCGTATCTACAGCAACAACGAGATGAATTACGGCTACCGCGACAGCGTCCTCAAGCAAGAGCAGGGGCGCGAGCTGTCCCGCCGCGTGGTCCTCAGCGCCGAGCTGGAGCTGACGCCAGAGCCGGTGGACGTGCTCATGGCCCGCGCCGACGGCTTTACCGCCCATCGCAAGCAAACCCAGCCAGGCGGTGCTACGGTCGGCTCCATGTTTAAAAATCCCGAAAATTATTACGCGGGCTATTTGATTGACGCCGCCGGTTTGAAAGGATTCCGCGTCGGCGGAGCACACATCTCGGAAAAGCACGCCAACTTTTTTGTCAACGAAGGCGAGGCAACGGCCGAAGATATTCGCGCCCTCATCGCCGAAGCGTGGAACAGCGTTCGCGAGCAGTTTGGCGTGGAGCTGGAACTGGAAGTGGAACTGGTTGGTGATTGGAACTTTGAGTAATTGTGAATGGTTAATAATTGATTGTGAATGGTTAATGACTCCGTTCACAATTCACGATTCACAATTCACAATTCATAATTATTTATGACTAAAAACGGCAAAGACAAGTTACGGGTTGGTGTTATTTTCGGCGGGCGGTCGGGTGAGCATGAGGTGTCGCTCAACTCGGCGCAGTCGGTGATGCGTGCCTTGAACCCGGACAAGTACGAGGTGATCCCGATTGGCATCGACAAAAACGGCCGTTGGCTCACCGGTGACGTCGTGGGCACGCTGACCGAAGGTAAAACCAGCCATCATGCCACCCTGCTGCCCGATCCCAAAGCAATGGGGTTAATGCAGCTGGATGAGGGTGAAAGTGTGGGATTAACGGCCGTTTCCCAACTCGACGTCATTATCCCGGTGCTGCACGGCCCGTATGGCGAAGACGGCACAGTGCAGGGCTTGCTGGAGCTGGCCAACCTACCCTACGTGGGCGCGGGCGTGGTCGGTTCGGCCGTGGGCATGGACAAAGCGATCTTCAAGCACGTGATGGTGGCCAACGGACTGCCCGTCTTGCCCTGGCTGCTGGTGCAAAGTCATGAATGGCACAAACGGCCGTATGACGTCATCGCCGAAGTTGAAGCCATTCTGGTTTACCCGGTCTTTACCAAGCCAGCCAATTTGGGTTCCAGCGTCGGCATCTGCAAATGCAACAACCGCGACGAACTGCGCGCCGGGCTGGACGAAGCTGCCGGCTACGACCGCCGCATTGTGGTAGAGCAAGGCGCGCAAGTGCGCGAGCTGGAAGTCTCCGTGCTGGGCAACAACGATCCCGTTGCCAGCGTGGTGGGCGAGGTAAGACCCCGCCGCGATTTTTACGACTATGTGGCCAAATACGTCAGCGACGACTCGGAACTAATCATTCCGGCGGATTTAACCGAGGCGCAAAGTGACGAAGTGCGCCGCCTGGCTGTCATGGCGTACAAAGCAATTGATTGCGCCGGTTTAGGCCGGGTGGATTTGTTATTGGATGTGGAAAACGGCCGTCTTTTTCTCAACGAAATCAACACCATTCCCGGCTTCACCCGCATCTCCATGTATCCCAAGCTGTGGGAAGCCAGCGGCCTGCCCTACAGCCAGCTGCTGGACAAGCTGATCGAGCTGGCGATTGAGCGACATGAAGAGAAGGAACAGTTGAAAAAAACCTATAAGTAAGACGAGGGCTGAGCTTGTCGAAGCCCGGCCTAATCAGCCTTCGATAAGCTCAAGCTTCGTTGGGTAATTTGCAATTATGAAACGACGACAAACACAGCAACGACGCTTACGTAAACAGCCTAAGATGCGGCGCATGGATTCGGCCGTGTCGATGCCCCGTTTGCGCGTGCCGAAGAATGCCCGTCGTCGCCGCCGACGTAACCAGGCCAAAGTACGGTTGCCGCTGGCCAGCCTGCGCCAGATTTTGCTCTCGGCGCGCTGGCTCAGCCTGGGCGTGTTGGCCCTCTCTATTTATGCTATGACGCTCATCGGCTTGGAAGAACGATTTTATCTAACGGCCATCCCGGTAGAAGGTGTCATTTCGGTGCCCGCTACAGAGGTCGTGCAGGCCAGCAGCCTGGCCGGATCGCACGTTTTTGCCGCCGATCCGGGCGCAGCGGCCCAGCAAATTATGGACCACGTGCCAGGCATCATCTCGGCTACGGTCACGCTGGGCTGGCCCAACCAGGTGCAAATCAACGTCACCGAAGATTCACCGATTGCCATTTGGGTCGAAGGCAGCAATCAATTTTGGGTTACCAGAAACGGCCGTCTCATTCCGGCCCGTTCCCAGTCGTTGGGTCTGCTCATGATTCAATCTGAAATAGAAACAGCCAATGGGGTGCCCAGCGAAACGGAAACAGTGGATGAGGCAAACAGTGAAGAACTGGTCGTTGAAACCAACAATCCGCATATTCGCTTTGTACCGCGCGACGTTTTGGCCGGGGCACTTCAGCTTAAGGAACTGCGGCCTAACATCGAGCGGCTCTTTTATCGGCCGTCAAGCGGATTGAGTTATCAAGACGGCCGTGGCTGGCGCGTCTTCTTCGGCAGCGGCACCGACATGCCGCAAAAGCTTGTGGTGTATGAAACCATCGTAGATGAACTGCTGGCACAGGGGCTAACCCCGCTGTACGTCAGCGTCAGCAACCAGGAAAAACCATACTACCTGGCGCAGTAAAACAGACTGGAGATTAGAGGTCGCACGAAAATCTCCGGTTATCGGTAAACGGTAATCGGTAAACAGCAAACCGGTTACCGACCACCATACACGAAGTGGTCGCGCAGCGACATTACCGATTACCAAAAAAGAGGGTATTGGAACATGGCAGACATTATTTTTGGACTGGACATTGGCACAACCAAGGTATGCGCCCTGGTCGGTGAGGTGCGCGAAGGCCGCCTGCAAATCATCGGTATGGGGCTGGCCCCGGCGCGCGGCATGCGCAAAGGCATGGTCATCGACGTCAGCGAGGCATCGTTGGCCCTGGCGCAGGCTGTGGAGCAGGCGGAGCAAACCTCCGGCTACGATCTCGCCCAGGCAATCATCAGCATGGCTGGCGAGCACATCAGCTCCACTAACAACAAGGGTATTGTGGCCATTGGTCGCAATGAGGCCGGTGTCGCCGTCAGCGACATTGAGCGTGCCCTGGACGTGGCCCAGGCCATTCCCGTGCCGCCCAACCGCCAAATTGTCCATCTCATCCCGCGCAACTACACCATTGATGAGCACGACGGCGTGCGCAACCCCATTGGGATGCACGGTTTTCGGCTGGAAGTGGAGACACATATTGTTACGGCCGCACGCCCGGCCCTGCAAAACCTCACCAGCTGCGCCGCCAACGTGGGTATCAACGCCAACGAGTTTGTGCTGAACGCCCTGGCCTCTGGCGAAGCGGTGCTGGACCCCAACGAGCGTGAAATGGGCGTCATCGTCGCCGACATCGGCGGCGGCACCACCGACATTGCCCTCTACATGCAGGGTAAAGTATGGCACACACAGGTGTTCCCCATCGGTGGCTACCACATCAGCAACGACATTGCCATCGGCCTGCGCGCCCCGTACGAAGTGGCAGAGCAGGTGAAAATTCAGTTTGGTGACTGCCGTCCCGACAAAATTGATCCTAACACGGTTTTCACCGTTGAGCCGTTTGGCGGCGAAAAGATTCAGGTGGGGCGGCAAGATTTGGCCCACGTTATTGAGGCCCGCGTCGAAGAGATTTTCCTGCACATATTGGAAGACGTGCAGCGTTCCGGCTACGATGGCTTGCTGCCGGCGGGCATCGTGCTCACCGGCGGCAGTGCTCAACTGCGCGGCATTACCGAGGTGGCCGAACGGGTGCTGAACGTACCGGCCCGTGTGGCCCAGCCACAAAATCTGGTGGGCATGGTAGACCGGCTGCATTCGCCAGCCTTTGCTACCAGCGTCGGCCTACTGCAATGGGCCATGAGCGACAATCAAATTTACCAGCCCCGCACCCACAACCGGGAATGGGGTCGGAAGATGGGATCAATTTTGAAGGCACTTTTACCAGGGTAGTAACAACCGTAAACCGTAATCGGTTATCGGTTATCGGTCGACTGATTACTGATTACCGACAAAGAGGGGTAAAAACATGAACACAAAAACTGCAAAAATTCAAAGAATGCCAGAAACAGAAGGAAATGCGTTGATTCGCGTGGTCGGGGTCGGCGGCGGTGGCAGCAATGCCGTCAACCGGATGATCGCCGAAGATATTGCCGGGGTGGATTTCATCGCCATCAACACTGACCAGCAGGCACTGATGGCCAGCCAGGCGCGGCAGCGGGTAGCTATTGGCGAACGCACCACGCGCGGGCTGGGCTCTGGCGGCAAGCCGGAGGTTGGCACCAAAGCGGCCGAAGAATCGGTGGAAGAACTGCATGAACTGCTGCAAGGCTCCGATATGGTGTTTGTAACCGCCTGCATGGGCGGCGGCACCGGCACAGGCGCCAGTCCGCTGGTGGCCAAAGTCGCCCGCGAAGAGGGCGCGCTGACGATTGGCGTGGTGACCAAGCCGTTCACCTTTGAAGGCTCGCAGCGGATGCGGGCAGCGGAAACAGGCATCGAGCAGCTAAAAGAGCACGTGGATACGCTGATTGTGATCCCCAACGATCGTTTGCTAGAAACGGCCGATCGCCGCCTCTCGCTCATGGATTCCTTCAAACTGGCCGATGACGTGCTGCGCCAGGGCATCCAGGGAATCAGTGAACTAATCACCGTGCCCGGTTTGATCAACCTCGACTTTGCCGATGTGCAAACCATCATGTCGATGGGCGGTGCGGCGCTGATGGCCGTGGGGCGCGGTAGTGGCGAAGACCGGGCGCGCATTGCTGCCGAAGAGGCGCTGGCCAGCAAGCTGCTGGACGTCACGATTGCCGGGGCGCGCGGCATTCTGTTCAACGTGACGGGCGGCAACAATTTGAGCCTGTACGAAATCAACCAGGCAGCGGCCATTATTCGCGAAACGGCGCACCCAGACGTGAACATGATCTTTGGTGCTGTTATTGATGAGGCGATGGAAGACGAAGTACGGATTACGGTGATTGCCACGGGTTTTGAACATGGCGCGCCCATGATGCGGCAGATGTCCCGCGCCGAAAGCAGGCTGCCGCAGCGGGAACCGGCACGGCAAACAAGCAGCCGAGTCACTGCCCCACCGGTAAGAGAAGAACGGGCGGAACGGCCGTCTTTCCAGGTAAACGATCTCGATATTCCGGCCTTCCTGCGCAAAAAGAAAGAGTAACGGCATAGTTTCCCCTCTAGCTGTTTAGACCGTCAGGGCAGTTTAGCTCTGACGGTCTTTTTTTTAACGGGATGGAGCAAATCGAACATGGTAGCATAATTTCGTTTATAATAATCTCGTTCATGATAAAATTGGCAATGTATGATTCCACAGGATTTTAACTATGCAAATTCAAATACCTGAAAATTTGTCTTCTCGCTTGCGGCAATTAGCGGCACGACGCCGCGAGCCTGTTGAGAAAATTGTTGAAGATCGCCTGTTCACCGCTCTGGATGATGAACTGGACAATCTTCCAACAGATGAGCAGGCAGAACTCCGTGCCCTGCACCACTTGTCTGATGACGCCCTACGAGCCATTGCGGCAGAGCAAATGTCTGCAGAAAATCAGGCGCTTATGGCTCAACTAATGACTGGGCAAAATAAAGGAACCCTGACTGAAGCAGAGCAGACGAAGTTGGCGGCATTAGTTGAACGAGGGGAGCAATTGATGTTGCGTAAGGCAGAAGCGGCCGCTATTCTGGTAAATCGCGGATTTGATGGCACACTTGCAGAACTCATGAACCCAAATGGCTAAACCATCCTGGCAGACTATTAAGCAGGTGGTTTATGAACGTGCAAATGGCTGTTGTGAATATTGCTCAACGGCCGAAATCAACATTGGCCAGACACTGCACATTGAGCATATTGTTCTAGATACAGGAGACAAACTGGAAAACCTTTGTTTGGCCTGCCCTAACTGCAATGTGAGCAAAGCGGCAGCGACAACGGCCGTTGACCCCGAAACAAACGTCACAGTCCAACTCTTTCATCCACGGCACCAAAGTTGGGCTGATCATTTTGCCTGGAGCGAAGATTTTTCTGAAATTTTTGGTCTTACCCCTGTGGGCAGAGCCACCATTTCTCGCTTGAAGATGAATCGTCCCCGAATTGTTTTGGCGCGACAACGTTGGGTTCAGGCCGGGTATCATCCGGTAGTACAGAAGTCCTAATTTTTTCTCCGTATTTTCACGCCAAAAAAAGACCAAAAACAGCCTAAATTGGCTCTTTTTTAAGCCCACACAGATGTTCTAATTCCATAATAACGGCCGTTTAACAGCAGGTTAACAACCGTTTAATTTTTTAAGGTTACCCGCTCCCGTTTTAGCTTGCTATGAAAACGGCCGTATGCTATAATGCCTCCCACTTGTACCAAATCTAGGGGGATTCGCAGTGCCAACCCCCATATATGGCGGCGACACGGCAAAAAGTTGGCACAGTCCCATATCTGGTTTTTTCCGGTCTAAAGGGAGACTTGCTGAGTGAAATGTCCATACTGTGATAATCAAAAAACGCGCGTTATCGACACCAGCCACGACGCACGCGGCGGCACGCGGCGGCGGCGGGTGTGCGATAAGTGCAAAGAGCGGTTCAGCTCCTACGAGCGCCCCATTTTGGCCACGCCGATGCTGGTGAAGCAAGACGGCACCCGCGAAGAGTTCTCGCGGGACAAGCTGATGGGCGGCATCAAGGTGGCCTGCGCCAAGCGGCCGGTGGCCGCCGCCGACATCGAGCGCATCGCGGGTGAAGTGGAGGCGGAACTGCAACAGTTGGGCAAGGCAGAAGTTCACAGCCATGTGGCAGGCGATCTGGTCATCAAAAAGCTCAAGGATTTGGACGAGGTGGCGTACATTCGCTACGCCACGGTCTACCTGGGCTTTGACGATCTGGAGTCGATTCGCAAGGAGATTGACCGCCTGCTCGAAAGCCGCTGACGGCCGTTTTTGGCACTACAAACGGCCGTCTCCCCAAAAACCGAAATAAACCAATTTTTTCCCTAGCCTACGCAACAGAAAACACAAAAGCGGTGAAGTAAATCCAAAACAAGGAGATGGAATCTCAATGGCTGAACAGCAGAATACGCAAGAAAAAGTGTTGACCAAAACCAACGGCACCAATGGTAGTAACGGTAAAAATGGCAAGTCTACCCATTTAGATGAGAGCAGCATTTATTTTAAGGTGGCCATTCCCCAGAGTATTGTGAAGCGAGACGGCCGTATCGTCCCCTTCAACATGGAACTCATTGAAAACGCCCTGGAGCGCTGCTTCACCAGCCTGGACATTAAACCCAAGACACCGGTCCACGACATTACCCATCAAGTGGTCAACGTGGTGGCCGCCAAATATGACCTCCCCACCGTGGAAGGCGTACAGGACATCGTGGAGATGGTGCTGCAGGCCGCAGGTGAATATGAAGCCGCCAAACATTACATCCTGTACCGTGCCGAACATGCCAAAATGCGTACCAAACGTCCCGTGCCTACCGAAGTGCGTGACGCCTTTGCTGAATCAGACCCTTACTTCCCCACCCAGCTGCAAAAGTTTCAATTCTACGACAAATATTCCCGCTTCAACTACGATCTCGGCCGCCGCGAGACGTGGGTGGAGACGGTTAACCGGGCTACCGACTATTTGAAAGAGCTGTCGGAATACCGACTGCCTGCCGAAACGTACGAGCGCATCCGTCAGGGCATCCTCACTATGAAAGTGATGCCCTCCATGCGCCTGCTGGCGATGGCTGGCCCCGCCGCCCGCCGCAACAACATTGCCATTTACAATTGCTCCTACATGCCGGTAGACAGCATCGACTCCTTTGTGGAGGCGCTGATCATTTCCATGAGCGGCTGCGGCGTGGGCTTTTCTGTGGAGCGGCAGTACGTGGAGCAGTTCCCGCGCATCGCCCGGCAAAGCGGCAACCCGGCCACCACGCACGTCGTGGCCGACTCGTCTGAAGGCTGGGCGGAGGCCGTCCGCGTGGGCCTGACGGCCTGGTTCCAGGGCGAAGACGTGAAGTTTGATTATTCCGAGGTGCGTCCTATCGGTTCGCCGCTGCGGGTGAAGGGTGGCCGCGCTTCCGGGCCGGAGCCGCTGCGCCAGATGCTGGACTTTGCCCGCGCCCGCATTTTGTCGCGGCAGGGCGGCTTTTTACGGCCGCTCGACGCCCATGACATTATGTGTGCTGTGGGGGATGCGGCCGTTTCCGGCGGTGTGCGTCGAACGGCAATGATCTCCCTGTTTGATTACGACGACCTGGAAATGCGCCACTGCAAAGACGGCGACTTCTGGCGGGCCAACAGCCAGCGCTGGAATGCGAATAATTCGGCCGTGTGGCCCTCGCGCGAGCTGAGCCAGGCAGAAATCACCCGCTTTGTGCTGGACATGGTGGAATCGGAACGGGGCGAGCCGGGCATCTTTAACCGCAAGGCAGCCATTGAGAACAAGCCTGCCCGCCGCAAAGCGGCTGAGTTTGGCACCAATCCGTGTGGCGAGATTTATTTACGGCCGTATCAATTCTGTAACCTCACCAGCGCTATTGCTCGTGCCGACGACACTTACGAAACGCTTAAAGAAAAAGTGGAGCTGGCCGCCATCATCGGCACGATTCAGTCGATGGCCACGCACTTCCCTGGCCTGCGCCCCCAATGGCAGCAAAACAGCATCGAAGAACGGCTGCTGGGCGTCGATTTGAACGGCCAGATGGACAGCCCGGCTGCCCAAGACCCGGAAATCCAGGAAAAATTGCAGAAAGTTGCGGTGGAGACCAACAAAGAATACGCCGCCCGGTTGGGCATCAACCAATCTACTTCCGTCACCTGCGTCAAGCCATCGGGCAACTCCTCGCAGTTGGTCAATTCTTCCTCCGGGCTGCACGCGCGCTGGGCACCGTACTACATCCGCAACGTACGCGTCGGTTCACACAGTCCCGTTTTTAAAGTGCTGCAAGATGCCGGTGTGCCCATGGACCCGGAAAATGGCCAGTCCCGCGACAGCGCTATCACCTGGGTGGTCCACTTCCCGGTAAAATCGCCAGAAGGGGCGGTGACGCGCAACGACCGCTCCGCACTGACGCAGTGTGAGTTCTGGCTGCAAAACAAAACACATTACACCGAGCACAATCCCAGCGTCACCATCACCTATCAGGACAATGAAGTGCTGGACATCATTGGCTGGATTTGGGAGCATCAGGACAAGATCGGCGGCATGGCCTTCCTGCCTGCCTTCGACGCCCAGTACGACCAGATGCCCTACATTGAAATTACGCAGGAAGAGTATGAACAGCTAGCCGACAAATTCCCGGACATCGACTTCTCCAAGATTTACCGCTACGAAGAAGAAGATTTAACCACAGCGGCCCAGGAACTGGCCTGCATGGCGGGAAACTGCGATATTTAATCAAAACAAAAACCTCCCGCAGGTTCCGTCCAGAGCGAAATTGTTTTACGGAGCCTGCGGGAGGTTGACTGCAACTCATCAACAGCTCACCAGTTTTGGTGAGCTGTTTTTTTATGGGACGCTGATCACCCTGATTTACCTGATTTGATGAGGATGCTCACTCCTCTTTTTGGCAGGAATATTTCAACGGCTGTTGAAGTATGACGAGCGTCATTGGATTCGTGTGATGAAGATCACTACGGCCGCTTCCCCAATAATCATATAGTTCAAGCATACTATTTCAATGAGTATTGAACCATTTAAGGAGCGTATCACAATGAAAATTAAAGTGCTGGGTCCCGGCTGTGCCAACTGCAAACGGGTGGAGCAAATTGCCCGCCGCAAAGTAGAAAAGCTGGGCCTGACGGCCGAAATTGAGAAAGTAACAGACTATGGCGAAATTATGGCTTACGGCGTGATGTCTACCCCAGGGTTGGTGATTGATCAGAAGGTGGTGGCGTACGGCCGTATCCCCACCAACCAGGAAGTGACCGACTGGCTCATCGCCGCCCAAAACTAGGAGCACACCCATGAGCAGTGAAAAAATCACGCTTACCCCACGTCATAAACCAAAATGGCAATTGCCCACGCTGGTCATACTCTTAGGAATCGTCTGGCTGTTGGCCTGGCAGCAGCTGCAAAACATGGCCGACTGGCTCACCTACGACCTCATTGGCCTGCTGCCAGAAACTCGCCTGGGTGAATCAGTCAACTTTTTCCTTTACGATGTGCCCAAAATCCTGATGCTGCTGGCGGGCATGATCTTCCTGGTCACGTTCATCCGCTCATTCTTCAGCCCGGAACGCACGCGGGCGGCACTGGGTGGGCGACGTGAAGGTGTGGGCAATGTGTTGGCCGCTGGCCTGGGCGTGCTGACGCCGTTTTGTTCTTGCTCGGCCGTCCCCCTGTTCATCGGCTTTGTGGAAAGCGGCATCCCGCTGGGTGTCACTTTTTCCTTTTTGATTGCTACGCCGGTGGTGAACGAAATTGCTCTGGCCATGCTGTTTGGCCTGTTTGGCTGGCAGGTGGCCGGACTGTATTTAATCTCTGGCCTGACCATTGCCGTGCTTGGCGGTATTCTCATTGGCCGGTTACGGCCGGAGCAATACGTAGAGGATTTTGTGTGGCAGGTTCAGGTAGGGCAGCAGGCAGGCGGGGTCACTTATAAACCCACCTGGGATGACCGGATTCGGGATGCTGGCCGCAGCACCAAAGAAATTGTGGGCAAAGTATGGCCATTTGTGGTGATCGGTATTGGCATTGGGGCGGGCATTCACGGCTACGTGCCGGAAGATTTCCTGGCCGGAGTGATGGGGCGTGAGGCGTGGTGGTCGGTGCCGGCGGCCGTTTTGTTAGGCGTGCCGCTTTATGCCAACGCCGCCGGGATCATTCCCGTGGTGCATGCGCTCATGGAAAAAGGAGCAGCGCTGGGCACGGTGCTGGCCTTCATGATGTCGGTCGTGGCCCTGAGCCTGCCGGAAATGCTTATCCTGAAGCGCGTCATCAAGCTGCGCCTGATCCTGATTTTCATCGGCATCGTGGCGTTTGCCATCATTTTAACGGGCTACCTTTTCAATTTTGTTATTAGGTAGATCGTAGTTGTTCCAATAAGGTAAAAGAGAATAAATTGTGCAAAGAATGTTAAATCCAACCGTATCGGCTGATTATAAGGAGGTCACGGATGATGCTAATTGACACCTATGATTTAGACATTTTTACACCCCCTTATGAACCTGGAGCAGAACGGTATTCGACCATTGCCCGGTTAACAATAGACATTTCTGAAGCGCTACCTTACCTTAATGCCACCTTGCGCGGCGCAGTTTACCATCAGGCCGCCAACGCCCTCACCTGGAAAAAGAGCGGGCATAACATGGAGGTTATTTCATGAGTGAATATCTGGAATATATATTGGACAAGTTTACCTTCAAGGTAGCAACAGATCGTTTTTACAGTGCGGAAGGCATGTGGGCCAAAGCAGATGGTAACCAGGTTACCGTTGGTGTGTCGGACTTTTTCCAGCAGCATAATGGCGATGTCGCTTTTGCCGAGGTGAGGGAAGTGGGCACGGCCGTATCTACAAACGACGGCTTGGCTGACATTGAAAGCATCAAAGTAGATATTGAGCTTATCTCTCCAGTCAACGGCACGATTGTCGAGGTGAATGAAAAGCTGGAACTGGAAGCAGAGGTCATTAACCAGGACCCTTACGGGGACGGCTGGCTAGCCATGATTGAAGCCAGCGATTGGGCCACTGACCAGGCCAACCTGATGTCGCCGGAGACTTACTTTGAACATATGAAAGCTCTGGCTCAGGTGGAGGCGGGAAACCTATGAGCAAGAAAGTTGTGGTTGTGCCGTGCAGCGGCATTGGCAAGACCTACGGTACGGTCAGCCGCGAAGCGGCTTATGAGGTTATCGAGGATCTGCGCCCGGAAACGTCGCAGTTGGTAGCCCTGTCGCTGTTGGTATTGGGCGAAGAGAATGCCCGCAGTGCCGTGGCTGCCAGCCCAGCAATTACCATTGATGGCTGTAAGCTGGCCTGTGCGACCAAGATGGTGCTGGAAAGCGGCGGCCAGGTGGCGCAGGATTTTGCCGTCCTGGATGTTTATCGTCGCTATCGCCAGTTCAAGCCGAAGGGAATCGCAGAATTGAACGAAGGCGGATTGCAATTAGCTCACGCCCTGGCCGAAGAAGTCAGTATCGTTATTGACAGCCTGCAAGGAGGGGAGGAAGATGCCTAAATTACCGCAAAAGAAAGTTGGCATTGTCGCCTGCTCCGGTGAAGAACTGGCCGAAGGGACGGTGACACGCCTGGCGGCGTTGAAGGTGCTGGAAGAATTGCGGCCAGACGATACCGTCACCATCTGCCTGCCGCTCTTTTTAGCCGGCGGTGAAGGTGACCGCGCTTTTGCCCGTTTCTATCCAACAATTGCTGTGGATGGCTGCGAACTGCGCTGTGCCGCCCGGGCTACGGAGCAGCACTCCGGCAAGCCGGCCGCCAGCGTTGTGGTGACAGATGTGGTAACAGAATGTGGCCTGGAAAAGGTGTCGGGGCGGCGTCGCTTAAATGAAGCGGGACAGCTGGCGGTGACAGAAACGGCCGCACGCGTGGCCGACCTGGTAGATACCCTGCTGGACAAAAAATGGAGCCGCCGCGAAGGGCGCTTTATTGAGTCGGAAGCCATCACGCTGGACGTACAGCAGCCCAAGGCAGCCTCTTGCAGTTGTGGCTCCGGCATCCCGGTGCAAACGGTACTGGTCAATGGCGAAGCTGTGACGTTAATTGCCCTCCCGGCTCTCTTTGAACAGTTCCAACAGGCGGGCAAACGGCCGTCACCTGAAACCACGGCCGAGTTACTGGCCCAGGTAAAAATCTACAACGATGTCCCCGCAGCAGCTGAAGCCGCTTACCGGGAAGCTTTGGCCCGAGAGTATGCCCTGTTTTATGGGGAAGAGGCGGTGATGACATGAGCAAAACGGCCGTTTACCACACCACCGTGCAATGGCAAGGCGAACACTGGGGCCACATCGTCCTGGGCAACGGGCCAGAGATGCCGTTCTCTGCCCCACCCGATGCCCAGGGCCATCCCGACGTGTTCACCCCCGAAGACGCCTTTGTCGCTGCCATCAACACCTGCATCATGATGATGTTCATCTGGGCCACCAAGCGCTTCAAGCTGGCTTTACAAAGCTACGAATGCCGCGCCGAAGGCACCAAACTCATCGAGCTGGACCGCACCGAAATCTTCACCGAAGTTAAACTCTGGCCGCACATTTGCGTGGCTGCCAACGGCGAAAAAACCGAAGTTATTGCCGCCCGCATCAAAAAAGCGCTGCAATCGGCGCAAAAGTACAGCCTGGTGGCCAACTCGGTGAAATCAGACGTTGTTGTTGAACCAACCATTGAAATCATTGAATCAATAAAGGAAGGAAACCATGTTAACCATTAAAGTATTAGGACCCGGCTGCGCCAACTGTCAAAAAGTAGAAGCAGCCGCTAAAAAAGCCGTCGCCAACATGAGCGTAGAAGCTGAAATCATCAAAGTAACCGACTATGCCGACATCATGGCCTATAACATCTTGTCCACGCCAGGGCTGGTCATCAATGAGAAGCTGGTCGCCGCCGGCCGTATCCCGCAGGAATCTGAGGTGATGACCTGGGTAGCTGACGCCCTGACGGTGGCCTGATCGTGAGTACAGATTACGTCGCCTATCACCAACATCTGGAAGCGCGGCTGGGCCAGCTTGGGCGCGAACTGCCCGGACCCATGAGCGGTTTTGCCCGTCTGCATCGCAAAGCATTGGATGATGGCGCATTGCCGGGCAAGGTCAAAGAGTTGATGGCCCTGGCCATCAGTATCGTCGTCCATTGCGACGGCTGCATCGCCTACCATATCCATGACGCCGTCAAAGCGGGCGCCACGCGCGCCGAATTAATGGAAACCGTTGGCGTTGCCGTGTTGATGGCCGGTGGGCCAGGTTCGATTTATGCCGCCCACGCTCTGGACGCCATTGAACAGTTTTTGCCGCCAGACAGCGCGTGACGGCCGTTGCCATATTGTAACAGGAAATGCCCATGACTAACCTGATAGACACCGCCCTGGAAAAAGCCCAAACCATTCTCAAAAGCGAATGCAGCCCCATTGGCCTGATGGCTTCGCCGGAAGGTTATCCTCATGTTTGGGCGCGGGACAGCGTGATCACGTCTCTGGGCGCTTTGCTCTCGCCAGGGCACGAAGTTTGCCTGCGCACGTCCCTGCTGACGCTCACCAACCAGCAGTCGGAATTGGGAGCCATTCCTAATAACGTCAGCGTGGCCACCGGCCATCTGGACCACACCAACGCCGGTTCGGTAGATTCCAATCTCTGGTTCATTCTGGGACATCTGTTTCAGTACCGTGTCTCTGATGATGCAGCTTTTTTGCAGGCGCAGTGGCCGGCGCTGGAGCAGGCCCTACTCTGGCTGCGTTATCAGGACTCCAACGGCTGTGGCCTGCTGGAAGTCCACGAAGCGGCCGACTGGGCCGACTTGCTGGCCAACCGGTTTAACGTGCTTTACGACAACGTGCTGTGGTATGCGGCGCTGCGCGGCATGGCCGATATGGCCCAGGCAATTGGGCGTGATGGTTCCCGCTATGCCGACATGGCCGACGACGTGCGCCATAAAATTCGCATTGTCCTCTGGGTGGGACCGGAGAATAAGACCGAATGGGGGCCAAACTGCCCTGGCCATATGGAGTGGACGCACACGTTGAGCCAGGTAGGACCGGTGCTGGTGAAACGGCCGTTTTTCCTCCCCTACGTCGCTTTCCGTGACTTTGGCGATTACTGCGACGTCTTTGGCAACCTGCTGGCCATCCTGTTTGACGTAGCCTCCCCGGCGCAGGAAAAACGCATCCTAGATTATCTGCATCAGGTCGGGATCGCCGATCCTTACCCGGTACGCGTGCTGCACCCGGTCATCCATCCCGGCAGCAAAGATTGGCGCGAGTATTATCGCAACAACAACCTGAATTTGCCGGAACAGTATCACAACGGCGGAATCTGGCCTTTTGTCGGCGGCTTTTACGTGGCGGCGCTGGTCAAGGCGGGGCGGTTAGACGAAGCGCGGCAGCAGTTGGAGAAGCTGGCGCAGGTCAACCGATTAGGTGTTGCTGAAGAATGGGAGTTTAACGAATGGTGTCACGGTCGTACCGGCCTGCCTATGGGCTATCCTCACCAGGCCTGGTCGGCCGGAATGTATATATTTGCTTATATGAGTGTTACTCGGAATTATGTGCCCATTCTAACGGAAGCGACACTGACCAAAATTCAACTTAAAGTCAACAAATCGTTATCCTAATCAAGATTAGAACAATAGATGTGAATAAGGAACAAGTAAATGAATGAGTGCAAATGATGAAAAAGGGTTGGCGGAAGTAACCACGATTTTCAAAGCCCTCTCTGACCCCAACCGGCTGCGCATCTTTGCCGAACTGATGGCCGGGGACACCTGCAACTGCGAGCTGAAAGAGAAGCTGGGGTTAGCCCCCAACTTACTGTCGCATCATCTGAAGGTTTTGGAAGGGGTTGGGCTGGTTGCTTCACGCCGGGATGTGGTGGACGGCCGTTGGATTTATTACGCCGCTGATCGAGATGCCGTTGCCCAGTGGCACGACTGGCTGGCCACCTTCTTCGATCCGTCCCGCATACAAAGCCGTTCCCTTTGTGGTCCCGAAGGTCAGCTTATCACGGCCGTTGAGGTTCGCTAACCTCAGCAAGCCAGGCGCGTACGTGGCCATCAATCTGATCGCGCACGTTACGGAAAACTTGCAGCGTTTCGGCTTCATTGCCCACAAATGCCGCCGGGTCTTCTAAATCGTTCCAGTGAATCCGGTTGCTAACCCCCAGGAACGTCCGGGGACAATTCTCCTCGGCGTGGCTGCAAACGGTGATGAGCCAGCCAAAGTTAACCCATCCCAGATAAGCATCTACACTTTTAGAGGATTGTCCCTCAACAGAAATCCCGATTTCTTCCATCACCCGCACCATGTACGGATTCAGCCCTTTGGGGTCCAGCCCGGCGCTGTGCGCCTCGTACCGGGCCTCGGCATGATGACGCAGAAACGCTTCCGCCATCTGGCTGCGGGCAGAATTGCCTGTGCAAAGAAACAACACCTTTGTTTTTGTCTGGTTCATTTTGACTCCTTATTTTCTTCTTGACGAAGTACTATCATCTGGCGTAAGTAGTTGATACGTATGGTGAGTGCCTGAGCCGTTTGGACAAACGCGGCAAATTGATCCGCCTCTGAGCCAACCACAGCCGCTGGATCTGGAAAGCTCCAATGAATTTGCTGCGGCTCGTTGGGGAAAACGGGGCAAACTTCGCGCACTTGGTCACAAACGGTAATGACATAGTCAAACTTTTGCCCAACAAATTCATCCATATGCCTGGACTGCTGCTGGCTGATGTCGAAGCCTAAAGCGTCAGCCGCCCGAATAGCCAGGGGATGGACACCACCTGGCTTGCTCCCTGCGCTGAAAACAGTCACCAATTTTCCACCGCTGGCGCGCAAAATGCCTTCCGCCAGCTGGGAGCGGGCACTATTGTGGGTGCAGAGGAAAAGGATGCGAAACGGCCGTTCCACCATCACCTCGCTTTCTTCTGCCTGGCCAGGTTGAGTACAAGCCAGGGCTGGATGAAGCGCCATGCCGCTTTCCTGATAAAGCGTCTGAAAAAGCGCTAAGTCGAGACTGTAGTACACATCTCGGCCATCGGCACTGCTGCGGCGCTCCTTTACCACCTGCCCTTCGCGCAGCAGGCGTAAATGGTATGAGATGAGGTTTTGCGGCCGTTGCAGCAGGGTCACAAGTTCCTGTACGCGCCGGTCACTCTCCGCCAGCGCAGAAAGTAAATACCAGCGCACATCATGCGCCAGCAATTTAAGAAAATCTAGTGAAGCTGAAGGTGAAGTTGATGCCATTTTTCTGCTAAATAAATATATCAAATAAATTTGATATATTTTACAGAAATTGACTTTTTTGGCAAACGACCAGCTAATTAAAGGAATTTGTCGGCCGCATGGCAGGCGTGAGCATCCTCAGGCTTGTGCTGATTGAAGTCAAAGTATGAGAACGTGTTTGGTGCAATACTTATTTTGGGAAAATGGTGATGACGCTGGGGACGGCAACAAAAGCCGGGATGCTTTCAGACGGACCGGCCAGGATAAGGCCGGTGGAAGTGCCACCGTCGAGGTTGAGGGCGTTGACCAGGCCAAAATCGGCATGAGCCAGATAAGCACTGAGTTCGGTCAGGGTGAAACTGCCCCAGGTGGACAGGATAAGGAGGAGTCGGCCGTCCTCATCCACCCCCATCACCGTGCGCCGCGCCGCGTCAAAATCATCGTTTTGGTAGGCAGGCGCGCCGTTCAACACCAGCATAGGAAACGCCTGCAAAGCATAATCGAAAGTTTCTGTGGGGGTATACGGCCGTTCCACTAACGATCGAACGTCCACGCCACCCTGCCTCATTGTCACCATGCCGCCAAAGCCAACGTAACTGCTGCCGCTGGCCTGTCCATCCACCACAATTAGCCCCGTCGCCAAAAACTCCTCGGTGAAAAAGCCACCGTTAACCACAATCATCGCCCCTGTCTCTTCTTGCCATGCAGCCAGCGATTTTGGCTGGCCCGGGCTGTAAGCAATACCAAAGTTGTAAAAAATGGAGTCTATGCGCAAGATATAAAGCTGGTCGGTTTGACGGCCGTTTTCATTCAGCAACCGTATCGTGCGGCGCTCCAGGCCAGGTTGCAGCCGTTCCCAACCGCTATCTGGCGGGGGTGTCAAGGTGACCCGGTGACCGGGTGACGGTGACGGGATGACCTGTAACGTGGGAGTGGGTTGTAAGGCGAGGGTTTGAGTTAGCAGTGGTGTGGGTGGCACGGCCGTTGCCACGGGTCCCGTGCAAGCCACTGCCATTCCCACCAACAAACTAACCACCAACCATTTACAATTAACCATTAACCATTCAGGCGGGCTCCGCCAACACCATCTCTGTACGATGAATTCGCATGTCCAGCGGATCAAACCCCAGGGCGTCCAGCACTTCATCCGGGCGACCCGTTTTGGAAGGCTCCAGGCAAAGGTTCATGTAGATGTGGACCTGACCGTCTTCATCTTGGGTGGCGGAGAGGTCGAGGATTAACGGCCGTAAATCATACACCTTCTTCTTGCCCCGCCGCTCCCGCACCCGCTCCAGCTTGTCGGCAGCCAGCAGTTCCGCTATGCTGGTCAGCAGGGCGGCAAAATCTACCGGGTCCAGCGGCGTCGCTACATAGGTAGAAGATTGCGTTATCGATTGCAAAGAGGGTCCGCTCACCGGCACCTCTGCCACTTGCCACACGACAATGCCCGGCGCCATTTTAGCCATTAGCTGCTGCTGTGCCTGTTCTGGTTCCATTGCCTCCGCCAGCAAAATGTCGGCCAGCTCATATTCGCTGGTATAGCCCAGCGGCAAAGCCGTAGCCATTTGCATCCGGGGCCGACGATTGAACCCCTGCGTGTATGCCACCGGAATCCGAGCCCGGTTAAGGGCACGCTCCAGCGTTCGGGCCAAGTCCAGATGGCTGATATAGCGGGCGGGACCACCTTTACTAAAAATTAAGCGTAGTCGCTGTACGTAATTGGCTTGCATCGTGTTTGTTTCTTATAGTACCTGTAATTTAAAATATAAGGAATCTATTCTAACTTAAACGAGAAACCGAGTCATATTGTCAGTGACAGACCGGGGTTCCTCCACCTATACTTCGTAACCATCGCCCCCAAATTGAACGAGGATTAAAAATGTATATTGATCCAGGTGAGAAACAGATATTGGTTGTGGATGATGATGAACTCATTCGGGATTTGCTCACTTCCTGGCTGGACTTTCGCGGCTACCGGGTGCAATGTGCCAAAAATGGTCAGGAAGCGCTGCACTTGCGCCAACAAACCCGCTTTGATCTTATTCTGCTAGACATCATGATGCCGGAAATGAATGGGTATGAAGTGCTTAAGCAGCTGGAGGCAGAAAACAACACAACGCCGGTTGTTGTCATGTCGGCTCTAAATGACGTCAACAGCGTGGTGGCGTGCATCAAGTTGGGTGCAGAGGATTATTTAAACAAGCCGATTGAAAGCGAGCTGCTGTGGGCTCGCGTTACAACTTCTTTGGAAAAGAAGCATTATCGGGATTTGCAGCAGGCGTGGCTGGAAGATCTCAATTTACTTGAGCAGATTGATCAGGAGCTGAACAAAACGCTGGATCGCACGGCCGTTTCTGAACTCACACTCCATTGGCTGAACCAAAAAACAAATGCCGTTGCCTGCCTGATTGGCTCTGTGGATGGCCAAATGCTAAAGCTGCGTGCCGCCCAGGGTTTTGACGATCAGACGCGCAAATCTATCCCCCTCTCCACTTTGAACATTGATAAAAATCAAGAGAGAATCACCCAAAAACCGCTGCCGGAAGACGGCCGTTTGCACCCGCGCGCCAATTTTCGCATCACCATTCCCCTTAACCGCAACAAAATTATTCGGGATATCATTGTCATCGATATGCCCAAGCCAGCGCCAGACATGACCATGCGCTTCCTCCGGCGGCTGTCTACCCACATTGTTATTGCCCTGCATAATGCCCAACTTTATGCTGACGTACAGGCGGCTAACCAGGCCAAAAGCAGCTTTGTCGCCATGGTGTCGCACGAACTGAAAAACCCGCTGACCGCCATTCAATCTTACACCTACATGTTACGTCGTGAGCTGCAAAGTCTGCCGGTAGAAACACAGGAAGAATATTTGGGGTTTATCTATGAAGGCTCAGAACGAATTCATAATCTGGCCCTAGAACTGGATGACATTACCCAAATCGAGACAGGTCAATTCAGATTGACGCTGGAAGATCTTTCTTTTCATGCGATTCTTGAGGATGTACGCAAGCTGATGGAACCACAAATTGTGAGCAAGCAGCAAACAATGAAGTTAGAACTTCCCAAAACACTACCCCCCGTTTATGCCGATGCCAAACGTCTAAATCAAATTATGGTGAACCTGATCAGCAATGCCAGCAAATATTCGCTCGAAGGTGGCCAGATCACCGTCTCGGCACGGCTGGCCACAGATAGCGCCTCACCCATGCTGCAAGTGGCAGTCAAGGATAACGGCATTGGCATTACACCAGAGAATCAGGCCAAACTGTTTCAACAATTTTTCCGGGCAAATGACATCCATGTGAGCAAAGTACGTGGTACTGGTTTGGGATTAAACATTACCAAAAAACTGGTAGAATTACAGAGTGGTGAAATTAATTTTAACTCTAAGTACGGTCAGGGAAGCACCTTTTTCTTCACCATTCCAGTAAGTGTGCCAGAAACGGCCGTACATACCCAAGCCGTACCTGCCGACTAAGTAAAAACCGAATTTGCATAAAGGTAAATTCAACAGTTTTGTCGGCTTTTACAGAAAGCAAATAGTTGTCGCATGACAATAGCCTGGACTTACACTCCGTACACCATTCCCTTATTTATTGCTGCTGCCGTCTCCGGCATTTTATTTCCTTCTGCCTGGCATAGAAGAGATGCTGTTGGAGCCAAGGCATTTGCCTGGTTTGCCGGGCTGGCCGCTCTGTGGTGTTTGGGGTATGCACTGGAAATTGGCGCCACAACGCTGCCCGCCAAGCTGTTTTGGGTAAAGATTCAATACATCGGCATCGTCAATGTGTCGTCCGTTTTTATTGTATTCTGTCTGCAATATACGCGGCGCTGGCGCCTGCCCAACAAATACCTGGCTGTCTTTTTTGTTATTCCCTGGCTAATCCTACTGACCGTTTGGCTGGAGCCAGGGTTGGGCATTTTCTACCGCAGCGTGGCTTTAGACACCAACGCCCCCTTTCTCGATCTAGACCTGGATTACGGCCCTCTCTTTTGGACACTGATTTTTTACTCGTATGCCATGCTGCTGGCCGGCTCTTATTTGCTGCTGAGCCTGGGGCATAAACTGCGCAATCCCTACCGCCGCCAAACATACGGGCTGGTGTTAGCCACTATTTTCCCCTGGTTGGGCAATGGCCTGTACGTTACCGGCCTCACGCCCTTTCCCTATTTAGATTTAACACCCATTGGCTTTGCGGCAACGGCCGTATTCCTGGCCTGGGGTTTGCGCCGTCTGAGTTTGCTGGACGTGGCCCCCTTTGCCCGCGAGATCGTGCTGGAAAACATGTCCAACGCCATGCTGGTATGGAATCAGCAGCATCGCCTGCTCGATTTTAACCCGGCGGCGGTTCGTTTGTTTAACCACGCTCAGCCGCTTGAAATAGGCATGTTGGCCGAAGATGTGTTGCAGGGTCCCTTTGCCGCAGTGCTGCCCCTGTACAAATTACATGATGTTGAGCAAGAGATTGCTCTGCCTCTGGCCGCCACCTCTACCTTTTTTGAGGTAACCGTTTCCCCTTTGCTGGATCAACGTGGTGAAGCGAGCGGCCGTTTGCTCATTTTGCACGACATTACAGACTCGCGTAAAGCGGCTCAGGAATTGGCCAACCAGAAGCAGCTCTTTGAAACGCTGGTGGAGATCGCCCGCGTGGTAACACAAACACCGGACCTGAAAGAAACGCTGCAAAGCACATTGAACATTGCGGTCGATACGACCGCCGCCGACCGGGGCAGTCTCTTTTTGTTCGATGAAGCACAAAAGATCACGCACAGCGTACTATCCTGGCCCAATTTGGAAACAGCCCAGCAAAACAAGGTGGAAACGGCCGTTTTCAAAGAAGGTCTGGCCGGTTGGGTGCTGCAGCACAAAAAACCGGCCCTCATTCATGACACCGCCCAGGATGACCGCTGGCTGCAATTAGAGAGACAGCCCTACATGGCCGGATCCGTTCTGGCGGTGCCCGTGCTTAGAAAAGAAAATATCCTCGGTATCCTCACGCTCACCCACCCTGAAACCTATCACTTTACCGAAGACAAGCTAAAGCTGATGCAGCTGGCCGCTGACCAAATTTCCCGAGCTTTAACCAATGCTCAAATGTACGCAGCAGAACAACGGCTGGTGGCGGAGCTTTCTGCAGCAAAAGAGCAGGCAGAAGCAGCAAACCGATCTAAAAGCGTCTTCCTGGCCAACATGAGCCACGAACTGCGCACGCCGCTCACAGCCATTATTGGCTACAACGAACTGCTGCAAGAAATTTTGGAAGAGCGCGAAACCGGTTCTGAACTACTCCCCTATTTGGATAAAGCAGAAACGGCCGCTTACCAACTCCTCTCCATCATCAGCGAAATCCTGGATATGTCCAAGATTGAAGCAGGCAAAGTGATCTTGCGTATCGCTGAGATTTCTATAGCAGACGTGCTGCACAACGTCAAAAACGTGGTGCAGCCCTTGATGATTCCTAACAACAATGTGCTAACCATCAATTACCTGCCGGGCATGGGCACCATGCACACCGATCCCACGTTGCTAAACCAGGTATTGGTTAACTTGCTGGGCAACGCTGCCAAATTTACTGAGGCAGGCAAGGTGGACCTCACCGTGTCGTCCGACGCTGACTATATAACCTTTGCCGTGTCTGACACCGGCATCGGCTTAACCGACGACCAAATCAAAGAGCTGTTCCAACCGTTTACCCAGGGAGATTCTTCTTTGTCCCGCAAGTTTGGTGGTACGGGATTAGGCTTATCCATCAGCCGGCACTATTGTCGGATGCTGGGTGGCGATATTACCGTTCAGAGCAAATTGGGCCGAGGTTCCACGTTCACCGTTTGCCTGCCCAGACAAGCACAAGGCGTAACCGAATGAAATTTACGCCGATTATTTTACCGGTGCTTATTGCCTCGCTCATCGCCATCTTTTTGCTGGCTTACACCTGGCAGCGGCGCACGATGCGTGGAGCACGTCCGCTGCTTCCTTTGCTGCTGGGCATTGTTATCTGGTTGGTGGGCAGCACCGTTGAAGGGCTGTTTTTCAACTACGAATCGCGCCTGTTTTGGAGCAATGTGCAGTACATTGGCATTGTCATCGTGCCTACAGCCTGGTTGGTGTTCAGCCTCTATTTCACCGACCGGGCCGCCATCCTGACAGGCCGAAACATCGCGCTGCTGTCTCTCATGCCGCTGGCTACGCTTATTTTGGTGTGGACCAGCCCCTGGCAGCAGTTTTTCCGCATCAGCCTGGTGCTGAACACCGCGGAAGCATATCCCTTTTGGGAATGGGTGCCCGGCCCCGGTTGGATAATGCACACTATTTATTCCTACCTGCTGCTAATAAGTGGGGTCATCATCCTGGCGCAAGCTTACCGGCAAAGCGCCCGCCTGCACCGGCGACAGATTGGCGTGATGCTGATTGGTGCAATTGTCCCCTGGATTGCCAATATATTTTCTGTAATTGTGCGCAGCCCGATTGATTACACGCCCATCGCTTTTCTTATTACCGGTACGGCCGTTGCCTGGGGCATATTTAAAGTTGGCCTGGTAGAAATTACGCCCATCATTCGCAAGCGGGTTATTGATGAAATGCAGGAAGGCATGCTGGTTTTAGACGAGCAAAACCGTATTCTGGAAGCCAATCCGGCTGTCTTGCATATGATGGATGTTCAGGACGATGTACTGGGCAAACCGATTGCCGAAGTGATGGCCCGCTGGCCAGAGCTGTTGGTGCAGTTCCAGGATGAAGTTCATGCCCAGGCTGAAATTAGCCTGCCAATGGCAGGGCAAGAAACACGCTATTTTCAAATCTCCTTGTCGCCTTTACACAACAGAAAAGGGCAGCAAACGGGCCAGCTGATCATGGCCCATGAGATCACGCAGCAAAAGCAAACAGAAATTTCCCTGACAAAAGCCAAAGAAGCGGCCGAAGCGGCTAACCGGGCTAAAAGCACTTTCCTGGCCACAATGAGCCATGAACTGCGCACCCCGCTGGCGGCGATTATTGGCTACAGCGAACTTATCCAAGAAAAAAGCGAACTATGGGGCTACGAAAAAATCATCCCTCAATTGGGCCAAATTGGAGCGGCGGCCCATAGTCTAAATGGATTAATTGGCAACATTTTGGATTTGTCCAAAATTGAAGCCGAACGCATGGATGTGGTTTGCAGCCAGTTTTGCGTGGCCACGATGATTCAAGAGGTTATTGCCAACATTCAACCGCAAGTCGATAAAAACGGAGATAAATTATTGCTGGAGCTGGCCGATGATTTGGGTGAGATGAATACGGACCAGACCAAGGTGCGCCAGATTTTGCTGAATTTGTTGGGCAATGCCACCAAGTTTACGCATGAAGGGACAATTACTTTAACGGCCGTTCGCCAAACCACCTCAAATACCATCCTATTTACGGTTAAGGATAGTGGTGAAGGCATTCCCAACGAGATGATGGCCCAAATATTCCAGCCGTTTGTGCAGGCAGATTCGTCCTTTACCCGGGTTCACGGCGGCAGCGGACTGGGCTTGGCCATTAGCAGCCGTTTTTGCCAGATGCTGGGCGGCACGATAGCAGTAGAAAGCAAGCTGGGCGAAGGCACTACTTTCTTTGTGACATTGCCAGTGATTTTGCCCACGCAAGAAACGGCCGTTGCCCAAGGTGAACCGTCATGACCTGGCAATACACACCTTACATCATCCCCGTCTTCATCTCATCGCTCGTTTCCCTAGCGGTGGCCGTGCTGGCCTGGCGGCGACGTCACGTTCCGGGAGCCACGCCGCTTGTGCTGATGATGCTCAGCATTAGCGAATGGCTGCTGTTTTATATTCTGGAAATTGGCAGTACAACCCTGGCGAGCAACCTATTTTGGGCCAATTTGGCCTACATCGGCATTGTGGCAGCGCCGGTAGCCTGGCTGTTCTTCTCGCTGGAGTACACCAATCCCAGCAAGAAGATCACCTGGCGTACGGCCGTTCCTTTCCTCATCGAACCGGCCATTATTCTGCTGAGCATGTGGACGGATCCGTTTCATCACCTTTTCCGCCAGGAGGTTATGCTGAACACGTCTGGCCCCTTTGCCTACCTGGCGATTGTGCGCGGGCCACTCTTTTGGGTTCATGTCGCCTACTCTTACGGCGTTCTGCTGTACGGCACCTATTTGTTAATCCGCGCTTATATGCACACAAGCAGCCTGTATCGTGCCCAAATTGGTGTTTCTGTTTTGGGTGCCTTTATCCCCTGGATTGTCAACATCCTGTACATTTCACCACTAGCCACCCTGTTTACGATTGATCCCACCCCAATGGCGTTTACAGCGACGGGCCTGATGTTTGCCTGGGGCATCTTTGGCTACCGCTTGATTGACATCGCCCCGGTGGCCCGCAATTGGCTGGTTGAGCAAATGGACGATGGCATGTTTGTCGTCGATAACCTGTATCGTGTGGTGGATGTCAATGCTGCCGCCAAAACGTTGCTGCGAAAACCTACCAACCAGATTATTGGCCTGCCTATTGAAGACGTATTTGAGGAATGGTCAGACCTGGTAATTAAGTACCGAGACGTAGAACGGGCCAATACAGACGTTTTTTTCAGCCGAAACGGGCAAATACGTCATTTTAACTTAAGCATCTCACCACTTTATGATGATCAGCAGCAGCTAAACGGCCGTCTCCTCATGCTGCATGAAACCACGGAGCAACGCAAAGTAGAAGCCACCCTGCGCGAGGCCAAAGATGCTGCCGAAGCGGCCAACCGGGCCAAGAGCACCTTCCTGGCCAACATGAGCCATGAATTACGTACGCCGCTCACCGCTATCATCGGCTACAGTGAACTGCTGCAAGAACAAACGGCCTCTCTGGACAACCAAAATATTCCTGACCGTCTGCAAAAAATTAACGTTTCGGCCGATCACCTGCTAAACATCATTAATGATTTGCTCGACCTTTCCAAAGTGGAAGCGGGCCAAATGAAGCTGAACCTGCATACCTTTACGGTTGCCTCTGTAATTGAAAGCGTGCAGGTCGTCATACAACCCACGCTGGAACAAAATAAAAACCAGTTATCCATTCACCTGGCCGAAGATATCGGCACAATGCAGGCCGACGAGGCCAAAGTGCGCCAAATATTGCTCAACATTCTGCACAATGCGGCCAAGTTTACAAACAACGGAAAAATCAGTTTGGACGCCCGTCTGAATCCGGCCGACGCTGGACAAATATTGTTCACTATTAAAGATTCTGGCATTGGCATGACGCAGCTGCAAGTTGAACAACTGTTTCGACCGTTTTTCCAGGCAGATGTTTCAACCACGCGGCGCTATGGGGGCACAGGATTAGGGTTAGCCATTAGTTACCATTTATGTAAACTTATGCAGGGCGATATTACTGTACAGAGCCAGCCAAATAAAGGCTCTATCTTTACCGTCTGCCTGCCGATAGTTATCGGGGAAACAGCATCAAATAATCAGATGACCGAACCGGTTACCCTGGCTTCTTAGACGGGGAACGGCCGTTTCGCAATCGTTACTAGACAAAGAGACCAAATTATGAGTAAAATACTGGTTGTTGAAGATAGTCCCATGATCCAGGAAATCCTGATAGAACGACTACTTCTACGTGATTACGAGGTTGTGGCGGCCAACAATGGACAGGAGGCTGTTGAGTTAGCCCAAAGAGAAAGGCCCGATCTCATTTTGATGGATATCAGTTTGCCAGTTATGGATGGTTGGGAAGCAACCCAGTGTATTAGAAACATTGACAACATAAAAGACACTCCAATTATTGCCTTAACAGCCCATGCGCTTATTGAGGATCGCAATAAGAGTTTGGAGCTTGGCTGCAATGATTTTGAAACAAAACCGATTAACTTCTCCCAATTGGTTTTGAAAATGGAGTCATTGCTGAGCAAACACGAGTAGCAGGTAAAAAGGCGACATCATGGAAAAGCCACAGGCTTTAATTATTGACGATGATGAAATGTTGGCCACATTCTTCGCTTCGGCATTTGAAGACGCTGACTATGAAGTTTGCACAGTACACGACGGCCAGAAAGCATTAAGTTATCTGAATGATCATGTGCCCAATGTGGTGGTGCTCGATTTACAGCTACCTCATGTATCGGGCGAGCAATTACTGTCGTACATACGCGAAGATGTCCGTTTTAAAGATACCTGGGTATTTGTCGCCAGCATTGAAGGCACGCGGGTGAGCTATTTACATGAACAGGCAGATATTGTGCTCACCAAACCAGTTGCTTACCAACAAGTGGTGCAGCTAGCAGAACGGGTACATCCTAAAGTACAGTCAGCTTAATTCCAGCTGTATTCTCGGCCAGTCCATTCTTTTTCTTCATCTACAAACAATCTCATCTTTTTATTAAGCCACGCCAATCCACCCCCGCCTGGTTTCGCCTGACGTGCCATTTTGCAACTTCCTGGGGTACAATCTTGCCAATGAGAAGGTTTGTACTCTGCAGGCGGTGGCTTCATACTTTTCTGTTTTTAGCGCTCCTTATTTTCTTAGCAGGCTGTGAGCGACCCGACCCAGAAACGGCCGTCTTCGTCACACCAGGCCAAACCCGCATTCCGCCACCAACACCCGCGCTCACGCCTTTCAGCGGTGGCGGCGCACCACCCCCCACCCCCGAGCAATCACCAGCGATTGCCATTGCCAAACCCACTTATTTTGGCACCCCCACGCCAGACCCGCCGCATGAAACGGCCGTTGTCGGCAACGGCGGCAGCAGCGAAGGTGGCACCACCACCCACACCGTCGGCGTCGGCGAGACGCTGGGCTACATTTCGCAGCTTTACGGCACAACGGTCGAACAGCTTTTAGAAATCAATCAGCTAGACAACAGCAATTTACTCATTGTGGGCCAGGCGCTGCTGGTGCCCACCACCGCCAGCCAAGTGAGTCCAGATTTCAAAATTATTCCCGACAGTGAATTGGTTTACGGTCCGGCCGCTGCCGGCTTCGACGTGCGCCAGTTTGTAGAACTGTTCGACAGCTACCTGCTCAATTATGAAGAAATGGTGGAAAATCAACTGCTGGCCGGGCCGGAAATTGTGGCGCTGGTGGCCCAACGCTACAGCATCAATCCACGATTGCTCCTGGCAGCCCTGGAATACCGCGCCAGGTGGATTACCCGGCCAACGGGAGTCATCGAGCAGTTTCCTATGGGCTACCGGGCCAGCAACCAGCCCGACCTGTACGAGCAGCTAAGCTGGGCGGCCAATGAGCTCAACTGGGGCTTTTACGGCCGTGCCGAAGGCGGTCTCAACACATTCACCATCACCGATGGCACCCGGCTGGGTTATGCCCCCACCATCAACCACGGCACAGCTGCTGTGCAAAGATGGCTTAGCGCCCACGATGATGCCACCTACGCCACCTGGCAGCAAGAAGTTGGCCCCAATGGATTTTGGGACACCTACAACCAGCTGTTTGGCAATCCATTTGCCTACAGTGTCGATCCGCTGTGGCCGGCCGATTTGCGCCAACCGAGTCTCCAGCTCCCCTGGAGCAACGACGAAACGTGGTATTTCACCGGCGGGCCGCACGGCGGCTGGGCTGCTGGTTCCGCCTGGGCCGCGCTGGACTTCGCCCCGCCCGCCGAACAGTTGGGCTGTGTCCAGTCAGAAAGCTGGGTCACAGCGATGGCTGACGGAATTGTGGTTCGCAGCGATTTTGGCGCAGTGGTGGTGGATTTAGATATGCCCAACCACCCGGCGGATGGCTTCGCCGGTTCGGGCTGGGCCATCACTTACATGCATCTGGAAACGCGGGACCGCATCCCCGTGGGCACGCCGGTGCAAACGGGCGACCGGTTGGGGCATCCCTCCTGTGAGGGTGGTTTCTCCAACGGCACCCATGTGCATGTGGCCCGAACGTATAACGGCCGTTGGGTTGCCGCCGATGGAGATGTGCCCTTCAACATGGCCGGCTGGATCTCGCAGGGGCTTGGCTCTGAGTACGACGGCCTGCTGCTGCGTGGCACCATCAGCCGTGAGGCGTGCGTCTGCCGCGATGAGATTAATGCGATTGAACCGTGAGGCGAGTGAAAAGTAAATAGTGAAAAGCGAGCTACTTTTTACTTATCACTTTTCACTGGCCCTCTCATCACCGTCGCATGAGCATTGGGCCTAACGACCGTCCCCCCACCAGGTGCAAATGCAAATGATACACTTCCTGGCCACCGTGATTGTTACAGTTAATGAGCAAACGATACCCATCTTCTGCAATGCCTTCCTGCGCCGCCAGCTTTTTAGCCACCAGCAGCATCCGGCCAGCCACCTGCTCATCATCCTCGGCCAGATCGTTTACCGTCGCAATTTCCTTGTTGGGCACAATTAAAATATGTGTTGGTGCCTGCGGATTAATGTCCCGAAACGCCGTCACCAGATCATCCTGATACACAATATCTGCCGGCAGCTCCCCGGCAATAATTTTGGAAAAGATTGTTGTCATATGAGTCTCCTTACTGTTTCCGTTTTACTCGCAATCTGGCAACAAGGCAACCTGCGGTATAATTGCCCCGGCTCACAACAAGTAGCCTCCCGCTGGTTTGAAAAATTAATAGGAACTTGCGGCAGGTCTTTATGGGAGAAACAAAATGCCTCACCCGGTACCAAACAGCTCACGGCCGTTGCGCAGCATTACGCCAACCATTGATATTTACATCAAGCTGGCGCAGTATCCTACGCTGGCCCACGACATTCGCGTGCGCATGAGAGAAGAGCTGTTCCAGCGGGGCATTATCAACGAGGAA
Source organism: Anaerolineaceae bacterium (assembly GCA_002699125.1). GTDB lineage: Bacteria > Chloroflexota > Anaerolineae > Promineifilales > Promineifilaceae > Leptofilum. The sequence continues at coordinate 86,443 of PABI01000135.1, forward strand.
AAGTTTAACGCCGAAATTAAAGCCAAAGCGCTGGAATCGCAGCGGCGCGAAGGCCTGTACGATCCATTTGGCCAGGAACAGGCCCACATCTGGCAAAAGCGCAAGGATCGCGTTCGCGATTTTCAAACGGATGCATACTTTGCCAGCAATCTTAGCCTGGCCCTGCTCGATTCCATCATTGAAGACGTGCTCGACAGCCAGCCGGGGCACACCGATTCCATTGAGCTTACCTTTAACCCGGAAATTGCTCCCTGGGAAATGTTGTTTCGCCAGGGCGAACTATACGAAGCCCTACCGCCCGATCAGCTGGAAAAGGTAAAGCATCATCTACAAGAGATAAAAGTGGTGCTCATCAAGGGAATGATTAGCGATCAGCTCCGTTTTATTGCCGTGGCCAAGCACGTCTTGAGCATTGCGGATTTACGTGACATCTACCGGCGGCGCATTGGCGGTGGCAAAATTGGCGGCAAGGCTGCCGGGATGATCCTGGCCTGGAAAATTTTGCAGCAGCAGCACACCGACGGCGGCCCGGACATCAGCGAATTTGTCGAGATTCCAGACTCTTACTTTCTGGGCAGCGAGGTCATTTATGATTTCCGGCTGATGAATAATCTGGACAGTTACATGAACCAGAAATATCGGCCGTTGGAAGAGATTCGCCGGGATCATCCGCAAATTGAGGCAGAACATTTGGCCGGGCGATTTCCGCAGCCCATTGAGGCCGATCTGCGTCACGTCTTGAAGCAGTTTGGGGATGATCCCATTATTGTGCGCTCATCCAGCCTGCTGGAAGACAATTTTGGCTTCTCGTTTGCCGGTAAATACAGCAGCTACTTTTGCCCCAACCAGGGAAGTGAAGAGGAAAATCTACAAGACTTACTGGATGCCATTCGGCGCGTTTATGCCAGCACCATTAACCCGGATGCTATTTTATACCGGCAGCATCATGGCCTGATTGATTATGATGAGCGGATGGGCGTGTTATTGCAACGAGTGCGGGGAAAGCAATACGGCCGTTACTTCTTGCCAACCATCGCCGGCGTGGGCTTTAGCCGCAATCCCTTCCGCTGGCACCCCAAAATTGAACGGGAAGCAGGCTTTTTACGCATCGTTTGGGGCATAGGCACCCGGGCCGTTGATCGTGTCGATAACGATTACCCGCGCATGATCTCCCTCAGCCATCCGCAGCTGCGCCCGGAGGCCACCGCCGCTGCCCAACGGCAGTATGCGCAATGGCACGTCGATCTGGTAGACCTGGAAAAAAACGAGTTCATCACCCTGCCCGTCAATGATGTGTTGGGCCTGGATTATCCCGAACTGCGTTACATCGCTTCGCAAGACAAGGGAGATTATTTGCAGCGCATCCTCTCGGTGGGCGGCCTGGATGAAAATGACCGGTTCGTCCTGACGTTCGAGGCGCTGGTGCGCGACCGCAAATTTGTGACGCTGATGCGCACCGCGCTGACCCGGCTGGAAAAAGGGTACAAGACCCCGGTCGATATCGAGTTTACGGTGGAGGTCTTGCCGGGACGGCCGTATCCCGACTTCAAACTCCACCTGCTGCAATGCCGCCCCCTCAGCCAACGCAAAAATGAAGACCTGGTGGAGATCCCCACCGATGTGCCTAAAAAGCAGATCCTGTTTACCTCGCGCGGACTCATCCCCAACGGCCGTGCCGAGCAAATACGGTACATCATCTTTGTCAATCCCGAAAAATATCGGCAGATCCCCGACAACAGCACCAAGCTGGAGCTGGGCCGAGCCATTGGCCGGCTCAACAAGCGGTTGGAGGGCGAAAGTTTTATTTTGATTGGACCGGGCCGCTGGGGCAGCACTAATCTGGAGTTAGGCGTGCGTGTCACCTATGCCGACATTTACAACACCAAAGTGCTCATCGAGCTGGGCGTCGCTCAGGATGGCAAGCCGCCGGAGCTATCTTATGGCACCCACTTTTTTCAGGATTTGGTGGAATCGGGCATCTATTCGCTCCCCATTCCGCTGCATCTGGAAGGTGCCAGCTTCAACTGGCACTTCTTCCGGCTGGCGCCCAACAGCTTAACCAAATTCCTGCCCGACGACGACAAACTTGCCCCGTATCTAAAAGTGATCGATTTACCCAAGATCGCCAAGGGGTATCGTTTAAATGTGCTGATGGATGGCACCAACAATGATGAGGCCATTGGCTTCCTGGTTAAAAATCAGCAAAGCGATCTCATCTCGGCCAAAGAACAATCTTCGATGGGTTACCCTTTCACAAAGTAAAAGGTTACGAGGCAACCTTTTCTTGCTCTGCACCATTGCCGTTGAAGATCGATTGTAGTTCCGGCTCGGCCACCAGGCTGATTAACGTATCACCCGCCTTGGGCACCACCTCACCGTCGGCCGCGAAGATTTCTAAGCGGCCGTTTTTACTGATGAGAAAGAGAGAAACGGCCGTTCCCGGATATTTCGCCAGAAAATCTTGATAGGTAAATTCCTGGGTAAGCGACGTTGATTTCAGCTGCGCGCCCTCGTCAAACAGGGCATCCAGTTGGGCAAAGGTAAGCGCCGGTTGGAACAAAATACGGCCGTGCAGATGACGCGGCACGCGCTGCTCAGCACTCTGGTCCACGGCATCCCCAGCTTGAAGCTGAAACGCCTCTGACCGGCCCAACTCTTCCCCAAAATGAAGCACCGCCAGCGCATTGGCCTCATCATTAGACGTCATCGCCAAAAAACGGCCGATCCCCGACAAATCAATCGATTCCATAACCGACTCATCCAACATCTTCCCGTAATACGAGGTTAAACCAGCCATGCGCGCCGCCGAATGATTCCGATAATTGGAATCAGCCAGGGCCACCCGAACGTCGTGGGCTTGCAGCAGCTGCGCCAGCTCGCGCACCAGAGAATGTGCCCCCATGAAAAGCACCCCCTGCGGCTCATCCTCGGCAATGCCCAACCACCGTGCCAGAGGCGAAGCGGTAAGGCCGTAAATAACAACAGTAGACAAAATGACCAGGAACGTAAGCGAGACCAGGGCCTCAGCCCCGGCAAAACCTGCTTCTTCCAGGCGCAGAGCAAACAGCGAGGAAACGGCCGCTGCCACGATGCCCCGCGGCGCCATCCAGGAAAGGAATGTTTTTTCCTTCACCGACAAATCGGCGCGCAAAGTGGAAATGAAAACGGCCGCAGGCCGCACCAACAGCACCAAAAACGTGATGAACAATGCCCCGCGCCACCACACAATCTGCGCAAAATCGGCCCAGGAAAGACGCGCCGCCAACACAATAAACAGTCCGGCAATCAGCAAATCGCGTACGTTCTTCTTAAACTCTTCGATCTGCTTGATGGGCACCTGCTTCTGGTTGGCCAGAGCAAACCCCATCACGGTTACAGCCAGCAGGCCAGATTCGGGATGCAACAAATCACTCAACACAAAGGCCAGCGTCACAAACATGAGCGATACGCCATTGTGCAGTTGGTCCGGCACCCAATAGCGCGACAGCACCAGCCACATCGCCCCCGCCGCCAACAGCCCAACCACTACGCCTACCAGGGCCGTAATCAACACCCCTTGGGCAATAATCATCGGTGCCTGCTGCAGCTGTTCAGACAGGATCGCTTCAAAAACCAGCACGGCCAGCACCGCGCCAATGGGATCGATCAGGATGCCTTCCCACTTGAGAATAGCATTTGTCTTGCCCGCGGGCCGAATTTGGCGCAGCAGCGGACCAATGACCGTGGGGCCGGTCACCACCAGAACGGCCGAAAGCAAAATGGCAATAGGCCAGGTAAGCTGGAGCAAAAAACGGGCCGCCAACGCGCCCAACACCCAGGTTACGGCCACGCCGATGCTGGTCAGGCTAAACACCACAGCTCCCACCTCACGCAGCTCTTTGACGCGCAGACTCAAGCCACCTTCATACAAAATGTAGCCCACCGCCAACGAAACCAGAGGGAACAACAGATCACCCAGCACCTCTTCCGGCGAGAGCAGTCCCGTCATCGGTCCGGCTACCAAACCAATCATCAACAATAATAAAATCGAAGGTAGTCGCAGCCGCCAGGCCAGCCATTGGGCCAAAACACCCAATATCACAACGGCCGCAACCCCAATCAACAAATGTTCGTGCACAACAAACTCCTTTCTAAAAGGACTGGCAGTCCTAAATATAAAGTTTCATGGTCAAACAAAACCAAGGACTGCCAGTCCTGCCCTCACATACAAACGACGCAGCGCCCGGATTTTTGGTCCTACGCCACGTCGCCAATATAGTTCGACTTTTGATCGGATTCTAAGCTAAATGCTTCAGGCAGGGGCCGCCATTTGGGTGACGTCCATTGCTTTCATCACGGTACGGCTGGTTGCCGCTTCCTCTTTATCATCCGTTGTTACAATAAGTAATGCCCCACCCTGCCGCACGGCGTCCAGATAAAAGGGGGCATCTGCTTCATCAATGCCCAGCCGTGTCAGGCGAGATTTAGCCCTTTGCCTTTCGGTTTCGGCCGGGGGCATGGGCTGCGGTGTTACGCCCAAGGGTGTTGGCGCATACAAGTAAGGGAAACGGCCGTCTTGCCCGCCCGCCTCTTTCATATTCATTGCATCAATTAAATAAATTTCGTCTCGTTCAATTCCCTCATCCAGGAGATGTTTCATCGCCTCACCGGCCTCTTCAGAATCAGGGAATAGACCAATCACTGGCATAGAAATGGCCGTGTTTTGTGACTGGCCCAAAATGGTGCTTTGGGTGCGGGTCGCTTTGGCCTCATGCATGATGCGCCACGCCTCCGCCGCCCGTTCCCCGTGCGCTTCCACCAAAACGATAACGCCGTCATTGGCCAAAGTGTCGGTGTAAAACTGGGCATCTTCACCCATCAGTCCCAGCTTAATCACCAGGCCCAGCAGCGTGCCGTAAACTGCCCCGGTGGCTGCACCACCCAGCGTCGTGGCCACCAATCCGCTGGCCAGAATCGGCCCAAAAATTGGTACGGTGATAGCTGTAGCTCCAATGAGCAAGCCAAACAGCCCGCCAACGGCCGTTCCGGCCAAAGCTCCCATGCCAGCGCCCATCAACGCCTCATCCGCCTCTTCTGGCTGCACCAGATCGTTGCGCATGAGTACGCCAATTTTGCCGCTGCTGAATCCGGCTTCTTGCAAATTGGTGACGGCCGTTTCGGCATGGCCTATTTCGGCAAAAGCACTCATGACGACGTGCATAAAATTCTCCTAAGAAACTGGGACGCTGATAACATTGTTCGCCAAGCGGTCGCTCAACGACATCTACCTGATTTTGTATGCTTCCCGTTTTTAATCAGGGCCATCAGGATAATCAGCGTTCTATTTCTTGATCATGATGCGTAACGCATCCTTCGCGGTGAACTGAAATTTTGCCTTAAGTATGGGAAAAATCGCCTTAACCGGAATGGGTCAGGATAGAGAGATGGGGTATAGACGGGGATAGAGGTTGGACGTTATGTGTCGGAAACGGCCGTTTCCGGGCCATCTTCTGCCTCATCTTCTAAAAATGGCAGAAAAGCGGCCGCTTCTTCACGGTTGGCCACGTCCAGCTTTTTGAGGATATTGTGTACGTGTGTTTTGACGGTGCCCACCTCGACCACCAGCTGCTCAGCAATTTCCTGGTTGGTCATCCCCTCGCCGATGAGGTTAAGCACGTCCCGCTCGCGTGGTGTCAGCTCTTCCACGGCCAGCGGGTCCAGCGCCTGCTGCGAGGAAACGCGGGCCAGCTCTGCCAGCTGATTAATCAGCTTGGCAGCGATATCTGGCGATATGAGCGCCTTTTCATTGTGCGCCGCCCAGATATTTTCCAGCAGCCGCTCCGTGGTCACATCTTGCAGCACGTAACCGGCCGCCCCGGCCATCACGTATTGCAAAATCATATTCTCCGAATCGGGCATGCCGATGGCCATGACTTTTACGGTGGGGTCCAGCTTGACCATCTCGCGGGTGAGGGTGAGCGCGCCCTGGTTGGGCAGCGTGGCGGCGACCAGCATCATGTTGCAGTTGCTGCGCTCCACCTTGCCCAGCGCTTCCTCAACCGAGGTGGCCAGGCCCACTACGTAAATCCCCTCCTCTTCGGTTAGTACAGAAGCAATCAGGCTGGCAATTAAACGGGTTTGGTGAACAACAATAATTCGAATCATGGGCTTTTCTACTAAAAATTATAGCCCTATCCGAAAGCACAGGCTACTGCAAATAACTAACGACCCTCTCTTGTCATTTCGAGGTCCTCCGAGAAATCCCTCTAAACTTGGCCAAGTATGTACCCTACCATGCGCAAGGGATTTCTCGCCAAAAGCGGCTCGAAATGACAAGCAGAGGTGCTTCGCGGTCGTTGAGGCGACTATTTTTCGGTGGAGGCTTCGTCTAGAAGTTGGTTGAGCAGGGCACGTTCTTCGGCTTCGCTGGTGACTTCGCCGTCCAGGCGGGCGGCGAGCAGTTTATCCAGCAGGATGCCGTACTGCGGCCCGGATTTCAGCCCCATTTCGCGCAGATCGTGGCCGGTAACAGCCGTTTTCACCCCGCGCCACTCCTGCAAATACCGCTCAATGAGCTGTGCCGCCGGGCAGCCTTCCAGCAAAATGCGCCCCACCAGCAGCACCCGCACGGGAAACGGCCGCATCAACTTCACCACCTCGCTTGGCTTGAGATTGGCGGACAATGTAACCCATTCGCGGCGCAAACGGCCGCAGGATAGCACGTCGGTCTTGGTCGCTTTGCGCACGCGCAGCCGCTTCATCGCGCCGCGCTGATCCACCTGGGGCAGCGCCGCCAACCAGAGGGCAAAGTAGGTAAACAGCGGCGTTTCGTCTGCCAGCCAATCGACCCAGGGTGGTTCCTGCCAAAATTGAGGCACGCGCTGGAAGAAGACGGCCGTTTCCGGCAGCCAGACCAAGCCTTCATAAATATGATTCAGCACGTCCAGTTCAGCCAGGCGAGACAGTGCGGCCGTGGGATCGCTTTCTTGCAGCGTCAGCTCAATCTCGTGGCGAATGCGCGCCCCGGAAACCCGGTCCAGCAGCGGCAGAGCATCTTCGATCAGTTCCAATGTGCGCGGCTCAATGTGGAAGTTGAGCCGCTGCTCCAGCCGCACGGCGCGCAAAATGCGCGTGGGGTCATCGACAAAGCTCAGGCTGTGAAGCACGCGAATGACGCCCTCTTCCAAATCTTGCTGCCCGCCGTAAAAGTCGAGCAGCTGGCCCAAAAAGGCACCGTCCAACCGCACCGCCAGCGTGTTGATGGCAAAATCGCGCCGGTGCAAATCCAGCTTGATTGAGCCATGCGCCACCTCCGGCAGCGCCGTTGGCTCCGTGTAAAATTCGGTGCGGGCAGTGACGAAGTCAATCGTACCTTCGACAAGCTCAGGCACCGTTTCGGCAGGTTCAGACCATTCCTGTTTGGCAACCTCTTTGCTGCGCTGCAAAACGGCCGTCCACACAGCTTCATCCAGCAGCCATTTGGCCGTGCCAAACCGCTTGTGGCTGCGAATCTCGCCGCCGAAGCGTTGCGCCAGCATCTTGCCCAGCTTGATCGCATCTCCTTCGACCACCATATCCAAATCAGTGGGCGATTTGCCCAGCAGCAAGTCACGCACCAGGCCGCCAACAAAGTAGAGCGGCAAATCCAGTTCATCGGCCGTTTCGCTGATGGCCAGAACCATTTGCCACAGGACGGGCGGCAGTATTTCCAACATGCGCCGGCGCATGTTGATTTCATCTTTTTTGCTGGGCGGCTGGAACAGGTAGTTAAGCAAATCGGTGCGGGTCACCACGCCGATAGGCCGGGTGGCCCCGTCGGCCTGAGCTTCCTCCGTCAAGACAGGAATCTGGCCCCAGTTTTCATTGAGCATTTTTTGCTGCACGGTGTCGATGGCGTCAGACGGCCGTACCGTCACCGATCCCTTTTTCATGATGCGCGCCACGGGCACGTCGGCCATCTCGTGGCTCATCGCCCGGTCCACGGCGCGACGGGTAAGCAGCCCCACCAGCTCGCCTTCCGGCTCCGTCACCACCGGGTAGCCTTCATAACCAAAACGCTGCATGAGAACGGCCGCTTCGCGCACCAGCATCTCCGGCGGCACCGTCTGCACGCCGTGAGACATTAAATCGGTCACCCGCACCAGCGGCTCAATGGCTTGGGAGAGCGCGGCCACCACTTCCGGCTGCACTTCGTCTAGCGGCCGGTCCTTGATACGGGCTGCTGCCGCCCGGCTGTGCCCGCCGCCGCCAAAGGTGCGGGCCACAGCCGCCACGTCTACCGCCTGGTTTGTGCTGCGGGCCACCAACTGCACGTCAGAGTCCAGCTGCACCAACACAATCAACCCAGCAGGCTGGAGCGATTCGCGCAGGCGGTGGGCAATCGAGGCAATTTCATCCGTAAAATTTTCCGGGGCAATCGCACCGGCAACAACCACCGACTGCCCTTGCACCTCGTGCCAGGTGACGGCGGCGTGCAGCGCGTCGTACAGCGCCTGCTGCTCCGCCGAGAGGGGAATGTTGAGAAAGCGGCGCACCACGGCCAGAATCGCGCCTTCCTCAAGCAGCCAGGCGGCGGCGGCCACGTCACGCGGTGTGGTCGTGTCGTAGGTGAGCGAGCCCGTATCTTCGTAGATGCCCAGCAGCAGCAGGGTGGCTTCCTCCGGCGACAGAGCCACGCCCTGCGCCTGGAGTCGCTCGACGAGCAGTGTTGTCGTTGCCCCCACCGGCTCCACCTGGGCGGTCCATTCTTCCGGCGGGGTTTGCTCCGTGTGGTGGTCAATGACATGCACAGCCGGTTTGGCCACCATGCCGCGCACGCTGTTGAGCGCCTGGGTATCCACCAGCAGCACTTCGTTTATGCGACGTTTGCGCCAGTCGGACGGCCGTACAAAGCGAAAGGCGTCCCAGTATAGCGTCAGAAACTGCTCCACGTTGCGGTTGAGGCGGCGCGAGAGCAGCATCGTGCCATCGGGCGTCAGCTTACTGGCGGCCAGCTGGCTGGCCACCGCGTCAAAGTCGGCGTTTTCATGGGAGAGGATAAGGCGCATGGGGGTATTGTAGTGAGGGGGTGACAAGGTGACAAGGTGGCCGTCTCCGGTTTGAGAAGTGCTTCTGGCAAAACCTTCTCAGGGAAATTTAAATGCGGCAACCGATTGTAGGGAAAAGGCATGCCTTTTCCCTACAGTATTTCAACCCCATTGAGGGAATTACGGCCGTTCCAAAGAATAATACAAGTTGGGTTCACCAACGCGCAGGCTGAGAATGGCGTAGGGCGGAACAATGTACCAAATCCGCCCAAATTCGGGAACAATGGACGCTAGTAACCGTCGGTCTCATCTTGTTTTTGTCAAAATGAGGCGCAGCAGCCACAACCCACCGGGAATGAGGGTTAACGCCGCCATCCAGCGCAGGACGCCGGCCACCCCCAAGCTTGTATCCAGGACCCGACCAGCAACGGCCGCTCCCGTGGCGCTCATCAAGGTAAAAAAGGCAAACTCGGTAGCAAATACCCGCCCCCGCACCCGGTTGGGCACCAGCTGGAGCAAAAGCTGCGTGGAAAATACCCACACCAGGCCATTGCCCACGCCGCGAAACAGCGTACCGAACAAAACCAGCGGGAAACTGCTTAGCAAAGAGACGATCCACAAGCCCAAAGCAGCGCTACCGTACCCCACGCCAATGGCGATGCGCAAGGAGCGGTCGTCATCGCCGGTAAAGCGGCGGGCAATGATGGGGCTGATGCCCGTGCCCACACCAACGACGGCATACATTAATCCCAGGCTGATGCCGCCGCCCTTGCCAATGACAAAAATTTGTTCGGCGATGCTCACCTGAATCACCTGGAAGCCGCTGGAGACCAACAGCGCCACACTTGCTTTTAGCAGGGTGATGATGAGGATGTCAACGTGCTGCCTCAGATAACGCAGCCCAGCAGCGTACTGGCGCAGCGCGGCGGCAGCCGTTTTGTCTGCCTCGGCCAGAACATCCGGCGTTTTATAAGACATCTGGAGGATGAAAAAGGCCGACAAGATGAAGGTGAACGAATCAATAATAAAAGCTGGCCGGTTGCCCCAGGTTCCCGAAGCCAAACCGCCCAGGGCCGCACCCAGGGCCAGCATCACCGACCAGGTGGCCGAACTCAGGGCGTTGGCCGCCCCCAGCTCCTCGTCGCTGACGATGTCGGGCAGGATGGCGTTACGGGTGGGGAAGAAAAAACCGCTGATGCCCAGCTGAACGGCCGTTAGCACATACAACAGCCACACCTGGCCCGGTTCCTGCACCAGCAGGAAGCCCAAAACAACCACGGCCCGGCTTATGTCGGTGGCCACCAGAATACGTTTGCGATTATAGCGGTCAGCCACCACCCCGGCGATGGGGCTCATCAGGAACGGGGCCAGCATCCGCACCACAAACAGGCCGCCCACCGCCAGTCCCGACTGGGTCAGTTCGGCCACCAGCGAGGCGGAAGCAATCAGGTTAAACCAATCGCCTAACAGGCTGATAATCTGACCAAACCACAGGAAGCGAAAGGCACGGTTACCCCGCACCAATTCCACATAGCCGACCTTTGGTGATACGGCCGTTTCTGTTTCAGGCACCTTACGCACTATTTTTCTCCACAATGGGGGCCAGCTGCGCGCCGGCCAGCCGGATCAAATCCTGGGGATCAAGTTCCAGCCCGGCCATTGGGTCACCGCTGCTAATGTTGACTTTCTGACAGTGGACAATCGCTTCGTCAAAGATGACCGGCACATTCTCCGGCAGGCAAAGCGGGGCCACGGCTCCCTGGATGTAGCCGGTCACCGCTTGAATCTGCGCCGTGGAAGCAAAGCTGAGCCGTCGCCAATCTGCCGGCAACTGGTGCCGCACCGCTTTGGGATCAAGGCGAGCCTCACCCAAAACACAGGCCATGACGTACCGGCGCTGCCCGCTTTTTTCTTTGAGCAGGATTGATTTGACCATCTCCTCTTTGACAACGCCCCGTTGGGCAGCGGCTGTGGACACCGTAAAAACCGGCTCCTTATGAGGCAGCAGCCGGAAAGGCACATCGTTTTCCTGCAAAAGGGCAATGACTTGGGTATCAGGTGAGCTCATGGTCGAGGTCGGCGTTTTCGTGGGATAGGATGAGGTGCATGGAGGTATTGTAGTGAGCGGGTGACAAGGTGACAAGGTGACAGTCTGAGGGGTAGCCAGGGTAATCGCTTTCTCACGGAAAATGATGCGTTCAAAATATGATTCGTCCCAACCAGCCAATTGTCGCTTGCCCTTGAGGCTCTCTTTCCCACTTTGCTCCTGATTGAAGTTTTCCGGTAGAGCGTGTTTAAAAAGGTGCTCAACATCTTCATACAGATACTTTTGATTCTTCATGACGGCTAACAAATAGTCGCCGCCTTGGGCCACAATCTGTTCGGCAATCTCTGTTTAACAGCCCATGGCATCGATGGTGACAAAGCAACCTTTTATGGCCAATTGCGCTAAGAGCTTGGGCAAACTGGAACCGACTTTTGGACGCTGACCGGATCGGGATTTGCCCCGTTTTTACGATTTGCGCCTGATTGTTCAGCGCAGATGGCAGTGCAGGATCAGGGCGGTGTGTATTGGATGGCGCTGCGGTAGCACGGCGCAGCTCCCGGAGGCTAACTATGGCGTGGCTTCATCATCATGCCCGTTGGGGGCGAATGATTATCCTGATACTGCTTATGCTCACTTTTGTCGACCCCTGCGGTTCAGGATGCCGCCCTGGGTGATCTGGATGGCGATGGCGACCGTAACGCGCTGCTAGGTGAACGCAGCAGCGCAACCATCAGGACCCTATCAAGCTTTTAAGGTTTGGAACCAGGCAACAACGGCCGTTACCTCCCACGTTTCCCCTTTGGCCTGTGCTGCCGCCATCTGCTCTGGAGTGAGCTGGTCACTCAATCCCTGAAATGTTGATCCAGCCAGCTTGCGGATGCTGCCGTCAGCGGCTGGATGGTGCTGCACAAATGCGGCCAATGCCGCTGCCTCCGCTAACTCACTAGTTTGGCTTAACAGCTCGGCCAAACCAGCAAACGCTTTTAGCAATATGGGCAAAAATTGAATATCGGCGGCAATCTCGACCGCCTTTCCCAACTGCTTCCTGGCTTTGGGCAACAGATTCAGGGCCAGCGCCACATAGCCCAGATTACACAGTGAGACGGCCGTCCCTCGCTGATCCCCCATTTCCTGGGTAAGCACCAGACTGGCCTCAAAAAGCTGCTGCGCCTGGGCATAATCAGCCAGGTCCAACGCCAGTTCACCCAGCCGCACCGATGAAATAGCCATTCCCCACGGATCGCCAATTTCTTCAAACAGCGTCAGCGCCTGCTGTGCCCACACCTGCGCTTCCGGCAATTCGTTTTGCAGCCGGGCCAAATTTACCAGGCTGCTGCAAACAATGGCTCGTCCCAACCGATCGTTAATTTGCTCGCAAATAGCCAGGCTCTGCCGATAATGCGCCTGGGCCTCTACGAAAGCACCCTCTGCTTCGTCCAGCCGCCCTTGCACCTGCAAGGCAATAGACATCTGCCGTTGGTCACCGCTGCGGCGCAGCAGCAACAAACTTTCATCAAGCAGCTGACGAGCTGCCTGATACGCTCCCTGTTCACGCAGCAGCACAGCCAAGTTTACCAGCGTTTTGGCTTGCATCTCATGCACTTGGGCCTGACGGCTCACTGTCAAACTATGCCGATAATATTCTTCTGCTTGCTGGTAGGCTCCCTGAGTGTAAACAGCCAAGCCCAAATGGTTTAACACCAGCGCTTCTTCTGACGGCATGGCGTGTTGCTGCAAGATGGCCAAACTTTTTTGTAAGGTTTCTACGGCCGTATCAATTAAACTCAGCCGCTCCTGGAAAAAGCCGAGACGAGCCAACAAACGGGCCAACAAGGGTTGAAAATCGGCCGTTTCGGTTCGGCGCTGCCATTGGGCAACCGCCTCCCGAAAGCTGTCCTCTCCCTCCAAAAACCAGCCGCGCACATCATAAAAACGATGCAGAGGCACCACAGCTTGGTCAATTTCGGCAGCGCTGCCGTGAGCCAGCAGCCAGTGCCAGGCGGCGCGAATATTGTCTATTTCCACTTCAATGGCTTTCAGTGCCTGCTGCTCCCTGTTGCCACCAAGCAGGCTGCCTTGCTGCTGCAAAAAACGAGCATAGTAGCGGCCAAATTGGGCCTGTACGGCCGTTGCTTCCGTCAACATCTCGGCGGCAAATTGGCGCAGCAGCGGATGCAGCTGATACCGGTCTTCTACCAGCTTCAGCATTGATTTATCTAACAAGGAAAGCAGCACCATCGTTGAGGCATTGGCAACTGCACCGGCAGCCGCCGCTGTGAAGCTGCCAGGAAACAAAGAAAGCCGGGCAAAGGCGCCTTGCTCAGCGGCGGGCAACTGCTGCCAGGCGCTGCTAAAAACAGCCCGTAGGCTGCTATGCCGCTCGGCTGAAACTTCCTGAGACGCCTCGCGGCGCAGAAAGTCGAGGGTTTGCCCAATTTCAGTGGCGATTTGCTGTGGTGAATGGGTTGCCAGGCCGGCGGCTGCCAGTTCAATGCCCAGCGGCAGCCCATCAACCAGCTGGCAAATATGGCGAATCGAGGCAAGCATCGCCGAGTCGGGAACAAAATCGGGGCGGACCTGGGCAGCCCGGTTAAGGAACAGTTTCAGTGCGGCCGTTTTTGTGAGCGGCAGTCCGGACAGCATGAGCAGTTGTTCCATCTGGTAGTTAAACCGTTCACGCGAGGTCACGATCAGGCGGACCTGAGGCGCTTGCTGCAAGATGGCTAACAGCAGATCGGCCGTGTCTGCCATTGCGGGGGCCAGCAAATTTTCGGCATCATCCAACAGCAAAAGCATCTCTTTGTGACGCAAGAAATTAAGGAGTTGTTGCTGTGGCGGTTCCGGCCCGCTAAGCGGCACGTCGAGCGCCGCCACCAGTGTCGAGGTGAAGGTCGTGGGGGAATCCACAGCCGTCAGAGAAACTAGGTACACACCATGAAGAAAGTCGTAGGCCCATTCACGAACGGCTTGCAGCGCTAGCCACGATTTACCCACCCCCCCTGGCCCGGTGATAGTTAGCCAACGGCCGTTGGGATTGGCCAGATGCTGATTGATCTGGTTCAGTTCCGCTTCACGACCAATAAAGTCGGCTTCTGTGAAGGGTAGAGCAGGTAGTTTGGTTTCGGCCGTAGCAATGCGATCGGCCAGCGTTTGGGTTTTTGGCGTAGGGGCAACCCCCAATTCGTCGGCCAATTGCTGGCGGCAGCGAGCGTACTCAGCCAAAGCTGCCTGGATTTGGCCGGCGCGGGCCAAAAGCAGCATGAGCGTGCGGCTGGCCACTTCGCTGAGCGGTTCCAACGTAACCAACTGCTGGGCATAAGCGATTCCGCCCTCATAATCCCGCTTTTGCAGCGCACTTTTAGCCAGAAAATGGAGGGCATTGATAATAAGCTGCCGCGACTGCTCGTGCTGCAAGGCCACCCAGGCCATGAACTCCGGATTGTCTGGCAAGGTCAATTCGGCAAGAAAAGGGCCGTGATAGAGAGAAACGGCAGCGGCTCTTGTCTCCTCTGTGGCCGTTTCTATATGCAGCAGCCGTGGCAGTTCAGCAATGTCTAGCCAAAGCTCATGCTGGTCGTTTAGACCAACCAGTTGCCGTTCGGTGACCAGGTGATCTTGCAGTCGGCGGCGCAGTTCAGACAAGGTTTTGCGCAAATTGGTCAATCCCTGTTCGGCCGTGCTGTCTTGCCAAAAGAAGGTGGTTAATACCTCGCGACTGACGGGGTGCGGCTGGCACGCCAGGTAAACCAACAGCAATTGTGCCTTGCGTGAGAGGACATTAGTGAGAGAACGGCCGTCCAGTTCAATCGTCAACGGTCCCAGGGTATGAATGACAAGTTTGCTCATAAGGTTATGAAATTTACTCCAACAGAAGCAAAACAATAAACCGGTCTCCCGCTTCAATCCGATGGGAACAATGGCGTGCTGCTCAGCAAAACCTCTACCTGCTGTGCTAAATCGCCTTCGTGCCAGGCAGCCGCTTCGGCCTGTGCCGAGGCCAACACATCTGATGGCAACAGCTCAGCCAGACGGGCCAAAGGTGATTCGATTTTGTCCGAGACACTTTGATTACAGCCCGGATGGGTTTGTACGTAGTAAAACATGGTGGCAGCCAGCACCTGATTGGTGAGGGGAACGGCCGTATCGGCCCATAAGCACGCCAATCCTGCCAGACAATAAAGCAGGCGGTCGGTGCTTTGCGCAGCGAGGCTGAGCTGCATCACGCGCCACCAGCGGCGTTCAGACCGGGCATACTCTCCCTGCACTTGGGCCAGCTCAGCCAGGTTTCCCAGGCAAAAAAGCACACCAAGCTGATCACCTAGCTTCTGGCTAATGCCCAAACTTTCCTCATACAGTTCGCCGGCCCGTTCATATTCTGCCAGCTCATGGTAGGCTGTGCCCAGGTTGGCCAGGGTGATGGCAATGCCCAGCGGCAGTCCGATTTTTCGCTTGATGGTCAGACTTTCTTCGTAATAGGCAATAGCCTGGTCAAATGCCTCCAGGTTGCAAGCGAGATTGCCCAAATTGTTGAGATCGTTCGCCATGCCGTGCTTGTGCCCCAGCTCACGCTTAACAGCCAGGGCTTCCAGGTAAAGCGGCTCAGCCTCAGTATAAAGGCCGGTCCAATAATGCACCACTAGGGCCAGACCGCTGAGCGCCTGGGCGATGCCCTGAGGGTAGGCAAGCTGACGGCAAAGGGTAAGGCTTTGGCTAAAGGCATTGTGTGCCTTTTCTGGCTGGCTAAGCTGCACGTGCAGTTGGCCCAGCCTGTGCCAAACGTCGGCCAGGCCTCGCTGGTTGTCTGCTTCCTGGTAAAGATGAAGACTTTGATTTAGCTGTTGTTCGGCCTGGTCAAGCTGGCCCCGGGTGAGGGCCAGGTTGCCCAGTTCGCAGTAGCAAGCGGCCGTTTCCAGCAAGGCGTGTTGGCTTTGGGCTTTTTCCAGGGCAGTGGTAAGGGTATGAACGGCCGTTTCATACGCTGCCAGACCACACAAAAATGCCCCTCGTTCGGTCAGGCATTGAATCATGAGCCGGTTACCTTCTGCCGTTTCGCCCACCTGAGATTCATCCAGGCTGGCGATGGTGCGTTCCAGCCAGTCGGCCGCTTCCTGGTACAGACCATTAATGGCAAAGTAGCGGCAAAGGGCAGGCACAATTTGGGCCAGCAGGGGCACGTTTGCCTGTTCTATGCCCCATTGCCAGGCGTGGCGGGCGTGGGGCAAATTTTGCCGAATCGTTTGCAGCGTCTCGTTTTGCCGGGCACCGTCCAAGTCTGGCTGAATCTGGTGGAGGAGACGGCCGTAATATTGGGCATAGCCGGCTTGAAGTTGCGCTGCGTCCTCATACTCGACCAGCTTTTCCCGGCCGTAATAACGCAGCAAGTTGTGCATCTGATGTTGGTTTGCCTCGCCTGGCAGCAGCAACCCTTTTTCCACCAGCTTTTGCAGGCTGGCAGCGCCAACACCGGCAATGGCGTGAGCGGCTTCTGTTGTAAAAGGAGCCGGGAAAATGGTTAGATTGGCAAAGGCGGTCTGTTCTGCGGGGGAAAGCAGTGCCCAGGTGCAGTTGAACAACGGGCGCAGGCCGCGGTGCCGGTCTGGCAGGTCACGGCTGCGGCTGGTAAGAAAATCGGGGTCTTGCTGAAGCTGTTGCGCAATTTGGGCCGGCGCAAAGGCACGCACCGCTCTGGCTGCCAGCTCCAGCGCCAGCGGCAGCCCATCAACAAGTTGGCAAATTTGGTTGACATGCGGAATGGTTGCCGTCGTCAGGGCAAATTGGGGCGCCACCTGGTTGGCGCTGCTTTCAAACAGAGCGAGGGCGGGAAGCTGGTTGGAGGATTCTCCTGGACCGCTGTTTGCGTAGGGCAATCCGCTGAGCGGCAGCGTTGTTTCCTGTGGCAGATTGAGCGGCAGTTGGGAGGTTACCAGACATTTGATTCCCGGCGCGTGCGCCAGAAGCGTTTTTAGAAAGTTGGCGGCGGCGGTGAACTGTTCAAAGTTGTCCAGCAGAAGCAGCAGCTCTTTTGGGGCCAGGTAATGAAGCATCTGCTTTTGCAAAGTTTGTTTGTCGGTAAAAGGGAGCTGGATAGCGGCGGCAAGCGTGGTGATGAAGGCTTCCTGGGAGTTTGTGCCGGGCGCTACATTTTCCAACGAAATGAGGTAAACGCCATGTTGAAAATCGGTGAGGCAGCGGCTGGCAGCGTGGAGAGCGAGGCTGGTTTTGCCAATACCGCCAGGGCCGGTGAGGGTGAGCAGGCGAACGGCCGTATCTTCCAGCAGGCGGCTTATCTGGCTGCTTTCTGTTTGGCGGCCCACCAGATTGGGCAGGACAGAGGGAAAGTTGAAAGGCTGCGGCGGCGCTTCGCGAATACGCTGGTGCAGCTGAACTGTTTCCGGGGCAGGCGACACGCCAAGCTCTTCCTCCAGAATACGCTGACATTCCATAAATTGGGCTAGGGCCAGGTTACGCCGTCCGCGCCGGGCGTGCAGGCGCATAGCCAGGCGATGGGCTGTCTCTGCCAGCGGGTTCAGCGCCAGCCAGCGCGAGATATAGGGGAGCGCCTCTTCATAGGTTCCCTGATGGAAATGGTGGATGACGAGTCGGTGCAGGGCGCGAAGCATTACCTGCTGGTGTCGTTCCCGTTCCAGGGTAGCCCATTCATCAAAGTGGTGGCTGTCGCGCAGGTAGAAGCCGGCTAAAAAGTCACCGTGGTAGAGGGAAACGGCCGTTGCCAGCGCGCCCGGGTCTTCAGCAGCGGCCAGTCGGGAAAATTCAACAACATCTAACCAGACAGCAGCGGTCGGGTCTATGGCCACGCTTTGGCGATCAATGAGCAAGTAAGGCGCCAGATCGCGACGCAGTTCGGAAAGCAGTTTGCGCAGGTTGGCTGCGGCCTGCGATGGCTCGCTTTGCGGCCAAAAAGAGGCAGCCAATTCTTCGCGGGAAAACGGCCGTTCCCCACAGGCCAGGTAAGCTAACGCGCTCTCTGCCTTACGCGTTTTCAGCGTTATGGGGTTGTTATCCAGTCGCAGGCGAAAACCGCCCAGGAGTTCGATATGCAATGTCGTCACGACGCTTTTCCAATTGTTTTGTTTTCACAGCTGACCGGTAGCTCTTTTTTAGAAAGGGAACGTTTTGGGATCGCCCCCCCGTTAAAGTGAAATCATAAATCGATTCACACCTAACTCGATACAGCATGATTCTACGTGGTTTGGTTGCAAATTTCAATTGGGCTGGCGTAATTGTCACTCCTGCTGGATGAGCGATTGCGCCTTTGCCAGTAAGAATGTGAAAGGAACAAATGACCAATAAAAACGCCGGGCCAGATTACCTGGCTTTTCTGATCCGCCTGTGGCGTGAAGACAAAGGCATTTGGCGCTGCACGTTGGAAAATCCACACACGGGGGAACGATTGGCCTTTGCCGACGTTGCCGCGCTGCTGACCTATGTGCAGAAACAAACGGATGGGCCGACATCTGATATTGAGGGTGATTGGCTGCTGTAACAGATAAAAAACAAGGAGATCTGTATTATGAAACATAAACGAACTGTATTCATTTTATTGCTGCTGGTTTTGGTACTGGCTGCCTGTGGCGGGGGCGAAGAAGTCGATCCGGCCGAGTTTGACACCATTGAAAGTGAAGTAATCGGTGTTGAAATTGGTTACCCCGATGAGTGGGAAGCGGAAGTAGACGAATTCGGTGACCTATATATTGCTTCTGATGAGGCGCTGTTAGACGAGGATGCCGAAGCTGTGCTGGAAGGCGCTCTGGTGACTATCACTTCGTTCGATGCCGAGATGTTATCTTTCTTAGGCGATGATCTGGACCTTGATGATCCGGTCAGCGTCGTGAATCTATTCGTCGATTTGGCGACGGAAGAAAATGATGAGATGGAGTTTAACGTGACTGAGGAGGCAACGGCCGTTACCCTGGACCGTGAGCCTGGGGCGACGATAATCCTGGAAGTTACCGACGATGATGTTAACGGCGTGGCTTATTTTACGGCCGTCGTCGATGACGACCGCGTTGTCTACATCTTTGGCGCAGCCGAAGAGAGCGAAAGCAACTTTGGCAACATTTACGAAGCGATGTTGAGCACGCTGGACATTAGTAACCCGTCCCCCGTTGCGGCCGAACCAGACCCCGTCGCAACCGAGGAAGAGTCGGCGGCGGATGATGTCGCCGTCGTGGTGGAGGAAACAGAGACAGAACCCGAGCCGGAGCCGGAACCTGAACCAGACGTCGAGCTGGGCGAAGAAATCCGCAGCGCCGAGGGAGGATTCTCGTTCAACACCGTTCCCGATTGGGAAACAGAGGAATTGTTCGGCCTGGCTTCAGCCAGTTCTCCGGATGCCGAGGAAAACAAGGGGCCCACCATCTTCCTCGTTGGCGCCTTGACCGATGAAGAAATGACCCTCGATGACGGCTTCGCCGAGTTCATGGCCAGCTTCTCTGAAGATGAGCAGCAAATGGAAGTTGTTAACACCTTCGAGACTGAAATCGCCGGCATTGCCGCCCGTGGTGCAGACCTCACCAACATCGCAGAGGATGGCACCCCGCTGACCGGGCAAATCCTCTTTACCATGGCTTCGCCGGAGCAAACCTTCGTCGCCTTTGGCTTTGCCCCCACCGACCGCTGGGACGCTGAAACCGCCGCCTGGTTCAACGCTGTTATGAATTCCGTCACCTTCTTCCCGCCTGAAGTGGAGGCCGCCGAGGTTGAGGTGCGCCAATGGGCTATGGGCGCAGCCGCCAGTTCCCAATACAGCGAACCTGGCTGGTCTGCCCAGCAAGCCGTCGGCGAACCCGACTTGTACCCGGACTGCGGCGACAGCGTCGACGCCTGGGCCTCCTTAGATAGCAACACCGTCGAATGGCTGGAACTCGTCTACACGACCCCCGTCGTGCCGACCGAAATCAACGTCTACGAAACCTATAATCCGGGGCAGATCGTCGCCGTCGAGGTGCGTAACCAGGACAACGAGCTGCACACCGTGTATACCGCCTCCCCGCAAACGCTCGACGATTGCGCCAGCATCCTGACGGTCTTCCCGGACGTGGATTTCGCAGTCAGCGCCGTGCGCATCACCGTTGACCAATCTGTCATCAACAATTGGGCAGAAATCGACGCGGTGGAACTTGTCGGCTTTGCTGATTCAGGAACGGCCGTATCCACCGAGGATTCCGCATCACCCAGCGAACCACTTACCATCGAACCCCAGGATGGTTTCCTCTGGCACGCGGGTGGCGAGAGTGGCTTCAACAGCGACCAGTTGGGTGTGCCTGACGGAATGGACGTAGATGCCAACGGCTTTCTCTACGTCGCCGACCGCAATCACGGTATCTGGTTCTTCAACCCCGACGGCACCTTTGGCGATCTGCTCGAAAGCGATACTTTCAACAACCCCACCGACATAGAAACCAGCACGCAGGGCAGCGGCCTCATCGCCGTCGCCTCCTGGGGCAACAACAACATTTCCGTCTTCGACTACGGTGGAAACCTGCTCACCAGCTTCGGCTCCGAAGGCAATGGAGCCGGCCAGTTCGCCTTGTTCAGCCCGCAAGACCTGACTCTCGATCTGGACCAAAACATCTATGTTCTGGACAACAACGAGGATGCCAACGGTGATGCCTGGGATCGAATTCAGGTCTTCGACGTGGCCGGCAACTATCTTTACGAATGGACGGTAGACGAGGAATTCTTCGCTCCCACGGCGCTCAAATTCTGGGCTGGTCCCACCCCAGATGAAGACCGCATCTTTGTCCTCGGTTTCGTCGGCGGCTACATCCTTGAATACGACCTTCAGGGCAACCTGATCCGCCGCATCGGCGAAGACGCCATCGGTTTCACCGGGCCGCAAGACCTGGACCTGGACGAGGCGGGCAACTTTTATGTGGCAGTCTGGACGCCAGACAGCGTGATGAAACTCGACCACGACGGCAATTTGCTCGACCAATGGGGCATCTCCGTAGACGATGATGAGGGAGGCGTTCCGGCCGGGGCGTTTTACCAACCGTTTGGCATCGCCGTTCAGCCAGATGGCAGCGAGATTTATGTGAGCGAGTGGACTGGTGATTACGCTTACGTGACGGCGTTCGAGTTCCGGTAAATTCTCCAGGAGCGATGGCTCACCAAGCGTGATGAAACATAGCAGCGAATTAACGTGAATCAACCCAAATCAGCGTTAATTCGCTGCTATTTTCAGGGGGGACGATACCAACTGTCGTTGACCACCATGAATTAAAATGGAACGCTGATTTACCTGATTAGCCTGATAAAAATGATCATGGGAATCAGGAAAATCAGCGTCCTCTTTTCGGAGGAGACGACATGAGCGTAGGCTCAACACCATGAATGAAAATCTCACGCTCAGCCGCCAAGTGTGTAAAACGGTCTTTCCGACTTTGCGTGAGGCTATTTTCACAGGAGCAAAATGACCGACACTAGAAAACTAACCACTAAGGAACGTGAAATTTGGGGCCTGCTGCGCCAGCTAACCGCGCCTGACGGCAAGTCTCGCGCCTCGGCGCGCCAGATCATGTTGAATATGCCCGAGGCGGATCGCAAAACGGCCGTTCAGCTGATCAAGACGTTTGATGAGCGCCAGGGCTTCGGCTACCCGCTCAACAAAGAGAAGCTGATCAACGACATAAGCACCTGGGATGCAGAAGCTGTTTTCGGCCAACTTAACTTGCCCCTTATCAATGATGAAGAGCGCCGCAGAATCGAGGTTTTAATCAGCAATTTGCAGTCACGGGACGGCGTGGCCCGGGCGGAAGCGGCCAATGAACTGGTAAAAATAGGGGGGCGCGCCGTGCCCTTCCTGCTCAACGGCGTGCAAACCGCGCCGCGCGAACGGCAGCACGAGATTGTGATTACTCTGGAACGCATCAACCCCGACTCGGCCACACGGGTAAAGCAGTTTCTGGCCGCGGCCAAATGGAAAAGTTAATTTACTTTCTCGTTCTACTCCTCCTGCTGGCGGGATGTGGCGGCGGCACGGCCGTATGGCAGCCCAATTCCACTACCCCACCGCGCCTGGACAGCCCGCCGCCCCGTTTACTCGTCCAGCCCAACGCAGGCAGCGGCGAGTTGATAGTGCTGGACGTGGTGACCGGACAAAAGGAGAGCCGGTTGGTTAGCCCCGCCGTCGGTCTCGATGAGATCATCAGCGGCCCGTACCAGCCGGTCGGCGACCTATTGGTCAACGATACCCACTTCTTCAACCTGACCGACGGCCTGGCTGCGCCAAATGGCCTGTGGCTGGTGACGGCCGAAAATGGGCTAACCCTCTGGCGCGTGGATGGGGTGCAGGTCACGCTGTCAGACACGGGGGATACGCCGATTTGGTCGCCAGACGGCCGTTGGCTGGCGTATCGTGATGCGGACGGCGTGTGGGCGGTAGACGTAATGGCCGACCTGACGCCGCAGTTGGTGAGCGATACCCGCTACGAGCCGCTGGCCTGGTCGCCTGACAATCGCCAACTGCTGCTGCGCCAGGGGGAAACGGCCGTTCTTTTCACCATCGCTGCCGGGCAGAACGAAACCCTGCGCGGCGTGGATGCATCTCAAATTCACGGCTATCCGGTCTGGTCGCCCGATGGGGAAACGATTTATGCGCGCTACGGCCGTAACGGCACGCTGGATATTGAAAGCGGCCATCATCAGCCGGATAACATCCAGGCAAGGCTGGTCGCCATCGCCACCGATGGGCGCAGCAGCCCCCTGCGTGACCTGCTGCCCGACCAGCAAGACAGCGGCAGCACCGATTTTTTGCTTGCCCCGGACGGCGATCTGCTGCTGGTGCGCCACTTCGTCTGCCGCAGTGAGCCTGGCGGGCTGATTCCGTTTAGCCGCACACGCCGCTGCACCGGCGCGCTGCTGCTGGTAGAGACGGCGACCGGCAGCTACCAGACGATAGAGGACGCGCCTTTGGCCGGGGTGATGGCTTGGGAACGGCCGTTCCCTCCTGTACAATTTGCCGATCTGCCCACACCTGCTGCGTCCACCGACTCCCCTGGCGATACCGCTTTCTGGCAGCCCACTGCCGCACCGGGACAAAATCCGGCGACGGCCGTGCCCTTTGGTGAAGCGGCCGGTCGCCTGGGTCAGCAAATGACGGTCATGGAACTGCTCACGGGTGATGACGCGCTGGCGCTGGCCCAGAGCGCCGCCACCGACCCGCCGCTGCTGCCGCCGGCACCTGGCTACACTTACGTCGCCGTGCGCCAGCAGGCCGGGCGGGAAGCAGGGCAAGCCGCTATTTACGGCTCCACCAATCATTTACTGCTGGATGACCGGCTGGCGGCCCATGGTGAAGTGGCCTGGTTAGACACGACGGGGGCGGTGTTG
This sequence comes from Anaerolineaceae bacterium, assembly GCA_002699125.1. GTDB lineage: Bacteria > Chloroflexota > Anaerolineae > Promineifilales > Promineifilaceae > Leptofilum. The sequence goes on from PABI01000135.1 coordinate 109,849, forward strand.
CAAGAGCTGCCCTACAGCGCCGAAGAACCGGCCACCTATTGGCAGCTTTTCATCCTGGAAGTGGGCGCTCGACCCTGGCTGCTGGTTTCTCCGGCCAGAGCCGATAATCAGCCTGATTTGTATTATCAACTAACGGCGGAAGATGGCGGCTCTGCCCCGCCGCCCGCAGTGAAATCGCTGCCTGTCAATGAGGTGGGGGTAGCTGAAGCGGCAGTCGTGGGACAAACGGCCGTTTCCTCGGCCTGGCAAATGACGCTGCTGGACCCGGCGGAACGGCCGGCGGCGAACCCCGGTTTGGTCCTGGTGCAGATTGGCTACACCGCCCCACCGCCCGGCACAGATCGGCTGCTCACCTGTCTGCCACGGGAGCCGTTTCAGGGTGCGGCGGGCAGCCAGGTGGTGGATAGTGACTCTCTGGGTTCGCTCCCCTTCCAGAACTTTGCCCGCCCCGTCTGCTTTTTGCCCGGTGGGGAATTTCGTGGCTGGCTGCTGGTGATGCCGGCTGTTGGGGAGGAAACGGCCGTGTTCCGCTTCACTCCCCCACACCCTGTTCCCTTTGGCGAGCGGCTGTTCACCATGACAAGTAATGAGTTCACTGAATAAAGACAACGCAGAGGCGCGGAGGCGCAGAGTGAGCGTAGTTTCTTCTCTGCGTCTCTGTGCCTCTGCGTTTTTGTCAGTAAAGTCACTGAATAGAATAGACATTAAAGGACAACAAGATGAGTAAATGGGGATACGCCTGGCGCAAAGGATTGGAACGTAACTGCCTGATTCAGATTATTGCCGCAGTGGTCGGCCTGCCGCTGGCGCTTTGTCTGATTGTGACGGCCGTATTGCTGGCCACAAGCCTGCCTGCAGATGGGGATGGCACGACGCTGATCTGGCTGTTTGTCTGTATGGCGCCGCTGGGGCTGCTGCTGCTCGGCGGGCCGTTTGCGGCCGTTTACATCGTTACGCGGCGGCGGGCGCGCTGGCTGGATGAGCTGTTTGCTCCGCTAGGACTCGATGGCAGCAGCTACACGATGACCGGCCGCCAATATCACGGCCGTTACCGGGATCGCCAACTGGACGTGTACATTTATCGCGGGCCGGGCGTGCGCTTTCACGTCAGCGCCAATGTGGCTACCCGCCTTAGTGCCGCCGCCGAAGAGGATGTCGCCCAATCGTTGGCCAAATTGTTTAACGGCCCGCCATTAACCCATAATCAGCCCAATCTGGAGGGAATTACGATCTTTGCCCACGAAGAAGCATGGGGGCAAGCATTTGCCGCCAACCCGGCCATCGCCGACGTGGTGCGGCGACTCATTCATGGGGAGAACAGCTTCCTCTTTCGTCAGGTACACGTCCGGCCCGGTGCCGTTCATTTGCAATTGTGGCGCACCGACCGCATGTTGAGCCTGGAGATAACGGCCGAGCAAGTGGCCGAATGGACGGAGCTGCTGCTGCGGCTGGCCGAACTAATAGAAAGACTGCCCCCACCGTCGGAAAAGCTGGCTCTCACGCCGCTGGAGGAGCGCGCCCGACGAGGATCTTCTTTGACAGCTTAAAAATGCACTTGGTGCATCACACAATTTACGTGAGGTTTATCACTTTCAGGGTCACATTGAACATTATATGATCGGGCGCGGCACGATGTGAAATTAGATGGGATTGCTGAAAGGGATTATGTTTCTTCACAATTTGTTAGCAGAAGAACAGAGCGGCATCCTGCGCTTTGGCGGTGCGCGTATGGCTTTGCTGGATATCGAGGCAGGGTTCTGGGGCTTGCGCCAGCAATTGGAAGCGTTGGTAGGCCATCAGCTGACGGACAGTGCCTTGCAGCAAGCCGGCGCCAACGGTGGCGCGGCCTTTGCCCGCGCCTTTGCCCCGGATGTTACGGCGGATACGGCCGTTTCCATTTTTCGTGACTGTGTGGCAGCTTACCAGGCTGCTGGCTTTGGCCAGTTTACCGTGGAAATCATGGAATGGCCCATTGGCCGGGTGATCGTTCATGGGCATAATACATTTGAAGCGTGGATGATGCAGCAGCACAAGCAGGCAGAAGCATCCGCCTGTGTTTACACAGCAGGCGTTCTGGTGGGTTTCATCAACGTTCTTACCAACAGGCGCGACATCGTTTGTATTCAAAACAGCTGCCAGGCTGAAGGCGCCGATGAATGCACGTTTGAACTGATTCCGGCAACCGAAACAAACCAAACGGCCGTTGTCGCTTTTGACCCCAATCCCGGCCTGGCAACCGAAACGGCCGTCACCCCTCCCATCGAAGATGAAAAAGAGCCAACCGCTGAGCTTTCGGCTTTGTTGGCCATCACCCAAAATATTGCCTCTGCTCTGGAACTGGAGCCGATGCTTCATCTCATCCTGGAGCAATTTAAAGCGGTGGTGGCTTATGATGGTGCGGCTGTTTTGGAACTTGATGGAGATGCCTTAAACATTTTGGCCTATCGAGGCCCTATCCCCCAGAAAGACGCCCTGCGCCTACGTTTTCCCCTAACGGACTCCAAAGCCAATCAAGCGGTAATTGAAAGCCGCGAACCGGTTATTATTTCTGACGTACGGGGCGACACGCCATTGGCACATGGCTTTCAGGCGGCCGCAGGCACAGAGCTGGAGACAACTTTTGGCTACGTTCGTTCCTGGATGGGGATTCCACTCATCAGTCGTGACCAGGTCATCGGCATGTTGAGCCTGGACCATCACCAGCCGAATTCTTATACCGGGCGGCACAGCCTGCTAGCCTTAACGTTTGCCAGCAAGGTAGCTGTGGCCATAGAAAATTCCCGTCTCTACCAGGAGGAACAAAATCGGCGGCGCGAGCTGCAAACCTTGCTGGATGTGGCGGCAGCCGCCAACAGTTCGCTGGATTTGGACGAAATGCTAAGCACCACAATGGATCGCCTGGTTGACCTTGTTCATGCATCGCGGGCTGGCGTGCTCCTATGGAACGAGGAAACAGGAAAATTAGAACCGCGGCTCATTCGTCCTGAGCGTGCGATTATGGCTGAGGATATGGCAGAAATGGTTCAGGCATGCCAGTCAGTTATTGATAATGGCAAAGCACTTTATATTGCGCCAGACGTGTCTAAGGGCTTTTTGGAACCAGGCGCTTTTTTACCGCTGCGCATTCGCGATCGAACGCTGGGGTTAATTGGCATTATTGGCGCAGAAGCAGAGCAGTTTAGCCAGGGGCAATTGAATCTTTTCCAATCGATTGCCGATCAGTTAGCGGTGGCGGTAGAAAACGCGCGTTTGTATGAGCAGGCCGAGCAGGCGGCGGTGGCTGCCGAGCGCAACCGGCTGGCCCGTGATTTGCATGATGCGGTGACCCAAACGCTTTTTTCGGCCAGCCTGATTGCCGATGTGCTGCCCCGCATTTGGGAACGGGATCTGGACCAGGGGCGGGCACGGCTGGAAGAACTGCGAGAATTAACGCGCGGTGCTCTGGCAGAGATGCGTACCTTGCTGTTGGAACTGCGTCCGGCGACCTTAACAGAGACCAGCCTGGCCGAACTGCTGCGCCAATTAATACAGGCCGTTGGCGGCCGTTCGCGACTGCCCATTGAGCTGATTATTGAAGGGGAACGGCCGTTACCCCCCGAAATCCAAGTCACCCTCTATCGCATTACCCAGGAGGCACTTAACAATATCGCCAAACACGCCGGAGCCAGCCAGGCTACCCTGAAATTACTATTTTTACCTCAGGCCGTGAGCTTATCAATTCAAGACAACGGCCGGGGATTTGACCCATCCAACGCCCCGCAACATTCATTGGGGCTGGGCATTATGCGGGAACGAGCCGAAAAAATTGGGGCGCAGCTAACCATTAACAGCCAGATTGGCGAAGGAACCGTCGTAACGGTTCACATACCTCTCGCCAACGGCACAGAGTAAGCCCATAACCGTCGCCCTGGCCTTGCAAGAAAATCTGGCCGCCTAACCAGGTTCTATCCCCTCCACCTGACCAGTTCCCATGCTCTCCAGCCTGTCGATGTGGCTGGGGAGCTTTTGTTTTAGACTGAGCCACAGCTCAACAAACATTCAGTGCCCAAATCTTAACAGAAGCCGGCGCCATAGGTGGCTGATGGTCAAAAAAATAGCATACATCATTCTCATTCTGATATTTATCCAAATAATGAACCAATTCCTGATTTTCACAGGGTCAGTAATTGAGAGAGCAATTCACCTGGATTTTGGTTATCCAACAAAAATTGTTGGTGTCTATCAACAAATTGTCCAGGCAGCCACCGGCATTGTTCTCTTTCGTTGGATTTTTAAGAAGGACATCCACGATCTGGGCATTAATTTGCGCCATAAAAACCTCTCTCTGCGGTTTTTCTACATTTTTGCGCTCATTTGGATTTCGATCATCGGGGGGTATGTTTGCCTCACCTATTTCTTTTTTCCCAGTGCCTGGGCAGCAATGAAATCAGTTGAACTGCCACAGACAAACACAATCATAGTCACGCTGCTATTTCAAGGGTTTTTCCCCGGTTTTGGCGAAGAAATTTTGTTTAGAGGCTTCATCATCAATTTGCTTTCTGCCCTGGTATTTACCCATTTCAGGCACAGTAAAGCAAATCAGCTCGGCATAATTTTGGTATCAAGTGCCTATTTTGCTATCGCGCATATCTACTTCACGCTGACACCATTTCGAATCATCCATATCGACTACTTGCAAATCGCTACGGCCGTTGGCTGCGGCACACTTTATGCATTCTTCTACTTAAAAACAAATAATTTGCTGGCCCCGTTTCTGGCCCATAACTTTTCAAACACAACCGCAACAATTTGCGGCTACCTCATTTCCGCACTGTGAAAAATTGAAACTCACCATGTGAGTAAGCCAGGGGATAATGGTGGTGCTGACAAGCTACCTGGTCACCTGACCAGTGAAAACGCTCCCCAACCGTCCAATGGAAATTCCCTCAGATGCCCAGTGTGTTTACGTGAACTTTGTTTTATCCTGAGAACAGTGGCGAATTTGATAATTCTCGTCTCCCAATGGTGAAAAGTAAATGCAAGGAGCAGACACAATGATGCGAATCCTTTTTTATGGTGCAGTTGCCACCATTATCATACATGGGCTGATTCATTTGATGGGCTTTGTGGCCTATTGGCCGCTGGCAGAGATTGCCGAGCTGCCCTACAAAACAACCTTGCTTGACGGCCGTTTGGCGCTGGGGCAGAGTGGCATGAAGCTGTTTAGCACGCTCTGGCTGCTGGCCGCCGTGGGGCTGGTTGGCTCTGCCGTAAGCCTTGTGGCCGACCAGCCGTGGTGGCTGCCGCTGATGTTGACAGCCACGGCCGTATCGCTGGTGATCACGGTACTGGATTGGAGCAACGCCTTTCGCGGCGCACTCATCAGTTTGGTAATGCTGATCCCCTTACTGCTGGTTGCCGGTTTGCGTGTGCAGCCACGGCCGTTTCCTGCCTACCCCCAGCCCACCCAACCTTTGAGCACCACAGCCCTGCCTGCCGATTTACCCGCGCCCGTGGCTCGTTATTATCAAACGATCATAGGGGACGAGGTGCCAGTGGTGGAAACGGCCGTCATCACCGGGCGCGGCACGCTGCGCTTTATGGGCATCACCTTCCCGGCCCGACTGCGCTTTACCCACGATGCCGGTCAGGGTTATCGGCACTACATCGAAGCCACCATTTTTGGCCTACCTCTCCTAAAAGTAAACGAGCGGTACCTGGATGGGCAGGCGCGGATGCAGCTGCCCGTAGGCATTATTGAGAACGAACCCAAAATTGATATGGCCGCCAATTTGGGCCTCTGGGGCGAATCGATCTGGCTGCCTTCAATCTACGTAACCGATTCCCGCGTGCGCTGGGAAGCCATCGACGAAAGCTCTGCCCGGCTAATCGTTCCGTTTGCGGCGGATAAGGACACCTTCACCGTGTACTTTGATCCAGAAACGGGCCTGATCGCCAGCATGGAAGCAATGCGTTACAAGGAAGCAGCGAGCACAGAAAAGATTTTGTGGCAGCTAACGCCGCTGGCCTGGGACACCTATCAGGGCAACCTGATCCCGTCGCGTTCTGCCGTCACCTGGGCCGATGAAGGCACGCCCTGGCTGGTCATTGAGCTGGATGACGTGGCTTACAACGTTGATGTACAGGATTACATTCGGGCTGAAGGCCCATAGAAACCGTTAAAAGAGGAACTGACCATGTCTATAAATTCACGGCGACAGCGTTTGACAAACGTCCAAACCAAATTTTTTGTTCTGTTAATAAGCCTTGTTCTGCTCACCGTGAGCTGCCAGGCAAACCAGGCCCAACCAACACCACCGCCACATTTTCAGCGGGTGGCCGAGGTTGACCTTTCTGCCCAGTCTCATGATGCAGAAACGGTGGGGGAATTTACGGTGGCAGAAACGGCCGTTACCAACATCTTCTACACCTTGCCTAACGCCGATACCCCCTACTTTGACCTCAGCCTGGTCGGGCCAGAAGGTGAGAAACAGGTGATTTTACACAGCGAAAGCTACCGCACCGATGCAAGTGGCGGCGGCACTTGGGAACAAAACCTGCCCGCAGGTACCTACCGCCTGGTGTTAACGGCCGATTCTGGTGCCGGTGTCTTATCGGTTTACTGGGGACACCCTTGAAATATCAGGTACAAAGAACGATTTCGGTACAGTGTCCCAACCCACGACAAACAGTTTGTCTAACCCATAATTAGGAGAAATAACGATGAACTTAGTCTCAAAAATTCCAACAACTGTCACAACAAAAACACTTGGCCCTTTCCTGGCGATTACCTTTGGTTTAACCTGGGGTTTGGCTGCACTGCTCCTCTTGTTCACTGACCAGATCGTCGCCATCTTCGGCGAGATCAGTACCACAAATCCTCTATTCATACTGGCCGTATACGCACCAGGCTTTGCCGGCGTGTTCCTGGTCTGGTGGCACTGTGGGTTAAGGGGCCTGAGCAGCTTCTTCCGGCGGTTGACCCTGTGGCGTGCCCCCAGACTGTGGTGGCTGTTTCTCATTTTGGGCATTCCGGCCATTGTCTACGCTGGCGCTGCCTTAGCAGGAACAATCAACGATTCATTCTCCTTTTCCCCCTGGACCAAGGCACTTCCGGCGTTGGCGCTGGCATTGTTCCTGGGTCCCATTGAAGAGTTTGGCTGGCGCGGGCTGGCCCTGCCCTTGTTGCAGCGCCGCTTCGCCCCGTTCTGGGCTGGCTTAATTCTCGGGGTCATTTGGGCACTCTGGCATGTTCCTTCTTTCCTGATGAGCGGGACGCCGCAAAGTGCCTGGTCTTTCGGGCCTTACTTTGCCGGTGTGGTTGCCATTTCTGTCATCCTGACGCCTCTGTTCAACGCCAGCCGAGGCAGCTTATTGATCGCTGTCTTGTACCACTTCCAAATGATGAATCCACTTTTCCCCGATGCTCAACCGTGGGACATTCTCATCTACATCATTGTGGCCGTCATTGTTGTCTGGCTGCACCGTGACCAGATGTTCCAACGCGGCTCCGGGGTAACTGATGTGCTGATGCCTAAGAGCGGCTAAGCCGAAGGAGATAGCAAAATGGAACAAAAATCAAATGACACAAGAAAGCGACCTGCACCATCTTATCAAAGCCGCGGGATGGCCATCGGCATCGCCTTAGGCGGTTTCCGAGAAATAAACGAGGAAAAAGATAGAATAAGAGGATGGGAATAATAAAAGCAGTAACACCTGAACTAAAAGAAACGTTTATCGAAACA